>JBMOIG010000023.1:0-43493 GCA_049317445.1 Myxococcota bacterium | reverse complement strand
AAACCCTATGCCATCGCGACCACCGAACGGCCGGCAGGTTAGCCGCCCCGGTCTAGCGTCGAAACCGCTCCAGAATCGCCTGCGGCGGCATCCCCACGTAGTACCCCTGCACCTGCCCACCGCCAACCTCGACCACCGTCGGCGTGGCCATGACGCCCAGCGCCTGAGCGACACCCAAGTCCCGACTCACATCGACCAGCAGCACGGCGGGATTCGTGTTCGCCAGCTCGCGGATCCGCGGGGTCAGCGGGCGACATGCGGCGCAATTCGGACCGAAGAAGTACAGCAGCGCCACGTCCAAGTCTGCGACCTTGCGACCGATTTCCCCGGGCAGCTTCGGCACGGCCTTGCCGCGAAAAGCGCGTGCCCGCAACCGCACGCCCAGCTGCATCAGCAACACGACGCCCAGCAGGCCCAACAAGACGATGGTGATGACCTTGACCATGGGGACCTGCCAGAACCGCAAAGGCGTGCGGCGTGGGCGTGGGAGCCGCGACAGACGTGGAAGGATTCGGGACGTGCCCCGGAAGACCGTCTGCACGGCCCAGCAAGGTGGCACCCGCGTCACGGACAGGTCAAGCGTGGGCCGTCGGAGGTGGGCCTTGCACAGCAACCGCCGCGACCGCTAACGCCACGCATGAACCAGGGGCGCCACCGCGCTGACCGTCACGACGACGCCGACGACGACCAGGACCGCACCCAGAATCGGCAGCAAGCGCTGGAACTTGCGTCCTCCGACGCCACCCGCCAGATGCCGGATCGTCGCCAGCATGACGGCAAACCAACTGAGGATGCCAAGGCAGGCCGCCAGCGCAAACGGCCCGACGCCGCTGGGGCTCAAGGCGACAAAGCCCGTCGACGCAAGTGTGGCCGTCGCCGCCGTCCAGGTGGCGATCAGCGTCGGGTTCAGCGCGGTGATCCCAAACCCCAACAGAAATCCGCGGGCCTTGCGCCCGGTCGGCGCGGGTTCGGACGACGGCGGGCTTGGCCGGTACCGCAGGAACAAGACGCCCAAGGCCAGCAGCACGGCACCTGCCACCACCCGCGACGCCGGATCGAGCCACGGATGCGCGGTCAGCAGCACACCCAAGCCCCAGAAAGCCAGCGCGGCGTAGATCGACTCGGCCAGCGCGGCACCGGCGGCGATGGCCAACCCCTCGCGGTAGCGCGCGTCCAGCGCCCGGCCCAGCACCAAGGCAGAGATCGGTCCCGCGACCGGGATGGACCCGACGAAGCCGAACAGGAAACCGATCAAGAGGATGGCGATCACGGTTGGCGCGAGCTCCCTGCGTCGATGGACGGTCAGGACAGGGAGAATAGGCCAATCACAGCGCAGTGTCGTGGTCAGGGGTGTGCACGGCTGAGACCGCTCTCGAGACTGGTCCCGAGACCGCCCAGGTTGCGCAGGGGATTCGACGGTTTGCAGGGATTGTCTGGGGTTGCGCCACTGCACGCTTGGCACGTGTCCTGCAACCCTTGCCGACGGACCCTTGCCGACCCTACCCTCGGCCCCCTTGTTGCCCACATGGAGTCCCACGTGCGTCTGGTCATCGCCGAAAAGCCCTCGATGGGACGCGCCATTGCCACCGCGCTGGGGGTCAAGGGTACGGGGCGGCACCATCTGGGCGGTGGCGAGCTGGTCATCACGTGGTGCGTGGGCCACCTGGTCGAGGCGATGGGCCCTGAGGCCTACGATCCGAACCTGAAGCGCTGGACGCTGGCGACTTTGCCCTTTCTTCCCGAGACGTTCCGCTACGAGCCGATCGCCTCTTCGCTGGACCAATGGCAGGAAGTGCGCCAGTGGTTGCAGCACCCCGACGTGACCGAGGTGGTGAACGCGACGGACGCCGGGCGCGAGGGGCAGCTGATCTTCCACCTGGCCTATGCGCTGGCCGAGTGCAGCAAGCCCGTGAAACGTCTGTGGACTTCCAGCCTGACGGACGCGGCGATCCAGGACGCGTGGAAGGCGATGAAGCCCGAGTCGGCCTATCAGGGACTGACGGATGCGGCGCGGTGTCGGCAGGAAGCGGACTGGATGGTCGGCCTGAACTGCACGCGGGCGCAGACGCTGATGGCGCGCGCGGTGGGCCTCGAGGGCGTGTTTTCGATCGGGCGGGTGCAGACACCGACGCTGGCGATGCTGGTGCAGCGCGAGCTGGAGATCGGCGATTTCGTGCCGAAAGACTTCTGGACGGTGCTGGCAACCTTCCGGGCGGAGGCAGGCGACTACGAGGGCAAGTGGTACCGCACGGCGGAGGGCAAAGAGATCGACCGCCTGGACACCGAAGCCGAGGCACGCGCGATCGTTGACCGCGTTCAGGGCCGTGCGGGAACGGTGCACACGGTCACGGCCAAGGACGAACGCAAGCGCCCCGAGCTGTTGTACGACCTGACGGCCCTGCAGAAAGAGGGGAACAAGCGTTTGGGGCTGACCGCAGAAAAGACCTTGGAGATCGCGCAGAAGCTGTATGAATCCAAGCTGATCTCGTACCCCCGAACGAATTCCCGCCACTTGACCGAGGCCGATGCCGCCAAGGCGCCGCAGTGGCTGCAAGCGCTGGCAGACGGCCAGAACGGCAAGTACGCGGGCTTTGCCGCCGAAGTCCGGGCGATGGGAACCCCCAAGCTGACCAAGCGGTTCGTGGACGACAAGGAGGTCGAGGACCACTCGGCGCTCGTCCCGACCGAAAAGTCGGCGCAAGGGTTGATGGGCGACGAGGCGGCGATCTACGACCTGATCGCCCGGCGGCTGCTGGCCGCGTGGTTTCCCGACCGCGTCGAGGCCAAGACGACCGTGGTTACCCGCGTCGCTGTCGAAAATCCCAAGGGGATCGAGACCTTCAAGAGCCTGGGCACCGTCGTCAAGGACCTGGGCTGGACGCGCGTCGACCCGCCCGCCTCGGGTGGCAAGGAAGGCAAGCCCGACGCCGCGTTGCCTCTGGTGAAGAAGGGCGAACCGGTCGAGACGCTGACGGTGGGCCCCAAGGCGGGCAAGACCTCGCCCCCCAAGCCGATGACGGAGGGCGATCTGCTGGGGTCGATGCAAACGGCCGGCCGCGATCTGGACGACGAGTCCCTGCGCGGCGCGATGAAGGACTGCGGCCTGGGGACACCGGCAACCCGCGCCAACATCATCGAGACGCTGATCAAGCGGCAATACGTCGAGCGCAAAACCGAACGCAAGAACACGATGTTGCGCCCCACGGAGAAGGGTATTGCCCTCATCCGCAGCATCGAGGTCGACGCCTTGAAGTCGCCGCTGCTGACCGGGCAGTGGGAAGCGGCGATGGAACGGATCCGCCGTGGCGAACACCAGCGCGATGTCTTCATGACTGAAGTACGGGACTTTGTGAAGGATCTGGTGGCACGCATCCAAGCCAAGCCCCCCGATCTCGAGCGAATCGATCTGGGCTCGTCGCCCACCAGCTCGCAACGCATGGGCGACTGCCCGCGCTGCAAGCGTCCGCTGATCCTGCACCGTGCACACAGCCCCGCTTGGGTCCGCTGCAGCGGCGTCGGCCCCCACTTCTGCGGCTTCTCCTACGAGACCACGGACGATGGAACCCCGAGCAGCTCCTGTCGATTCTGCGACGGTCCGGTCCGCACCAGCCCCCACCACGCGCCTGAGTGTCTGACCTGCGGCCGCCCCCAGGACGACACCCCGCACGCCGACCGCCCCGCCGCCCCACCACTGGTGAAGTGCGAGCGCTGCAAGGGCGTCCTGCGTCAGCTTTGGAGCGCCAAGAAGACCCGTTGGTACCAGCGCTGCGACGCCTGCGACACGTGGAACGACCCACCCGACCCCGCCAAGCTGCCGCCTGAGCCCGCAGTCGAGCCGTGCAAGTGCGGGCACGCGATGATGGTGCTGTGGAGCGCAAAGAAATCGCGGTGGTACCTGTTGTGCGCAAAGTGCGGGGAGTGGAAATACCCCTGACACGGCTTGCGTTGCATGTCCGTGTGCTGCGCAAGCCTTCGCGACCGTCCCGGGGTTGCCCCGACCCGACGGTTCCGCTACATGGGGACATCGCGCAACGCCGCGCCGCCGATCAGGAGTCCGCCGATGCCGCTCGCTACCTTCCTTCGCCTGTTCTCGGCTGGCTCGCTGCTGCTGATGCTGCTGGTTGCCTGCGAGCCCGCCCGCCAATCGCCTGAGCTGGCGTGCACCAAGAACGCGCAGTGCCCTGCCGATGGCAACCACTACTGCAACCTGAAGACTTCCTTGTGCGAGGCGTGCGACGGCCTGTGCCCCAGCCAGATCGTGCCCGACGTGACGACGACCGACACCAAGGACGCGCTGGACTCGACGGCCGACACCACCACCGACACGGCCGCTGACGCCGATGATGCCGCAGGCACGGATGCCGAGGCTGATCTGGCCGACGACACCACCGCGACCCGCTAGCCGCCGCCCGAGGAGGCACGCCATCTCCCGCCCAGCCGCCCAGCGCACGATCGCTTCCCGCGAGGGCTGGCTGCCCTGGCTGCTGACCCCCACCACGCCGGCTTTCACGCCCGACACGTTGCGCGCGAACCCCTTGGCGTTGCTGCTGATGGCGACGTGTCTGGTGGTTCAGGTGGTGGCGCGGTACCAGCTGGGCTTCCTGTACGACGAGCGCTGGCTGGCGGTTCACCTGCTGATCGCCTTCACCGCAAGCTTCAGCATTCTCGTGTGGTTCCACGGCACGGCGTGGCTCAGGCGCGTGTCGCCGCAGAGCTGGCTTGTGCTGGTGTCCGGTGCTTTGTGCTTCTGCGGCTTCTGGTATCTGGGCCGCGTGGACAGCTGGCGGCGGTGGTTCCAGCCCTGGGTCGACCCCACCTTCCCGATGGCGCCGCTGTGGTCGTTCTTCTACTTCTCGGCCTCAGGCGTGTTCTTCCGCATGATACTGCCCCTGCTGTTTGCCCGTCGGTTTCTGGGGTTACGCCCCCGCGACCTCGGCGTCCTGCCGTCCAGCGGCTCGTCCTCGACCCCGCACCGCCTGTGGCCCCTGTACCTCGCGGCATTCCTGATCGTCCTGCCGTTTGTCATCCACGCCGCCGGGACGCCCGCTTTCCTGCGCAAGTACCCGCTCTGCCACGATCTCTTGTCCTCCGCTTCCATCCCGGTGTGGCAGTTCGTGCTGTATCAGGTTGCCTACGTGTTCGTGTTCGTGTCGGGAGAGTCGTTCTGGCGCGGCTACCTCACCTTCGGCACTGAGCGCGACTTCGGTATGTATGCGATCGCGCTGATGATCATCCCCTACGTGACCGCACACTTCGGCAAGCCGCTGCCCGAGACGCTGGGCGCAATTCTGGCGGGGTCGGTGCTGGGCTATCTGGCGCTGAAGCACCGCTCGGTCTGGCTGGGCGTGGCCGTGCACTACGGTGTGGCACTGACGATGGATCTGCTCGCGCTGTACGGCCGCGGCGTCGTGCTGACCTGAGGGTTTCCCCGGGTGTTGGCGCTTGCGGTTGCGCCGTG
This sequence comes from Myxococcota bacterium, assembly GCA_049317445.1. GTDB lineage: Bacteria > Myxococcota_A > UBA9042 > UBA9042 > UBA9042 > CAJBNH01. Next base: position 38,035 of record JBMOIG010000023.1, on the reverse strand, counting down.
GCACACTCCGGCATCGCATCCAACCCAGTTGGTCCGACAGCCCCGATCTGGACCAAAGGAGACCCCGCAACATGGCCCGCACCTTGGCGATGGTCCTCGCAGGCGGCAAGGGATCCCGTCTGGCCCCGTTGACAACCCACCGGGCCAAGCCCGCGGTTCCGTTCGGCGGACGCTATCGCATCATCGACTTCGTCCTGTCGAACTTCGTGAATTCGGGCTATTACCGAATCAAGGTGCTGACGCAGTACATGGCGTCGTCGCTGATCACGCACTTGTCGCGCAACTGGAACCTGTCGGGGCTGCTGGACCAGCACGTCGATGCGGTGCCGGCGCAGATGCGGCGCGGCGAGCACTGGTACGTGGGCACGGCCGACTCGGTCTACCAAAACCTGAACCTGATCCAGGACGAGCACGCCGACCACGTGGCGGTCTTCGGCGGCGACCACATCTACAAGATTGCGGTCGACCAGATGGAGGCGCACCACGTCGAACTCAACTCCGACCTGACCATCGCCGCCTATCCGGTGCCGCGGGCAGAGGCGTCTGCCTTCGGTGTGATCCAGGTCGATGAGACCGGCCGCATCATTGGCTTTCAGGAGAAGCCCAAGGTCGAGGACGCGATCCCGATCCCCGGCAAGCCCGACATTTGTCTGGTGTCGATGGGCAACTACTTCTTCAAGCGCAAGGTGCTGGAAGACCTCCTGATTCAGGACAGCGAAGACCCCAACTCGCAGCACGACTTCGGCAAAGACATCATCCCCAAGATGGTGGCCGACGGTTACCGCGTCTACATCTATGACTTCTCGACCAACAAGGTTCCCGGCGAGGCCCCCGGCGCGGCACCGTACTGGCGCGACGTGGGCACGCTCGACAGCTTCTTCGACGCCAACATGGACCTGCGCGCAGTGCTGCCGGCGTTCAACCTGTACAACCGCCAATGGCCCATCCACTCGGCGCAGTACAACCTGCCGCCCGCCAAATTCGTCTTGGCCGGAAAGCAGCGTGAATTCGGGCAGGTGGTCGACAGCTTGGTGTGCGAGGGCGCCATCGTCTCGGGCGCTATGCTGATCAACGTGGTGGCCGGCGTGGACAGCTACTTTCACCGCTTCGCCAGCATCGAGAACTCCGTCACCTCAGGTCGCTGCAACGTCGGACGCCACTGCTGGATCCGCAACGCACTGCTGGACCACAACGTCACCATCGCCGAGGGCACGACCATCGGCTACGACGAGGAGGCCGACCGACTGCGCTTCCCGTTCATCACCGACAAGGGAATCATCGTCCTGCCCAAGGGAACGCACGTGCCCCGCCAGGGTCCGATCGAGATCCCCGAAGACATGGCCTACATGCTGCTCCAGGACCCCGCAGTCTCCGACATCATGCGAGAGCGTGCGGACACGTACCTCGCGGTCCGTCGGCATAGCAACGACATGAGCCGAAATGACTGAACCACTCCGCATCGCCTACGCCGTTGCCGAAGCCTACCCTTGGTGCATGACCGGGGGCCTCGCTGAGGTCTCCGGCGCCCTGCCCCAAGCCCTTCGCGAATCCGGCGCTGAAGTCAGCGTGTTCCTGCCGCTCTACCGCGAGGTGAAGCGCAAGGTCGAGACGTCGGGCTCGCTGCTGGTCGACACCGGCGCAAAGAGCGGCGTCTGGCTGGGGCCACACTACATCGAAGGCCGCTTCCTGCGGATTCTCGGGCCACAGGCAGGGGCGACGGGCTCGGGCGCGCCCGGCTCTGACGTGCCGACCTATGCCTTTGACTGTCCTGTGCTTTTTGACCGGGAAGGCTTGTACGGCCATCCCGACGACGTCGCGCGCTTCTCGACCTTCTGCCGGGCGGTGCTGGACTGCTCGACCGAGCTGATGGGCGGCGCTCCGGATGTCTTCCACGTCCACGATTGGCACACCGCGCTGATCCCCGTGTACTTGTCGGGGCCATACCGCGACCGGCTGCCCAACGCCGCGTCCGTACTGACGATCCACAATCTGGGCTACCAGGGCGTGTTCCCGAACCACGAACTGCTGGTGGCCGGTCTGGGCTGGGAGCACTACACCATCGAGAAGATGGAGTTCTTCGGCCGCATCAACCTGATGAAGGGCGGCATCGCCACCACCGACGCGCTGACGACCGTCAGTCCGCGCTACGCCCAAGAGATCCAGAGCTCCCTGTTCGGTGAGCGACTGGAAGGCATGTTGGCGACGCACAAGAACAAGCTGTCCGGCATCCTGAACGGCGTGGACACCCAAGCGTGGAACCCGTCGACGGACCCTCTGATCCCCGCGAATTACGACATCAATTCGCTCGACGGCAAGACCGCTTGCCGCAACTCGCTGCTCGAGTCGGCGCGCTTTGACACCTGGGACCGCACGCCCGTCTTCGGCGTCATCAGCCGCTTTGCCCGCCAGAAGGGCATCGATCTGGTCGCCGAGATCGTCCCGTGGCTCGCCCAGCGCGGAGTGCGCCTGCTGGTTCTGGGTCAGGGCGAGGCGGCGCTGGAAGAGTGGCTGCGGTATCTCGAGCGCCAGTTCCCCAACAACGTACGCGTCCGCTTTGCCCACGAGCCCTCGCTGGCGCACGCGATGCAGGCCGGCTGTGATGCCATCCTGATGCCCAGCCGCTATGAGCCTTGTGGTCTCGGCCAGTTGTACGCCATGCGCTATGGCACCGTGCCGATCGTTCGCGCGGTGGGCGGCCTGCTCGACACGGTGGTCGAGACCCCGGTTTCGCAGGTCAGCGACGGCCAGGCCACCGGCTTCCGCTACCACGAAGACACGACGGCGGGCCTGCAGGCGGCGATCGACCGCGCACTGTCCGTGTTCTACACCGCGCCCGACTCTTGGCGGCAGATTCAGCTCAACGGCATGCGTCAGGACTTCTCGTGGGATCGCTCGGCTGGCGACTACATCGAGGTCTTCCAGAGCGCCATCGCCCGTCGCCGCGCCTAGCCCGTCGTTGGCTGGCGACTAACGCATCACCTCGCGCAACGCCGCACACGCCCTATCGATTCCTGCATCGTCCACGTCCAGATGTGTGACGGCGCGCAGGCGATACGGCGCCCCTGCGATGCGCACGCCCCGCTCAGCCAGACGCCGCTGCAACGTCTCACGCCCCCGTGGATCCCTGGCCAGCGGATGGTCCGGGGCGAGGTCGAAGTAGACGATGTTGGTCTGCACCCGCCAAAGCTCAACCGTCAGTCCGGGGACTTGGGAAATGGCCTCCGCCAGCTGTCGCGCACGGCGATGGTCGTCGGCGAGTCGCTCCACGTGATGCTCCAGCGCGTACAGACCGGCCGCCGCCAGAATACCCGCCTGCCGCATGCCGCCACCCAGCTGCTTGCGATGCCGACGCGCCTTGGCGACCAGGTCGGCCGATCCGGCCAGTACGCTGCCCACCGGAGCCCCCAACCCCTTGGAAAGACACAGCGACACCGTGTCGAACGGCACCGCCCACTCTTGCGCCGCACGGCCCGACGCCACCTGCGCATTCAGCAGTCGCGCGCCGTCCAGATGCATCGCAACGCCATGGCGCCGCGCGACCTCGGCCGCCCCCTGCAAGCCCGGAAACGACAACACCTGCCCGCCGCACGCGTTGTGTGTATTCTCCAGACAGATCAGGCGGGTCTGCGCGTGGTGCGGGTCGTCGTCCAGATGCAGGTTGGCCTCGACCTCGCCGGGGTCCAGACCGCCGTCGGCCGAGTCGAGCGGCCGCAACGTCACCCCCGACAGCGCCGCCGCGCCGCCGCCCTCGTTGTTCAGAACGTGACAGCCCGCGTGGACGATGGCCTCCTCGCCGGGTCGCAGGTGCACGCGCAAGGCAAGTTGGTTGGCCATGGTGCCAGAGGGAACCAGAATCGCCGCCTCTTTGCCCAACAGCTGAGCGACCTTGCGTTCCAGCGCGTGCACCGTCGGATCGTCACCGAACACGTCGTCGCCCAAGGGCGCATCCATCATCGCCTGCTTCATGGCGGGCGTCGGTCGGGTGACGGTGTCGCTGCGAAGGTCGACGAAAGGGTCCACGGTTGCCTCCAGAAGTCAGAGCGGCCGAGTCGGCGGAACAGAAAGGGCGACGGTAGCCGGAAAGTCCCTGCCGCGGTAGTGCTTGCAAACCGATGGCCCCGAAGGGTCGGCCGCTGCGGCTTCGCCCGTTTGCCCTGCAACTGACGAGACTTTCTCGATGGTCTTTCAAGGGTTGCGCAGGCATGTGGTCCGAAGGTTCCCCCCCCCCCTTGGCTCGGCCCGCTTCCTGGTGCACACTCCGGCCGCTATTGGCGATCGCGCCGCCACCCCGTCAGGAAGGAACGATGAGCAAGCAGACCATCATCCGCGTCAGCAACTCGTTCACCCGCAACGAGATCCGTATTCTCAAAGAGATCATCGACACCGCGACCACCCAGGAATTCCGGGGTCGCAACCATCTGATGAAGTTCATCGAGAATCCGCACTTCAGCCAGCTCTACCGCAAGCTGGCCAGCATGCAGGAGAAGGCCGACAGCCTGCACACCATGGCGCGCACCGGCCAGCCGCTGCCGTCAGAGTAGGGCGAGGCCAAGGCTCGGCGCCCCTCTCGTCGGCGCCTGACGCGGTCAAGCCGTTCCCTTTGGCCTATCGCTCGCGCGCGTTCTCGTCGGGGCGCCATCCTCTCCACAGCTGCTGCACCAGCACCCTCGGGTCGACCGTGGGCAGCTCGCACGCGCCCTGTCGGCAGACGTACGCCGTGGCCAGGCCGTGCAGCGCCACTCGCTCGGCGACCGACGGGGCCACCTCTGCAAGCGCTCGAATCCCCTCGCCTTCCTGCGCCATCATCACCACGCGATGCGGCGCAAAGGTGTCGCGCAGCGCGGTCAGGAACGGCCCGAGCGTCGACTGGTCGCTGCCCTTGGGCCACACCAGCACGACCTCCTGCATCGGCGCGTGCCACGCCTCGACCGCCAGCAGCATCTCAGCCAGCGCTCCGGGCATGTCTGCCAAACGCTCACCGAACGCCTGCAGTGTCTGCCCAGCCCGCTGGTGCCAACGCTCGTCGCCGGTCAGGGCCGCCAAACGCACCAGATTCAGCGCTGCGACCGAGTTGCCGCACGGCTCCGCGCCGTCCTGGTCGGGCCGCACGCGGACCAGACCGTGCTCGCCGTCGTCGGGCGTCGCGAAGTAGCCCCCGCGCTCCGGGTCCCAATGGTGGCGGTCCTGCGTCGCTTGCAGCTCCAGCGCCTTGCGAAGCCATTGCACGGCCGAGGTCGCCTCGAACAGATCCAGCAACGCTTGAATCAGAAAGGCGTAATCGTCCAGGAACGCCCAGGTGCGCGACGGCCCGTCCAACCACGACCGCAGCAGACGCCCGTCCTGCCGCAGGCGGTCCAGCAGAAAGTGCGCCGCTTGCTCACCGGCCAGTACCCAGCGCGGCTCGTCGAACACCCGGCCAGCACGGGCCAGCGCCGAGATCGCCAACCCGTTCCAGCTCATCAGGATCTTGTCGTCGCGCAGCGGCGGTTCCCGGGTCTGACGCCGCTCATACAGCCGGTCCAGACTCGCTCGGGTGCGTCGCTGCAGGTCGTCCACCGACACGCCGTGCCGCGCCGCCGCTTCCGGCCACGGTGTGCGCCGGTGCAGAACGTTGGCCCCCTCGAAGTGGCCTTGCGGACTCGCGTCGTACACATCGGCCAGAACGGCCGCCTCGTCGGGCCCCAGCACGTCCTGCAGCTCTGCCAACGTCCAGACGAAGTACGCGCCCTCGCGCCCCTCACTGTCCGCATCGGTGGCTGAGTGGAAGGCGCCGTCGGGGTGACGCAGCTCACGCAACAGGTAGTCGAGCGTCTCGCGCACGACCAGAGCGAGATCCGGGTCCCGCACCACCTGCCAAGCATCGACCGCGGCCAGCACGATCAGCCCTTGGTCATAGAGCATCTTCTCGAAGTGAGGCACCCGCCAACGCGCGTCGGTGCTGTAGCGGTGGAAGCCTCCGCCGACGTGGTCGTACAGGCCGCCTGCCGCCATCTGCTGCAGCGTGAAGACAGCCATGTGCAGGGATTGTGCATCACCTGTGCGCCAATAGTGCCTCAAAAGTGCTTCAACCGGGATCTGCGACGGGAACTTGGGGGCCCGCCCCCGCCCGCCGCTCACGGCATCGAAGTCGCGCTTCAGCTCTTCCACCACGGCATCGGTGGCTTGCGTTCCCACCAGCTCACCCGGTTCATCGCCCGAGAGTTGCTGCCGCACGGCCGCAGCGACCTGCCAGCCGTGCCCGAACACGCGGTCCGGGTCCTGCGCGTAGAGATCGGCAAGCTGCGTGGCGACTTCGTGCAGGCCGCGGGTCTGCCCCCGCACGCCGTCGTGGGGCGGAAAGTACGTGCCGGCAAAGAAGGGCAGCCCGACGGCCCCGCCGCCCGCCTCGACCGGCAGCGGCGCCAGCCACACGTTCATCGGCCAGCCGCCGTGACCCTGCATGGCGTGGACAGCAGCCATGTGCACGGCATCGACGTCTGGACGCTCTTCGCGGTCGACCTTGATCGGCACATAGCGCTCGTTGAGCACGCGGGCGACGTCCAGGTCCTCGAAGCTCTCGTGCTCCATCACGTGACACCAGTGGCAGGTCGCGTAGCCCACGCTCAGAAACACGGGGCGGTTCAGCTCGCGGGCTTCGTCGAACGCCTCAGGCCCCCAAGGCCGCCAGTCGACGGGATTGTGGGCGTGCTGGCGCAGGTAGGGACTTGTCTGCAAAATCAGGCGGTTGGTGTACGTCGGCTGCGCGCCCGCGGGGGCATACGGACTGTCGTGCGTCACCGCGGTGCCTTGCGAGCGTCGGTCGGCCCCGGCGTAGTGACGGGTGCGCGGCGCGTGGTTCGGGGGCAGCGCGGCGAGCGCGGCTTCTAGCTGCGCCTGCAGGTCGCGGGGGGCGGGCAGCGAGCCCGGGTGCGGGGTCCAGTTCACGATGCCTCCGGCGTCAGTGCGACGAACACCCATCGCAGCACGCAGGGGCAGACGTGACCAGTGGTGTTTGCGAACTACCCGGCGACTCTGGCGATCTCTGCCTCTACCTCGCGCAGTCGGTGCTGGACGGCGCTGTGCCGGGGCCCGCCACCCCGTCGGGTCAGATAGCTCAAGTAGGACCGCAACCCGACGGCCAGCCCGACGATGTCGCCGACCTCGCGCAGGATGTTCAGCCCTTCCTCGAAGCACTCTGTGGACTTGCGGTCGGTCACAGTCGCTCGCGCACCCTTGTCCGCCATCGCGCGGGTGCCCAGCACACAGCCGCGCACCAGCAGCGCCCGCGCCACCTGCAGCCGCGCCCCGCTGTCGCGCGCCACCTGCACCGCACGCTCGCTGTCGAGGTCGGCCGTCTCCAGCGCATCCCGCTCCAACGAGATGGCCGCCTGCACCCGGTGGATGCCCGACAACAGCTCGGGATCGTTGATCTCTCTGGCCTGCTCCAAGGCGTCCAGCATGAGCGCCGCTGCGTGCTGCCAGTCGCCCAAGGCGATGTGAACCTCGGCCTGCAGGACGACCAGCTCGACACGCCGACTCGGGTCGCCGATCTCACTGGCCAGACCGGTCGCCACCTCCCAGCTCTGCAGCGCCTGCTTGTGCTTGCCCGACGCGGCCAGCACCTCGCCCTGCACCGTCCGCGCCGCGGCGGCACCCCAGCGGTCCTGGATCTGCTCGCAGATCTGCACGGCTTCGTGGACGGCCTCCACCGCATCCGTGAAATGGCCACGGCCCATGTGCACCCTCGCGATATTGCACAGGGAGCGGGCCACCACGCGCCGATCCTCCGATCGCCGCCGCAGCGCCAGCGCCTTCAGGAAGTGGGCCAGCGCGTTTTTGTAGGCATCCGGCTCGCCACGAACCAGTGTGATCACGCCCAGCTCGTCGCTGACGTCGGCGATCCAGCGGTGTGCGCCCGCCACCCGCAGGTGCTTCAGCGCGCCCTCCAGAAACGACGTTGCCGCCTCATACCGCCCCGACACGCGGGCCACCTGCGCCACCCGCAGCTGCACGATGCCGCAGCGCAAGTCATCGTCCAGGCAGCGCGCCATGTGCAGCGCGTCCAGCAGCACCGGCTCGGCCTCTCGGTGGCGGCTCAGGCGCAAAAGGCTTCCACCGTGCGCAGTTCGCACATCACACGCCAGGTCGGCGTCGTCGGGACCGGCGGTCCTTGCACCAGAGTCGTACAGCGCCAGCGCCCGCTGCAGCTGCCCCACGGTGCGCGCCGCGTTGCCCGCTTCCATGTACAGCGCCGCCGCTTGCCGGTTGCGGCCGCCCTGCTCGTACAGCTCGGCGATGCGCGCGGTGTCGCCGACCGGGTCCTGCCGCGGCCGACTTCCCAGCCACTGCGCCGCCAAACGCGCGTACAGACTGCGCTTTTCGTACGGCATCTCAGCCAGAATTGCCGCAGGGTCGGTGGGGAAGGCAAACGCGAACTCGAGCTCGCGCGTCATCTTCGGGTTCTCGACGAACACCAGCACGTCGATCGCCTGCAGCTGCATCATCGACGCTTTCAGGCTGACGCGGTCGCGTTCCGACAGGCTCTCGGACGGTTCATGGCGCCCGCCCCGCAGCACAGAGAGGATGCCGCCGAACCAGGTGACCGGGCCGAAGATGGCGGCCGCGTCGATGACTTCGTGCAAGTCATTGGGAAGTCTGGCAATGCGGTCGGGCAAGGTGTTGCCGGACGTCCCTGTCGCAGGGGTGCGCCGCGCCGGCGCCTCGACACGCGGTGCCTGGTCGCGAAAGGTCCAGGCGCCGTCCGTCGACACCACTTCGCCCGCGGCGATCATGCCGCGCATCTTGTCGATCATCCGCTCCGGATTGCCGTCTGCCTCGGCCTGCAGCTGCTCCGAAAGGTCTGCAGGAGCGCCCCGCACGCGCTTGCTCAGGTGTTTCGCAAGCGCCTGCATCGACTCGACATCCAGCGGGTCCACACGCCAGGCGCGGATGGCGACGCCCTCGGGTGGCGGTCGGCGGGCCTCGACCAGCAACGTGGCGGGCGAGTGGGCCAGCGTGTCGCACAGACCGGACAGCAGGATCTGCAGCTCCTCGTCGTCGTGGTAAGAGGCATCGACCTGCAGGACGAAGGGACCCTGCTTGCCGCGGTGCCGCAGCAGGCTGCCGACGAACTGCACCGCGACGTGGTGGGGCGCCTCGCGCTGGCGCAGGGCCTCTTCTTCCTCACTGCCCTCCTGCCCGCGCAACCCCAGCAGCGGCGCCACCGCCTCCATGCACTCCGCCGCTTGGGCACCGACCACGGCCGAGAGCCGCTCTTTCACGAACTGCCAAGGATCGGGCATGCGCAGCACGTGCGGACCGCCAAGCAACTCCAGCAGTAAACGTCCTGCCAGCGTGGGCGGCCCAGCGAGCTCTTTGCCGACCACGACGCGGTACCAGCCCACGCCACGGCGATCGGGGCTGACGGCACGCTCCAACTCATTCAGCAGTCTGGTCTTTCCCACACCGGACGGGCCGTAGACCCACGCCGCGCCCATCTGCCGCTTGTTCAGCGACTCGCGGACGATGTTGTACAGCGCCTCGACCTCAGCACGGCGACCGACGAACGGCACGGGCACGCCCAGCAGGGTCGTCAATTCGCGACGCGCGTCGCGGAACTCCGACCAGGTGCGGCGCATCGGGTTCTGTTCCGCGGAGTTCGGCTCTGTGGTCATGTGTCGTCCCCGTTGGACAGGCCGTCACGGATCCGTTCGAGATGGGCAGTGGCCCCGTTCACGCCTGAGCCGACAGATGATAGAAGGCGGCCGCCCCCCCGGCAAGGCACGAAGATCGCGCCGGATGCGCCGACCGGCCCCTGGAGCCCATGAACGACCCACTGCGCCTCCAACGCGTCCTCAAGACCCTGGCCAGCCTTTGCCAGACTGATTTGGGTGCCCGCCGCGCCGCCGAACTGCCGTTTGCCCGCGACATGCTCGAGGCCGAGGGCAGGCTGGATCGCATTGGCGAGGCCACCGTGCTGCACGACTCGGGAGCGGTGATCCCCCTCTGCCCGCGTCTGGAAGTCGCCGACCTGCTGGCGCACGGACAGCGCGGTGGCGTACTGGATGGCCTTGAACTTGCCGTGATTTCCAAGCTGGCGGGCACGACGGCGCGGCTGGTGCGGCAGCCCCGGACCTGGCCGATGCAGGTGCAGCGGTTGCGCAGTGACGTGGCCGATCTGCCGGATCTGGGCCTGCTGGCCACCCTGCTGGCCGACTCCATCGACGACGAGGGGCACATCCTCGACTCCGCCAGCCCTGAACTGGCCCGTCTGCGCGCCGAGGTGCTGTCCATCGCCAGCCGCCTGCGCCGCCGGATCGGTGAATTGGTCAAGGAAACCGACGAGCAAGGGCTGCTGCAGGATGAGTACTACACGCTGCGCGACGATCGGTACGTCCTGCCCGTGAAGTCCAGCGACAAGCGGGTGCTGGGCGGCGTCATCCACGGCACGTCGCAGACTGGTCAAACGGTGTACGTCGAGCCACCAGAGATGGTCGAGGGCAACAACCAGTTGTCGCTGGCGATCGAGGCGGTGCGGCGGGAAGAACGTAGAATTCTTGCAGAGTTGACGGGGCTGGTCGCCGGTCAGTCCGACGATTTTCTGGATGCGGCAGAACGTCTGGCGGCCCTCGACGTGGTGCTGGCGCAGGCCCGGCTGGCCGCGCGTCTCGACGCCCACCGTCCGCGATTCTCGAACAATGGCAGGGTGTTCATCGACCGTGGGCGTCACCCTCTGTTGGTGCTGGACGGCGTGCAGGTGGTGGCGAACAGCGTGGACGTGGCCCCTCCCGCACGGTGGCTGATCGTCAGTGGTCCCAACGGCGGCGGCAAGACCGTCGTGCTGTCGACGGTGGGCCTGGCGATCGAGATGTCGCGTCTGGGGTTGTACGTCACGACCGGGCCGGACACGCAGATCCCGTGGTTCGACGCCGTCGAGGTCGTGTTGGGCGACGCGCAGGACGTCGAGGCCGGGCTGTCCACGTTTGAGGGCCACTTGCGCGCGGTGCAGCGAGCAGCGCGGGCGTTGGACGGTGCCGGCAACCGCAACGTCCTGATTCTGCTGGACGAGCTCGCCAGTGGCACCGAACCCATCGCAGGCAGCGCGCTCGCGACGGCGCTACTGGAGTACCTGGGCAACCACCCGACGCCGTGTGTGGGTCTGGTGACGACGCACTTCGAGGCGCTGAAGCTGCTGCCCGTGCGCGATCCGGTGTTCGAAAACGCGGCGCTGGACCTGGACTCTCGCTCGCTGGCCCCCAATTACCGCTTGCGAATGGGACAGATCGGCTCGTCCAACCCACTGGCGCTGGCCGGGCGGCTGGGTCTGCCCGCATCGGTGGTCGAGCGCGCCACGCGTCTGGCGGGCGGCGGCGGCAGCGAAGTGGCGCAGACCCTGCAGCGGCTGGAGGACATGCGCCACCAAGTGCAGGAACGGCTGCTGGAGATCGAGAAGCAGCAGCATCAGCTGGACCGGTCGCGCGCAGCCTTGGACGACCAGCGGCGCAACGAGGCGGTCGCGGCTGAGCGGCGCATCGAGAAGGCGGCCGCTGGTGCGCTGGAGCAAGTGTCCGCCGCGCTTCGGGATCTCGAGGATGCCAAGCGAGCGGGACGCGAGGGCGACCGGAAACGCATCGAGGACGCGGCCCGCACCCTGTCGGCGCGTCAGGTCGAGCTGGAGCGACTGGAGCGACAGGCCCGCGAGGTTCGCGAGGGCAAGCCACAGCGCAAGCCGTTGGATCCACAGAAGACCAAGGTGGACTCGTCGGTCTGGCTCGAGACGCTGAACCGCGCGGTGGTCGTCACCGAAGTGGACACGCGCAACCGCCGCTACCGCGTGCGCGCCGGCAGTCTGGAACAATGGTGCGGCGAAGCGGACTTGCGCGAGCTTGCCGGGACCGACAAGGGCGCGCCGCAGAAATCCCCGCCACGCCCGGCCCCGCCAACCGGGATCCGCCCGCTGCCCGCCACCGCCCGTCAGGTCACGCCCGACGCCGTGGACATGCTGCAGGCCACCGACGACGAGGACACGCAGGCCCTGCGCACCTCAGATCGCACCATCGACCTACGCGGCCACCGTGTGGACGAAGCGCTGCGGGAGGTCGACCGCGCCTTGGACCGCGCCACCGTCACCAACGCCCCGGGCATCTGCGTCATCCACGGCATGGGCACGGGGGCCGTCCGCGAGGCCGTTCGCCAGCATCTGCGCAAGCATCCGCAGGTCGACCGCTTCCGCATCGGCATCCGCGGCGAAGGCGGTGAGGGCGTGACGATGGTGTGGATTCGGCAGTAGGACCGCAGGCCTCTACGGCTGCCGCGGCCGCGCGTAACCGACCAGACACTGCCCCGTCGTCCAGGCGTGCGTGCTGCCAGGCCAACGAACCAGCCGCGTATTCACGACTTGCGAGCCCTCGCGCACCACCTGGGGTCGCTGTGGGTCCACGGCCATGCGCCGCACCTTGCCCGCGCGCTGGGCGATGAAGACGACCTGCGTGCCCTGTGCGCGCTCGACCACGCCAACCAGCGTCACACCGTCGTCCGGGCGCGTGTTGCCGTTCAGATCGGACGTGTCGCGGAAGAACACCAGGTCCCCGGGCCGGGCCTCGGCAGCCTCCACGGTGACGCCATCGGCCTGCAGCTTGGCGTGCAACCCAGCGGCGTAGTTCACATTTCGGTCGACTTCGAGGTCCTGTCCCGCGGCCCGCAGCACGTGGGCGACGAACGCACGATCGGCAAGTCCCGCCGTCCCCAGCAAGGCAGCGGCAGCCTCCACCCGCTGAGAGGCCCGCAGATCGTCGGGATAGGGCGTACCGGCCGGCATCGGACCCGCAGGCACCACCGACTTCGCTGCGGGTGAGGCAACGGCAGGCGACGGACGAGGCTCGACCGGAGCCGCGGCCACCGTGGCAGGCGCCGCGGGCTTCACGGCAACGGGCGCCGGTCTTGCTGCAGGGCGGGGAGAAGTCGGCCTCGGCGCGGCGGCAGCGTAGGCCGCAGGACGGTCTGAAGCTGGCGCCGGGGCAGAGGCAGCAGGGACGGCGCGCCGACCAAAATGAACGTCCTGAGAGACGTTGGCCAAGCCGGAGTCGAAACCGTACGACGGCGCAGGCACCGACGGAACGCCCGCACAAGCCGAAGCGAGCGATGCCACGCAAGCGCAAGTCAGCAACAGCAGCCTGGCGGGACGAGGTCGGTCGTCCATGAGTCTCCCCAGCTTCGCGGATCGAAGCGTCGCCGCCCCGCGGGCGGTTGGTCGCAGGATCAGGCACCTGCGCGGTTCGTCAACTTCCATGGATTTCGCGTCACGGCGGTCCAGCGCTTGAGCATCGGGCCGTGCCGTGAATAGACTGGCGGCGCGGCCGTTGAAGCGGCCGGAGGTGACATCATGCCGCGCATCATCAAGGCCCTTGCTCTGTTGGCTTTCTTCACCACCGGTTGCATCGTCAACACCGGTGCGAATCACGGCATCCTTCAGGTGCAGTGGGAGCCGGTCGGCGGCAGTTGCTCTGCCCTCGGCATCGACTCCGTCACCATTCGGGTCGAACCCGCCGACGGCACTTTCCCCAGCATCGCCAACGTCTCTTGCACGCAGGGCTCCCGGAGCATCAGCGTCCCGGAAGGCGACTACGACGTCCGCGTCGAAGGCATGTCGGCGCAAGACACGGTCGTGGCGGTCACGCCGTGGCAGACCGTCACTGCGCTGGCGGGCTTCACCCAGCCGACCGGTGTGCTGCCCTTGGGGCCCACGGTCGTGACCTCGGGCAGCATCGGCGTGGCGTGGACCATCGCCGGCGACTCGGCCATCGCAGGGTGCGCCAAGCGCGGCATCCACACGGTGGTCGTCAGCGTGCTGGACGACACCAAGACCGTCATCGTCGCCTCGGCTGAGACGCAGTGCAGCGCCGGCCAGCTGACCGTCAACAACGTGCCGATCGGCGTGCGCTATCTGCAGATCGACGGCCTGACCCAGAACAATACGGTCGAGTGGGGAAACGCCAGCCTTTACGGCCCCATCGACGTGCCCGCGGACACCTTGGTGCTGGTGGAGAAGCCCATCGATCTCGCGCCGCTGACACGTGCCTTGACCGGAAGCATCTCGCTTGGCTGGACGGTGCTGGGTACCGCCGCCAACACCGGCTGCGCCAAGTACGGCGTACAGACCATCGCCATCAGCGTGCTGGACGGCACCGGCAAGCAAGTCATCTCGACCGGATCGGTGCCCTGCGCCAACGGCTCGGCGATCATCAGCAACGTCCCTTCCGGTAGCCGGATGCTGCAGCTGGACGGCCTGAACGCTCAGGGCCAGCTGGTGGTGGGCAACGACCCGCTGACCGGCCCCTTCCAGGTGACCGGCGGCACGCAGACGGTGATCTCGCCGGCCGTGAATCTGGTGCAGCTGAGTGGGGCGGGCGGCCTGACCCTGACGTGGACGGTGCTGGGCAAGGCTCCCGCCACGGAGTGCGCCAAGTACGAGCTGACCAACGTGGACGTGCGGGTGCTGGACGAGCAGAAGACTCAAGTGCTTGCCAGCGTGCAGGTGCCCTGCAAGAACGGTACGGCAACGCTGTCGAACATCCCGGCCGGCGCGCGCTACATCCAGCTCGACGGTCTGGGACCGCAGACGGCGGACAGCTACGGCAACGTGCTGCTGGCGGGTCCCGTACAGATCATGGCCAACAACGACGCCAAGCTGGCCAACGCCATCGACATCGGCAAGCGCACGGTCGTCAGCCTGGACTGGGCGTTTGCCGACGGCGGCAGCTGCGCGTCGCATCAGGTCGGTTCGATGCTGGTCGAGGTCCGCGACGCCGGTGACAAGGTCGTCGTCCCGATGAACGACCCGTTCGCCGTGAAGCCGTGCAGCATCAGCGCCTCGTCCACCTACGCCCAGCGCGTGGTCGACATGGGCTTCGTGCAGCCGATGTGCGCGATTCCGCCCGGTGCCAAGGGTCTGGTCATCTGCAACATCCCGGGCGCGACGATCGGCGTGACGCTCTCAGGGGCCAACCAGTCGAGCGGCGCGATTCAGTTCGGCGGCAGCATGCAGATCAAGCAGATTCCGGTCGGCACGCACATCCCCGTCGCCACCGCGCTGCTGCTCGCCCCGTGCAGCGACGGCAATCCCTGCACCGCGCCGTAATCAGGCCCGACCTGGTTGCGCCCTGCCACCCGCGCCAATCCCGACTCCGCGTTGACCTTCCGCCTCGGGAGGACTAGCGTCCGCCCTGCTCCCGGTGCCCGCGAGGGCCTGGGTCGAACGCGGTCCGTCGCGTGTGCGAGGGACGTCCGACCCTGAGGGAAGCCGGTGCGAATCCGGCGCGGACCCGCCACTGTCACCAGCTTTGCGCGACCCTGAAGCCACTGGCCCTTGCGGGCTGGGAAGGCGGGAAGCGATGCACGCTGGAAGCCAGGAGACCGGCCGAGAGCGCAACTTTCGTGTCCCCGGGACTGGGACGGCGAGAGGGCCATGCACTGTGCCCATTGCATTGTGAGTCGCCTGCGCCGGAGTTCGTCCGAGGCGTAGGGAGCGTCGCGTGATTCGTCGGTTCGGCGGCGCCCGCGCGCGCCATGCCCTGCCAACGTCGCTGCTGTTGCTGGTGGTCGCGGGCGTGAGCCTGCCGGTCGCCGGTCAAGGCCTCGATCTGGCTGCCGACCCGACGCCCACCACCGCGCAAGAGCGGATGTCCCTGCGCGTCAAGGGAAAACGAACGCTGCTGCCCCGCGGCGAACTGGATAGTACCGCTCCGGTCACGTCGGCAAGTGGCGCCGCGCTGGCACGGGAGCACGTTTCGCTGACGCAGGCGCTGGACGAACAGGCGGGAACCTCGGTGCGCCAGACCAGCGGCTTCGGCGCGACGGCGGTCCTGAGCGTGCGGGGCAGCACCCCGGACGAGGTCGACACGTTCCTGGACGGGATCCCGGTGCTGGCGATCGACGGAACGCCCTTGGATCTCGCAGATCTACCCTTGGGCATGGTCGAGCGGCTGGAGCTGTACCGCGGCACGACCCCGGCGCTGCTGGGCGGTCAGGCTATCGGCGGGGCGCTGCGGCTACAGATGCGACACGAGCGGGAAACGACGGCGGAAGTGTCTTTGGGTGCAGGCAGTTACGGAGCCCGGTCAGCCGAGGCCTGGGGGACGTGGGCGAACGAGTCGGTCGGCGTCTCGGGCGGCGTGCGCTGGCTGCGGGCAGACGGCGATTTCGGCTATCTGGACCAGCGCGGCACAGCGTGGGACGCAAGCGACGACCGCTGGCAGGTGCGGCGCAACAACGACGTGGCAAGGCTGGCGGGCACGCTGGCGGCAGATTGGCACCCAACACCTCGCTGGCAGTTCGAGGGTCGATGGCTGGGATCGCTGCTGGATCAAGGCGTTCCGGGTGTCGCGCTCTACCCGGCAGAGCAATCGCGTCTGGGGGGCGGCCGACAGCTGGGGTACGTCGCTGCGACGGGGTTGGGGGTTGCCGCCAAGGGTGACCGACTGCGGGCAACGGTACAGGCGAGCTTGCTGGACACTGAGGTCGATGACCGGCTGGGTGAGCTGGGTCCGCCCTGGCACACGCAGCAGCAAGTCGCAGGCCTCGGAGCGCTCACGACGTACGAGTCGGCGCGGTGGGGGCCGGTGGGCGTGCAAGGACGCGTCGGGTTGCAGCATGGCACGGTCGAGACGACGGACCTGCGGTCGAACACGAGGCAACCGACGTCGAGCCGCACCACGCTGGGGCTTGGGCTCGCGGCGCCGGTGGTGCTGGCCGATGGCGCACTGGAAGTCGTTCCCTCGGTGGGGCTGGACCTGCAACGCAACCAGCGCATGACGAACGTCGGCTTTCCGTTCACGTGGCGCGAGATCCCGATAGACGACGGCCAGTTGTGGACCGGTCGGCTGGGCGTGGGCTGGCGGGCGCTGCCGTGGCTGCACGTGACGGCCGCTGGTACTCGCGGCACGCGGGCGCCTACGCTGATCGAGCTGTTCGGCAACGACGGCGTCATCCGTGGCAACGTGCTGCTGCGCCCTGAGGCTTCGTTCGGGGCCGATGCTGCGGTGCAGGCCGAAGCCGACCGCGGCGAGTGGGGGGCGGCGGCCAGCGTCGGGGCGTTTGCAACAGCCGTCGACGACCTGATCCAACTGCAGGTGCTGGGTCCGCACCAGGCGGCCTACCAAAACGTCGACCAAGCATCGCTGCGGGGCGGTGAGGGGGTGTTGCGACTGCGGGCTCCCCACGGCCTGAAGCTTTCGGCGCAGCACACGACGCTTTGGACAGAAAACGGTTCGGCGACGCCCGCTTATCACGGCAAGCCGCTGCCCCTGCGCCCCAGGACGCGTTGGGGCGTGCGGGCGTCTTGGGCGCGTCAGGTAGGTGCCGTGCAGGGGTCGCTGTGGTCGGGCGTGCAGTGGCAGGCCGGACACTTTGCCGATGCCGCAGGACTGGTGGTGGTGCCGTCCCGCACGACCCTTGCCGGCGGAGTTCGCGCCGAGCTTCCCAAGTATGGATGCTTCCTGGACATTCGCGCGGACAACGCGCTCGACCCCCCTCGCTTCGACCTGCTCGGCTATCCGCTGCCGGGTCGCACCTTCTTCGTCTCGTTGGGTTGGCACGGCGGACCCGACTCGCAGTGAGACCTCCCAAGCCCCCTGTCCACTCGGAGCCTCGAACTGATGCACACGAAACACTGGATCCCGATGTTCCTCTTGGCGCTTGCCGCACTACCGGCGTGCGCGGACGACACCACCAAAGTCGCCGCTGACACGACGGTCGCAGACGCCGCAGACACCGACGACGATGCCGCCGACGTCGCCGAAGACGCCACAGCGACGGCCGACGATGCGGCGGGTGCCGAGGATGTGTCCGCAGACGCCACAGAGACCGCCGACACCACGGCGTCCGCGCTGGCGCCGACCCAGCTTGCGGTGGTGGGTTCGGACTACCTGACGGTGTCGATCTCCGCACTGGATCTCGAGAAACGCGTGGTGTCGGCCTCGGGCTTTCTCGACTCGGGATCAGCGGTTACCCCGGGTGGTGCAGCGCTGAGCGGCGACGTCGTGGTGACACAGACCCCGACGTCGGACGGCCGTCTGGTGCTGATCGACCGCGGCACAGGTGTGCTCAGCTTCGTGGACCCTGTGACGCGCAAGGTCGGCGAGCAGCTGTCGGTGGCCACCGGCTTCTATGCCAACCCCCAAGATTTCCTGCAGGTTTCTCCCTCGCGCGCCGTGGTGTCGCGGATGTCCGCCAACGCCTCGCCCACGCCAGCGCCGGACGATCTGGATGAGGGCGACGATCTGGTCCTGATCGACCTGAACCCGGCCAAGCTCGCCGCGCGGGTGGCCCTGGGTCCCTACGCCTCGCTACCGGGAACGGTTGCTGCGCCCGGACGGCTTGCCTTTGACGGCAAGCTCGTGTGGGTGCCGCTGGCCTCGATGAGCACCGACTTCCAGACGGCGGGCAAGGGCCGGGTGGTCGCCATCGATCCGCAGACGGGCAAGGTCGTCCACGTGGTCGAGGCCCCCGAGTCCAAGAACTGCGTGCAGGCCAGGCGGTTGGGCACGTCCACGAAGATCGCGGTGCTGTGTACGGGCTTCTTCGGCGAGCCCGACGGCAAGCAGTACGCGTACTCGAACATTCTGGTCATCGACACCGCGGCCAGTCCTCCGGTCGCCGAAGTCGAGGCTTCGGCCACCGTCCTGGCAATGGCGCCGTTCGGCAAGGATCTGGCGGCTTTGGACGAACGGTATCTGGTGACCACGACGACGGGCGATTTCGCAAAGGAAACCCCCGATACCCTGTGGCTGCTCGACATGGCGTCGTGGGGCGGATATCCGCTGGCCAAGGCCGGCAAGCCGTTCGGGTTCAGCGGCCTGTTCGCCGACGGCGCCCGCCGCATCGTGTGGGCGGGCGAGGCGTCGCACGCCGCCGGCGATCTGCGCGTGTTCGACGTGAAGGACGCCGAGCATCCGTTCGAGCTGCCCGCCGTGACGTCGAACCCCGGCGGTCTGGCGGCCGTCGACATGGGAGCGTTTGGATGGTGACGTCGAGGTCACGCGCGTCCGGAAGGCTCGTGCTCGCGGCGGTGGTCTGCCTGGTGGCGTGCTCACGCCCAGCGGCCACGCCGTCGCTTCCGCCCGCTGCTACCACCCACGCGCAAGTCCCTGCGACACCTGCGCCTTCTGCCACGGTGACGCTGACGGACCACCAGGGCCGCACGATTCAGCTCGCCTCTCCCGCGCGCCGCATCGTCTCGCTGTCGCCGGCCCTGACCGAGATCCTGTTTGCGGTCGGCTGCGGCGACGCTGTCGTCTTGCGCGACGGCTGGAGCGACTACCCGTCACAGGCCCGCACCATCCCCGCCGCGCAAGGCTTCGTGCCCAACGCCGAGGCGATTCTGGCCACCCACCCCGACCTCGTCCTGACCCACTTTCCGCCCGCCGCACTGCGGACCGCGCTGGACGCCGCCAGGGTGCCGTACTTGGGCTACTCCCCCAAGGATCTTCATCAAGTGCAAGAGACGCTGGGTGACGTGGCGCGGGCTTGCGGTCAACCCGAGGCAGGGCACGTGCTCCAGCGGGCGTTTGCCCGTCAGCTCGAGGACATCCGGCGGCGAGTTGCGGGACTGCCCAAGCCGCGAGTGTTCTATGAAATGGACGCAGGGGACGGGGCGCGGCCCTTCACGGTGTCGCGCGAGGCGTTCGGCCACGCGGTGCTGGAGGCCGCGGGTGGACAGAACCTGTTCGCCGACGCAGCGATGCCTTGGTTCCAGGTCTCGACCGAGGCGGTGCTCGTGGGCGACCCCGACGCGATTCTCCTGGCCGACGCCGACGCCATCGAGGCGCCGCAGTCGCTCGCATCGGTTCGCGCCCGACCGGGATGGCAGGCGCTGCGTGCGGTGCGCCAGGGTCGCGTGCATCCGCTGCGGTCCGATTGGGTCAGCCGCCCAGGTCCCCGTCTGGTGCTGGGGGTCGAGCAGATCGCGCGAGCCCTGCACCCCGAAGCATTTCCATCGTTGGAGGCGAAGTGACCCTGCACGCGCCACGCCTGACGACCCGCACCGCGCTGATGCTCGCGTGGACGGGCGGACTTGCGCTCGCTCTGTTCTCGATCTTGGGCGCGCTTGCGGTCGGGCCCTCGGCGCAGGGACCGCTGCAGCTGGCAGCCGACGCCCTTGGCCCGGACAGTCCGACGGCGACCTTGGCGCGGGCGATCCTGTGGGATGTGCGCTGGCCGAGGGTGCTGGGGTCGTTTCTGGTGGGCTCGACCCTTTCGCTGTCCGGCGTGCTGCTGCAGGCCGCCACGCGCAACCCGATTGCGGATCCCTATCTGGTCGGCACGAGCTCGGGCGCGACGCTGGCAGCCGTGCTGGCGGCGCCGCTGGGCCTGACGGTGGGCGCATGGGTCGGCGCGGATCCGCAGCAGATCCTGCCATTTCTGCAGCCGGCCGCCGCGCTGGTCGGCGCGCTGCTGGCCGTGTCGCTGACGTTCGCCATCGCCCGCGCGGGCGGTCCGCTGCGGCCAGAGCGGGTGCTGTTGGCGGGCCTTGTGCTGACCGCATTCGGCGGCGCGGCGACCTCGTTTGCGCTGTACCGCTTGAGCGACGTGCGGTTGCGTGCGGCCACCTCCTGGTTGATGGGCGGCGTCTCGGTGCCGTCGCTGTGGGCGCTGGTGCCGGGCGCGGTCGTGTTGGTCCTCGCGACCGGATTCGCCGTGGCACAGGCGCCGCGGCTCAACGCGCTGGCCTTGGGTGCCGATGCGGCGCAGGGCGTGGGTGTGGACGAGCGACGGTTGGGCCGCAGCGCCGTGTGGTGGTCCAGCGCGCTGGCCGCGGTCGCCGTGTCGCTGGCGGGCATCATCGGTTTCGTGGGGCTGCTGGTTCCCCATGGGCTGCGGGCAGTTCTGGGTCGCGACCACCGCGCCCTTGTGCCTGCCGCGGTGCTGGCGGGCGGTGCGTTTCTGGCGTGGATGGACGCCCTGGCGCGCGTGGTCGTTTCGCCCGCCGAGCTGCCGGTGGGCATCCTGACGGCCCTTGCGGGTGCTCCGGTGCTGGTTGCGCTGCTTGGCTTGGGCCCGAAGCGGCGGCACAAGCGAGCCGTGAACGCCCCTTGCGCGCCCGTCGTTGCCGCCTCTGCCGCCGAACCTGCCATGGACCTCGCCGCCGCCCCCTCGCTGAGACCGGCGCTGTCTTGCCGCGCACTGACGCTGCAACACCCGGACACCCCGCAACCCGCTGTCTCTTCTATGGATCTGTCCTGGCCCCTCGGTCGACTGGTCGCCGTCGTCGGCCCCAACGGCGCGGGAAAAACGACGCTGCTGCGCGCACTGGCAGGCCTGATGCCGCCGTCCTCGGGCGCGATCTGCGACGACGACCGCGTTCGCCTTGGCCGCCCCGACGCGCGGCGCATCGCGTTCCTGCCTCAGCAGGCCACCACGGAACCCGGCATTCGTACGAAAGATCTGGTCGCTCTGGGCCGCACAGCCCACCTGCAAGGCAATCTGGCACTGCGGCTGTGGGGACGTCTGGCTGCGCGCGACCGCAAGGCCGTCGACGGCGCGCTGCAACGCATGGAGCTGACGGAACTGCGCCACGCCCCCGTCGAGACATTGTCCGGCGGGCAACGGCAGCGCGCCTTCCTATCCATGGTGCTGGCGCAGGAGGCTCCGGTGCTGCTGCTGGACGAGCCGACCGCCTCGCTGGACCTGCCACAGGCCGACCGCCTGCTGCGTCAGTTGGGCGATCTCGCGCACCGCGACGGAGCGCTGGTGGTGCTGGCGATCCACGACCTTCGGCTGGCGCTGGCCCATGCTGACGAGGTCTGGGTGCTGGCTGAGGGACGGCTGGTGGGCCACGGCGGTGCGCGGCACGAGCAGGTGAACGCGGCGCTGGCCCAAGCCTTCGGTCCCGAGGTCCGCGAGTTACTGGCGAGAAGGTAACCGCGGCCACGTAGGCGAACCTGCAACGGTTCGTCATCCCGTCTGGCGCGAAACGAGGCGCGATGCTATCGTCCGGCTGGGCGTTTTGCCCCCGTTTCGCGCCGGAGCCCCGTCCATGATCCAGCCCGCCCGCCTGCTTGTGGTCAGCCTGGTGCTGCTTCCCCTGCTCGCGACCTGCAACACCTATCCCGTTCACAGCCTGCTCGACAATTTCGAGGTGCGGGTCACCAGCAAGCTGTCACACAAGGAGGCGGTGAAGCTCGACTTCCTTTGGGTGATCGACCACTCGTCGTCGATGTGTCAGGAGCAGCGCGAGCTCGCCAAGGGTTTCGACAAGTTCATCAAGAACCTGCAGGCGCTGGGCACGATCGACGCACAGATGGCTGTCGTTACGGTGCAGCAGATCTCCGACTTGGGTGGCACGACCGTCGAGACCAATCAGGTCAAGCAGGTCGGCCAGTTCATGCACTCCGCCGCAACCGCATTTCCGCCCAACTGCATGGAGCGGGTCCGCCTGCCCTGCTTGACCGACCTGCAGTGCACCAAAGCCGTGGTCGAGTACCAGTTCACGTCGGTCGGTCCGTCGTCCATGTGCCCGGTTGGCGGCACCGGCACCTACGAGAATCCCGTGGGCGGCAACACGAAGTGGAAGTGCGACAAGCCGGGCACGGACCAGCTGTTGACCAACCTGAACTGCTCGATCAACTCCTACTGCGAGAAGCGCTGCACCAGCGACAAGGAATGCCAGGAGCTGTACGAATCCAACGTGCCCCTCAGCGAGCGCCGGTCGGTCTGCTACATCCCCGGCGGCACCACACCTGAGAACGCCGGCTGCATGTTCCCGCCCGACACCAAGACCTGCCCGACGTCGGACAAGCTGCCGCCGGTGCTGAAGTCCCACCCGCTGGACGCCAAGGGCAACCCGACCAACAAGCCCACGCTGGACCTGTTCAAGTGCATCGCCACGGTGGGCGCCGGCACCAGCACTGAGTCGAAGTTCGAGGGCGGCTTCCGCTCCGCCTGGTACGCGCTCGACCCGAACGGCATCAACTGCACCAAGGACAAGACGGGCAAGATCGACCCGACCAAGTGCCAGTACAAGCAATTGGTGCGCGACGACGCTTACTTGGTCATCGTGTTCGTCAGCGACGACGACGACTGCTCGGTCAATCTGGACATCTCGCTGTCGAACCTGAACGCCGAGGAGAAGAAGGTCATCGTGGGCGATCCCAAGACCGGCAAGGCGGGCATCCTGCCCTCTGAGGTCCAGGACCGCTGCCAGTCGCTGGGCGATGCGGTGGCCGGCAACAAGGGCCTGAACGAGGGCAGCTGCGAGATCCGCAAGGTGTCGAACCCAAGTCTGGTGTGCCTGTCCGACTGCGTGAAGTTCAAGGTCGGCTCCGACGACTACACCAAGTGCGTTGCGTCCGCCGACAAGGGCATCCTCGAGAGCATCAAGTTCGACACCCGCTTCGCGACGGTCAATGATTTCGTCAATCGATTCCGATCCCTGAAGTCGGACCCCAGCCGCGTCATGGTGGCGGCCATCACCGGGGACACGTTGTACGCCTCTGGGGCCAGCGCCTTGGCGACCGCTTTCCAGCGGCGCATCGACGTATCGCAGTACTACCGGTCGGTGCTGAAGAACACCGCCCCCAAGCAGGTGCCGTATGTGTGCCAAGGCGCGCGCGGCGAGTCGGGCTACGGCTCGCGGTACATCGCGCTGACCAAGGCCTTCGGCGAGAACGGCATCTTCTACAACATCTGCGAGGGAGAAGACTTTGGCCCCGCGCTGACAGAGGTCGCCAACCTGATCCTCGGCCGCGTGATCAAGGTCTGCCTGCCGCACCCGCCCAACTGGGAAGACGGCAAGCCGCTGGTCAAGGTCGTGCGCAAGCGCGGCGGAAAGACCAAGCAGATGGAGTACGTCCAGCACGCGGAGTCGACCAAACCCGACAGCTTCTACCTCAAGGCCGCCCCCGACTGCCGCACCAGCGACAGCGGAACCCTGCCCGGCGAGTCGCAGGCCTGCAAGTCGACGCGTGACTGCGCGGCCGGACTGGTGTGCAACGAAAAGCTCTGCAAGCAGTATGCAGAGGCGATCTTCTTCTCGGCCGTACCTGAGCCGACCGATGAGATCGAGGTCAACTACGCCGCCGACGTCGGTCTGTAGTCTCTCTGCCTCTCCCCCGCAATCGCGTGTGGCGCAGCCCGGTCTGCATCTGGTAACCTATTGGTCGCCCGGTGCGAGGCTGTTTTTTGCGTACACGCAAGCCTTCGAACCGTCGCTTGATTCGATGGCGGCCGCCTGACCGCGCCGCCCCTCAACCCGACGCCCGCCCCCGCAGAGGCGAACGGGAGGATGCCATGTCTACCTTGCGCCTTCGACTCGGACTCGCCTTGCTTGCCGTTGCCGCCCTTGCCTCGGCTTGCGGCGACGACGCCACCTTGCAGGGTCCCGAGTACGGTAACCCCGGCGACACCGCGTCGGACGCCCAAGACGTGCATCTCGACACCACCGACATCGTCGACCCCGACATCCCTCCGCCGTACTGCGGCGACGGTGTGTGCATGGCCAACGAGGACTGCGGCTCGTGCGCGACGGACTGCGGCGCCTGCCCCGCGCCGTGCGGCAACGGCAAGTGCGAGACCACCGAGTCGTGTACGGACTGCCCGCAAGACTGCGGGGCGTGCGGCGACACCAAGGGTTGCCAGCCCACCGGCCAAGCCGGTTGCCAGGGCTGCAGCTGTCAGGACTGCGTGTGCAACGTCGACCCGTCGTGCTGTTCGTCGGCGTGGGATGCGGTATGCGCAGAACTGTGCGGCAAGTGCGGCGCGCCGTGTCAGTCCGCCTGCGGCGACGGCAAGTGCGCGCCCCAAGCGGGCGAGAGCTGCGGCACCTGCGCCGACGACTGCGGCGCGTGCCCGTCGGTCTGTGGCGATGGCGTCTGCGACCCCGCTGCGGGCGAGACCTGTGGCACCTGCGCTGCCGACTGCGGTGCGTGCAAGACCTGCGGCGACGGCGTGTGTTCTGCCTCGACAGGTGAAGACTGCACGACCTGCAAGGAAGACTGCGGCGCGTGCCAGGCGTGCGGCGACGGCACCTGTCAGCCCCAAGCCGGTGAGAACTGTACGTATTGCCCCGGCGACTGCGGCGAATGCTCCGCCATTTGCGGCGACATGAAGTGCGAGCCCGGCAAGAAGGAAACGTGCCTGAGCTGTGCCAAGGATTGCGGCGCCTGCCAGAAGTGCGGCGACGGCGTGTGCGAACCCAGCTCGGCGGAGAATTGCACTGTATGTCCGATGGATTGCGGCAAGTGCCCGTCGTGCGGCAACGGAACCTGCGAGCCCGCGCTGGGCGAGACGTGCAACACCTGCGTCAACGACTGCGGCACGTGTCCCAAGCCGTACTGCGGCGACGGGGTCTGTCTGGCCTCCGCAGGAGAGAACTGCTCGAATTGCAAGAAGGACTGCGGCACCTGCCCGTCCGACTGCGGCAACGGCATCTGCGAGCTGTCGAAAGCCGAGAACTGCCAGACCTGCGGGACCGACTGCGGCCCATGTCCCCCCGCGTGTGGCAACGGCGTGTGCGAGGCCGCACTTGGTGAGCAGTGCACAACCTGTCCCGCCGACTGCGGAAAGTGCCCGCCGAATTGCGGTAACGGCACGTGCGACGTGTTCGCTGGCGAAACGTGCCTGACCTGCTCGGTCGACTGCGGCCAGTGCCCCAACTTCTGCGGCAACAAGCAGTGCGAAATCGGCTTCGGCGAGACCTGCAGCTCGTGCGCGCTGGACTGCGGCGTCTGCCCGCCCATTTGCGGCGACGGCCAATGCAGCGACGGCGAGTCCTGCGGAACCTGTCCCAATGACTGCGGTTCCTGCCCTGCCGGATCCTGCAAAGGCAAGTGCGGAGGGTCGGACCAGAACTGCTACTGCGACGACGTCTGCACCCAATACGGCGACTGCTGCCCCGACTACCAGCAGTGGTGCCAGCAACCCGTCAAGTGCGGCGACGGCGTCTGCACGGCCGGCAAGGAAAGCTGCGCAACCTGCCCCATGGACTGCGGGATCTGTCCCACCGTGTGCGGCGACGGCGTGTGCACGGCGAACGCGGAGAGTTGTTCGACCTGTCCGATGGACTGCGGTCCCTGTCAGCCCACCTGCGGCGACGGCATCTGCGTGGCTGGGCTGGAGAACTGCTCGAGCTGCTCGATCGACTGCGGCAGCTGCCCGCCCAAGTGCGGCGACAAGGTGTGCGAGCCGGCCAAGGGCGAGACGTGCTCAACCTGCCAGCCTGACTGCGGCATTTGCCCGACCACCTGCGGCGACGGCGTTTGCACCGCGGGCAAGGAGAGCTGCTCGACGTGTCCGAAGGACTGCGGAAGCTGCCCGACCACCTGTGGCGACGGCGTTTGCACTGCGGGCAAGGAGAGCTGCTCGACCTGCGCGAAGGACTGCGGCAAGTGCCCGCCGGCGTGCGGCGACGGCGTCTGCTCCGCGGGCAAAGAAACCTGTTTGACCTGCTCCCAGGATTGCGGAATCTGCAAGCCCGTGTGCGGCGACGGCATCTGCGAGACGCCCAAGGGTGAGACCTGCAAGACCTGCCAAAATGACTGCGGTGCGTGTGCGACCGGGTGCCAGGCGACGGGCAAGCAGGGCTGTGACGGGTGTTCCTGCGAGCAGTGCGTCTGCTCGGCGGACAACTACTGCTGCTCGACGGCGTGGGACGACATCTGTGTCGGCGAGTGCAAGAACCAGTGCGGCGGCAACTGCCCAACCGCGTGCGGCGACGGCCAGTGCGACGCGGGTGAGAGCTGTTCCAGCTGCGCCCAGGACTGCGGTGCGTGCCAGCCGGTGTGCGGTGACGGCGCCTGCGACGCTGCCTTGGGAGAGAGTTGCGCCACCTGCGCCAACGACTGCGGCGTTTGTCCGCCCGTGTGCGGCAACGG
Organism: Myxococcota bacterium; assembly: GCA_049317445.1. Classification (GTDB taxonomy): domain Bacteria; phylum Myxococcota_A; class UBA9042; order UBA9042; family UBA9042; genus CAJBNH01. The sequence continues at coordinate 11,192 of JBMOIG010000023.1, read as the reverse complement.
CAATTGCGAGGCCAAGGAAGACTGCAAGACCTGCAACAAGGACTGCGGCGTCTGCCCGCCGGTGTGCGGTGACGGCACCTGCGACTCACCCCACGGCGAGGACTGCGCCAACTGCAAGATCGACTGCGCTGGGGTCATGTTTTGCCCGCCGACCTGCGGCAACGGCAAGTGCGAGGCCGGTGAAAACTGCAAGGACTGCGCGACCGATTGCGGTCCGTGCTTCCCCGTGTGCGGCGACGGCCAGTGCGAAGCGTCCAGCTATGACCCCAACCTCAGCGAGACCTGCAAGAACTGCTCGAAGGACTGCGGCACCTGCGGCCCCGTTTGCGGCGACGGCATCTGCGCGGACTCCCAAGGCGAGACCTGCACCAACTGCAACATGGACTGCGGCGAGTGCCCGCCCAACGACGGCTGCACCATCACGCCCAACCCCGGCTGCGGCGGCTGCGGCTGTGAAGCCTGCGTCTGTGAACAGGATCCGTTCTGCTGCCAGGCCGGCTGGGATGCCCCTTGCGTCGACTTGTGCCAGACCAAACTGTGCGGCGGCTGCGGCGGAACCTGCGTTCCCCAGTGCGCGCCCAACACTTGCGGTTCCGACGGTTGCGGCGGCCAGTGCCAGTGCGACGCCGCCAGCGTATGCAGCGCGAACGGCGTGTGCGTCCCTGCTCCGTGCAAGTCAGACTTCCAGTGCGCCGACAACGACAAGTGCACCGTCGACTATTGCGCATCGGGCACTTGCTTCCACCAGCCGTCGACCTCGCCCGAGTGCTGCCCGGATCAGGACGGCGATACCAAGTGCGACAACGTGGACAACTGCGTCAACACGGTCAACCCGGACCAACTGGACACGGACGGCGACAAGCAGGGCGACGCGTGCGACCTGGACGACGACAACGACGGGATCGCCGACAAGTCGGACAACTGCCCGTTGGTCGTCAACCCGGACCAGAAGGACTCGAACGGCAACGGCACGGGAGACGCCTGCGACGCGAGCAAGCTGCCGTGGACCGAGCTCTTCGACCAGTACCTGAAGACCTTTGCGGAGGGCGGCTGGTCGGCGCAAGCACTGCCCGGCTTCAGCCCAGCCAACTGGCAGCTGATCCAAAACAACAAGAGCAACAAGCTCGCCCAGTTGAGTGCATCGGCCCAGCTCCCGAATTTCGTGTCGGTCAGCGCCTTCCTGACCAGCCCGATCATCGAGACCGGCGCCGATCAGGCCGCCACGCTGAAGTTTGCGTTGACCTATGCGAACAATGGAGCGCCCTTCCCGCTGCCCAGCAACTCGACGCTCTCGGTGCGGCTGTCCAGCGACGGCGGTTCGACTTGGAGCGAGGTCCAGTTGCTCAACGTCACCACCGGCACGCAGAACGTCGCGATCAAGGTGCCGCTCGGCGGCAAGGGGGCGATCCAGCTCGGGTTCCAGCTGACCTCGACCGCGATGATCGGCACGCCGACGTGGCAGATCGACAACCTGACGCTTGGGTATTAGCCTGCGCGCGCGATGCGCTGCCGTCCCCTCCTTCACGCCCTGCCCTTGCTGCTTGCCGCCTGCGCCCAAAGCCCGCAGCTGGTGCGCTGGGAAGCTGAGTTTTACGCCACCGAGCACCTGTACTTGGACGGCGGGCACACCGAAGCCGCCGCCCGCTATGCGGAATTGCGTCACACCGCCACCGACCCACGCGACGCCGACGACGCGGCGCTGTTGGCCTGCGAGACCCCGTCGCGGGACAGGCAGTTTCTGCAAGCCGCCGTCTGCTACGACGCACTGGCCATTGACGCTGACACGCGAGCCACGCGAGCGCGAGCTCTGCTGCACGCGGCTGAGCTGCGGCTGGACGAGCTCGACCGTGCGCCCGACGCCCTGCGGATGCTGGACGCGCTGGTCACACGCGCCCCGGAGGAAGCCGCCTCGGCCAGAGCGGTGGACGTTCTGGTTCGCTACGCCCGACGCGGGCCAGTTCAACGCGACGCCATGATTCAGCATTTCAGGGAGTTGGAGGTGGCCGCCCCTGACTCCGATCTGGCCGACAACCTGCTGCTGCGCGCCGCCGAGCTGATGGCCGAGACCGACCCGCCAAGGGCCCGCGAGACAGCCCTGGTGTTGCTGCAACGCCTGCAGGACCGCCACGGACAGGACCCGACAGCCCTGGACGCCCGGATGTTGCAGGCGCGGCTGCAGCGGGCGCTGGCGAGGCCCCGCGACGAGGCCCGGACGTTGGAACAGGTGGTAGCAACCTGGGAAACCAGTTTGGTCTTCGGCACCTACACGACGACGGCGCATCTGGACGCCACGCGGCGGCTGGTTGATCTCTATCGCTATGAACTCAAGGATCTGGAACGGGCCGAACGGCACATGCGCGAGCTGCCGAAGATGATGATGCACGCCACGGAGCTGCCGGCTCTGCTGGTCACGCTGGCAGAGATTCAGGAGGAGCGAGGCCACCCTGACGACGCGCTGGGCACCTATCGAGAGGTCGTCAGCGTCGTTGAAGCGCGTCGCCGCGAGGAAGTCGCCAACGACCGCCGCATCTGCTCTGAGGAGCCCGACCCCGCCGCGCGGGACCGCTGCTTTGCCGACATCGCGACGCTGACACCCATCGAGCCCGGCGAGACTGCCGTCGCCCGCCAAGCCATCGCCCGCCTGCAACACAGCGAGGCGACGCGATGAGCCAGGAGGTCGTGCTGCGCGTCAAGGGTCTGGGCAAGCGCTTCGAAGGCGTCTGCGTGCTGGACGGTATCGACTTCGAGCTGCGCGCTGGAGAGATTGTCGGGCTGATCGGACCCGGCGGCTGCGGCAAGTCCGTCTTCGTCAAGCTGTGCTGCGGACTGCTGGCGCCAGACCGTGGCGAGATCGAGGTCCTGGGCCAGAACTTGCGGCAGTTGGCCGAGAAGGACCGGCAGAAGCTGCGCACCCGAATCGGACTTTCCTTCCAGAATTACGCGCTGTTCGACTTCATGACCGTGGGCGAGAACATCGCCTTTCCGCTGGCGCAGGACGGGGCGGTGACGGCGCCCGAGATCGCCAACAGGGTGCAGCAGCGCCTCAACGAGGTCGGTCTGCCCCTGGTCGCCGGGCTGATGCCGAACGAGCTGTCGGGCGGCATGCGCAAACGCGTCGGACTGGCGCGGGCGACCATCGCGAACGCCGAGCTTGTGTTCTACGACGACCCCACGGCCGGTCTGGACCCCGTGACCTCGTCGAAGATCTTCAACCTGATTCGAGACTTGCAGATCGCGCAGGGGTCGTCGTCGATCATCGTCAGCCACGACGTCGATCGGATGCGTGCGGTGTGCGACCGCTACGTGCTGCTGTACGACTGCCAGGTTCGCTTCTCGGGAACCGCGGACGACGCCCTGCTCAGCAGCGACCCGATTGTCCACGAGTTCTTCCAGCGCGATGTCGGCGTCGATCTCTCGTTCACTCACGACGGAGGCCCGGCATGATCCGTCGCGGCCTCGCCCTGTTGGGCAGCAACTTCCTGCAGGCGTCCGAGATTCTGGGCGGCGTTCTGCTGACGCTCTGGCGCATCCTGCGGGCGATGGTGCCGCCGCGGTTCGACGGGCCCGAAACCTGGCTGAATTTCTACAAGGTCGGCGTCAAGAGCTATCCCATCGTCATCCTGACCGCACTGTTCACCGGCGCCATCATGGTGATCCAGACGGGGGCGTATGTGCGGCAGACGGGCGCGACGGGGCTGCTGGGCTGGGGTGCAGGCTATGCGGTGCTGGCGGAGATCGGCCCCGTGCTGATTGGCCTGATGTTCTCGGGTCGAGTGGGCGCCAACAACACGGCTGAGCTCGGCACCATGAAGGTCACCGAGCAAATCGACGCTTTGCGGGCGCTCGCCATCGATCCGATGCACCACTTGGTCGTGCCTCGCTTTCTGGCGATGGTGGTGATGCTGGTGCTGCTGACGGCGCTGGGCGACCTTTTCGCGCTGATCGGAGGCGCGCTGACCAGCGAGCTGCTGCTCGACGTCGACTACCGTGTCTTCTTTCGCGGCGTCTTCGAGAGTCAGCTGTTGGGCGAGTACTACACCGGACTGGCCAAAGCCGCGTGCTTCGGCGGCTCGATCAGCGTCGTGTCCTGCTACTACGGCTTGTCGGTGGAAGGGGGCGCGACCGGTGTGGGACGTGCGGTCAACGGCAGCGTGGTCACCAGCGCGATCGGGATCTTCGTGTTCGATTACTTGATCACGTATCTGGTCAACACCCGTATCGCCGGTTGATGTTCATCTAGTGATTATACGTCAACTCCGCGGAGAACCGGTGCCGGATCAGGTCGCCGACGCTACTCCTGCGCTGCTGGGGTCCGTAGGGACGCGCCTGCGGCATCGAGCTGCGCGGTGATCGCGGCGTGGTCGATGTCCGCGATGCCAAAGCGGTGCTGATTCAGGTCCCACCAGCGCTTCCACGCGCGCACGCGGCGCACGGGCGTGAGGTCCATCTCTCCCGGCCCCCCCAAACGCGTGCGAAGCAAGGCCTCCGCGTTGGCAGCGAGCGTCGGGTCGCGGTTGCCGACCAGGGCGATCAGCTCGGGCGACGACAGGCCCTGCGGCAAGCCGCGCGCGACAAAGCCCTCGGCGAGCCAGTCTTCACGGTCCTGCCCCTCGGCCTGCCAACGCCACGTCAACACGTCGGATGTGCTGGCAAACCGTCGGTTCGCCAGGTGCTCGAGGGTCCGCAGCGCGGCCCGCCGCGTCGTCACGTCGGGGTCGCTCAACACCAGCAGAACCGGAGCCACCGCCGACTCGATCAGCCACGGCCGCACGGCGCGTACGACCACTTGCCGCAGGACCGACCGCTGCTGGACGTCCAGTCGCCCTGAAAGCCCGCCGGCGTCTTCCTGCAGCAGCGCGTAGAGGTCACCTGCGTTCGCCGGCCGCGCCAGACGAATCGCCGCCGCCAACAACTCTTGGGTGACTGCACCATCAGGCTCACGCCTCGCCGCCGCCATCAGGGGCGCAAACGCCTCAGCACGGCGAAAGCGGGCGAGCCCGTCCAAAGCGGTCCAGCGCAGCTCCGGCACGCCACTCGATGCGGCCCAGACCAGCGCATCGACCACCCGCGGGTCGCGCTGAAAGACGGCCAGACGACGAACGGCTTCGACGCGGCGGTGCAGATCGGGCTCTCCCAATTCCGCCATCAAATCGCTGACGTGCCGCTTGAGCTCGGGCTCGAACGTCGTCACCCACGACCAGCGAGGGCCCTCGTCGATGCAGCCCGCCAACCGGTCGTCGCGGTTGCAGTACAGGCGGATGTGCAGGTGGTCGTCGTGGCGTCCAGAGTACGCCGGCTCGCTGAGCACCAGAGACGCACGCTCCACCAGCCACTCCGGCTCGCCCTGAGCGCGCGCGTGGCTGAGCAGAAGCTGCCGCAGCGGCACGGCGATAAACAGATGCTGCACCTGGACTTGCGAGTCGACCAACAGCGCCCGCACGGCGTTCCAGTTGCGGGAGATGTCGAAGCTCACCGGCTTGTGGCGAACCCTGCCCTGCCCCAATCCGTCCAGAGCGACATAGCCATCGGGCATCGTCGGCTCGCCATCGGCATTGAGCAGGTAGAACGCGAAGTCTGCGTCGCGCCCTGAGGCGTGCGAGTGGCTCCAGCGCAAGTCGCCACCCTGACGGCGAGACAGGTTGCCGACGCGCAGCGGCACGGTCTGGTGGTCGGGCAGCCGCGCCAGCTCGTCGGCCACGCGCACAATCAGCGAGACCAGATCGCGAGTTCCCCAACCCGTGCCACGCCGCGCAACCACGGACAGCCGCTGGAGTCCTGGCGCCGCCGTGGGCACTTCGACACCGCCGCGCAGCTCACCGCGAGAGGTATCGCCGGTCGAGAGCGAAGGCTCAACAACCTCGTCGACCTGTAGCCCTGGGGGCTCGTCTGCGGCAGCTTCAGCACTCTCTGGGGGGTCAGGCGGAAGGCTCAGGGCCACCACAGGGCCGGGGGCCAAGATCGCCAAGGTAGTCAGCAGCGCCGCGGTCCATCGACCGCCACTGCCTGCCCTCTGGAGCCTGTGCCGGATCATGTACAAGCCAGCCCTCCCGCAGCCCCGGAACATGCCTGTGGAGGTCCGGGTTGGCAAGAAACGGGTTGATCTTGATGGGAACAAAGCGAAGCTCTTGAGGTTTTGTGATCAGGGTAGCCTCCGAGACAGCAAAGGCGACTTGCGCGCCCGGCCTTGGATCCCTAGGGTGAAGGGTGGAGGCATCGAACAATTCAGGGGAGGATGCATGGCGATAGTGATCCGCATGCTCAAGCCGGCAGGGGCGTGGCTCGTGGTGGCCGCGCTGGTGGGCTGGGCTGCGATCTGGTTCGCCGGTGACCTGGGGCGCGAAACCCCGAAGCCGCCCCCCGTTGCTGCCAAGGTCGAGGTTCCCATTCGGCCGGTCGGTGCTGCCTTGGCCGATGCTCGGCGCGTCACGGTCACGGTGCGGTGGGGCTTTCCAGCCTCAGACGGTGCCGACCGCGGCCAAACCAGCCCGCTGCAGTGGGATGGCTACCTCTCGCTGGACTGCGGCGAAATCGAACGCATCGAGCCGCTTGGTCTGGAGGTCCACGGCGCAGCCACGGACGACCGGATCGGCCCCGTGGTGCGCGGCATTGCAGGCGACCAGCGGGTGTACTGGCGGTCAAGCACGGGCGCGGACTGGGACGGCGTCCGCACCCAAGTGGCCATCTGTACACAGGAAGACGGCAGTCGTAGCGCCAGCCGGATGCGCATCGTCACGCCGCAGCGCACCTACGTCGCGCGCCTGGACTGGAGCGTGGACGACTTCGTCTCGATGAAGGTCGACGCAAGCGGCCACACGATGGACGTGCACATTGCGGCGATCAACGGCAACCGGGCCCTGCAGGGCGCGCGCATTACCAACGCCATTCCGGAAGCACCCGACGCCGACAAGCCTGAGGCCCAGCTTCTGTCCGAAGTACCTGAAACGCCTGAGGCAGACCCGGAGCAGCCGCTGTAGGACCTAGACGGTCGGCTTCTCTTCGGCGTCCTTCTTTTCTTCCTTGGGATCCGAGAGCTTGCCCAGATACTCGGGCATCTCGACGCCGCCGATGTCGCGCATCATCGTCAGCACCGGGGGCAGCGTAGACGCCATCGACTTCAGGAAGTTGGCGGTCGCGGATTTGCCGTCGCCCTTGTCGCTGTCCCAGACCACCACCTTGTCGAACTTGATGTTCTGGATGGCTTCCGATGCCTTGTCGGCCAGGTGGTCCATGTGCTCGAGCATCAGCAGCTGGAAGGCCTGACTGGAACCGCCAGTCGCTTGGATGATCTCGCGCAGACCCTCGCCCTTGCGGCGCAGCGTCTCGTAGTTGCCGCGGGCCTCGGCATCCAGCTTGGCGAAGATGGCGGCGGCCTGCGCCAGAGCGGCGATCTTGACGCGCTCTGCATCGGCTTCGGCGTCGACCACGATCTTGGCCTTTTCGGCCTTCGCGACAGCCTCGACCTCAGCGCGCTTCTCAGCCTCGATCTTCTTGGCCAGCTCAGTGGCGGCCGCGGTCTGCGCGATGTATTGCGCTTGCAGAACGGCCGCTTCCGCCTCACGTCGGCGGGTCTCTGCGCGCTGCATCGCCTCGGCCTGCCGCACCTGCAGGTCGGCGTTGACGGCGGCGATCCGGCCCTGGGCCTTGTTCTCGCCCTCGACCGCCTGTGCGTCGGCATCGGCCACGCGCACGCGCTTCTGCTGCTCGGCTTCCTTGACCGACGATTCCCGCTCCAAGGACGCCCGCTGCTCACCGATGACGCGGTCGCGCTCCAGATTGGCGACCTCGATCGCCTGCTCCTGCTGGGCCTTGGTCACGCCGATCTGCCGGTCGCGCTCAGCGTCTGCCACCGAAACCGCGCGCTCTCGCTCAGCGTTGGCCACGCCGATCGCGCCGCGCTTCTGCTGCTCAGCGACGTCGATTACGGCCTGCTGGATGGCCTCGGACGCAGCCTTGCGGCCAATCGCCTCGATGTACCCGGATTCATCCGTGATGTCCGTGATGTTCACGTTGATCAGCACCAAGCCGATCTTGCGCAGCTCGGGCTCCAGACCCTCCTTGATCGACTCGCGGAACGTGTCTCGGTCGCGGTTGATGTTCTCGATCTTCAGCCCCGCAATCACCTGACGCAGCTGGCCAAAGATGATGTCGCGCGCCTGGTCGATGATCTGCTGGCGGGTCAGCCCCAGCAGACGGACGGCCGCGGCGTTCATCAGCTCGTTCTCCGTGCCGATGGCGACGGTGAACACGGACGGGACGTTGACGCGGATGTTCTCGGCAGAGAGTGCACCCGACAGGGGGATCTCGATCTGCAGCGGGTCTAGCGCCAAGTATGCGTAATTCTGAATCAACGGCCAGATGAACGCGCCGCCACCGTGCAGGCACCGGGCCGACTGGCCGCCGCCCACCTTGCCGTACACCACCAGAATCTGGTTCGAAGGGCAGCGGCGGTACCGCGTCATCAGCAGCAACAGGAAGCTGAACAGCAGCAGGGTCGCGAAGACGACGATCAGGACAAGAATGCTCATCTGAACGCTCCAGAAAAGTACTTGCGCCGCAATAGGTTATCGAACGCGCGTGACCTCGAATGTCTGCACGTCGATTTGCCGAACCACTTCGACCATGGCACCGGTCGGGATGGTAGGACCGGGGGTCATCGCCTGCAACTCGACTTCGCGCTGGTCGACCTGGACGGTGATCTTGCCGGTGCCGGCGTTCTGGCCCGGGATGCGCAAGTAGACGCGCGCGGTCTGCCCCACGGCCTTCTCGATCCGCAGCGTCCCCGACGACTGCAAGGCCACCATGCCTCGCATCATCAGCACCACGATGCCCATCGCCGCCACGCCGGCCAGCGTCGCGATCACCAGCTTCATCGCCCCACCCTGGACGCCCAACTCGTCGGCCGCCAGTCCGGCCAGCCCAAAGAAGGCCAGAAACGCAGTCAGGCTCTTCAGCGACAGCAAACCGAAGAAGAGGCTGGAGTCGTGACCGACGTCGCCGGCGTGCGCGTCGACGTGCAGGTCGCCCGCAAAATCGTGGTCCAAGCCCAGAATCTGCAACAGGATCTGAATGGCGAGCAGTGTGCAGCCCACAGCGGCCGTGATCAGGAACAGCAGGTGCATCGGGATCGCCCTCCGTCGCGGCCGACTTTGGCAGCGGGTTTGGGTCCGTGACCGGTGCCAGAGCATAGGCAAGCGCGAACGCTGCGGCAATCGCCCGCTGCGCCAGAGCGTTCAGCGCAGCTTTCGGCCCGGCGGACCCGACAGCCAACCGCCTTGCATGCCAAGGGCTTCTGCCATGTGGGCGTCGCACAGCGCGTCGTCTCTCCCCTCCGCAACCCGCGCCGCGGCGCACTCGCCGCACACCAGCGCCTCGTCGTACACACGGTCGGCACGCAGGGCAGAGACCCCTTGCATCACGCGGAGATCCCCGCGCTCATCGGCACGCTCGTCGATCCAGGACGGGCCACGACGCGCGGGGGCGGTAGGGAACGCTTCTCGGGGTGGTCGACCGCCGTCCTTGGCCATCGGAAGCCTCACGTGGGCGACGGTCGACGCGCCTGGGTCTCGGCCCGCGCCTGGACCTGACGCAGCATCGTCGGCAGGTTGAACTCCGCCAGCCGCCTGAGGATCACATCCGGGATCGGCACCGTTACGTCCAGCTGCAGCTGGTACGTCAAATGGCAGCGGGTGCCCGAATCCAGCGGCGAGAGGTCCCAAGCGCCATCGTTGACGGCCAGGTTCTCCCCCTCCACCAGCTTCCAGGCGATGCGACTGTGGGGCGTCGCGTGCATCCGGACGCGGTAGTGGCGGGTGCGGATGAAGGTGACGAACTGGGTCAGCTCCTGCGTCCAGGGTTCGCTGTCGGCGTGCACCTCGACGTCGATGACGTCGGTCATGAAGTCGGGATAGTGTTCCGCATCCCACAGCACACCGAACACGACCTCGGGCGGCGCGGCGACGTCGATCTCGCAGCGGCACTGGAACATCGCGAATCCTCTTGCCCTCGGGTCGAGTCGCGGGCAGGGTCGGATCGTGCCTTGGGCGGACGGCAGGCGCAACACCGTCGACGATTCCCCTGCCGCCTCCCACCGGCTTCCAAACGTGCGTTGTCGCCGTGATCCGGGTTGCGTAGAGTAGCGGCGGTTGCCGACGGGGCGGATTGCCCTTGGAGATGCCCATGGATGAGCGCACCGGGCCACCCCGCGCGACGAGCTGCTTGACTTGCCGAAGCTGCGGCGAGACTGAGTGGTCCTCGCTGGACAAGGAGGGCCTTGACCTGCTCAACCAGGTCAAGGTGTCGAACACCTATCAACCGGGCCAAGTCATCTTTTACCAAGGCAATCCGTGCTTGGGCCTGTACTGCATCGAGTCGGGCGCCGTGGCCGTGCGCATGACGGATCCGCACGGCAACTCCGCGATCGTGCGAATGGCCTGCAGCGGCGAGACCTTGGGCTACCGGGCCTACTTTGCCGGCCAACCGTACCACGCGAGCGCCGACGCCCTGACACCGACGCGGGTCTGCTTCATCGACAGGAGTGCGGTGCGACACCTGCTCGACCACAACCCCATGGTCGGCATGGCTTTCTTGAAGCGCATGGCCGAGGACCTGGAGGACGCAGAGGAAGCCAAGCTCCACTCGATGTCGCTGTCCGTGCGCGCGCGGGTGGCGCACCTGCTGTTGGTGCTGAAAGAGCGTTTCGGTACGGTGGGCGCCGACGGCACGCTGGTGATCGAATTGCCGTTGTCACGTCAGGACATGGCCGCGATGGTCGGCACGCGCCCAGAGACGATTGCCCGCGCCGTCCGCAGCCTTGAGGCGCAGAACGTCGCGCACTTCACAGGCCGGCAGGTCGTGGTGCCCGATCTGGACGCACTGCTGGATTTGATCGAGGTGCAGGTGTAGCGGGTTGGGGGTCAGGACACCGCGTCGGCGGCGGCGACCGGCCATCCACATGACCTCCCAAATGTGGCCGTCGGGATCGGCGTAGCTGCGTCCGTACATGAAGCCGTGATCCTGCGTCACGTTGGGGTGCGCCAGACCGCCGACGGCCTCGTAGAAGGCGAGGGAGCACGGGAGGGCGGCAGGTATTCACCGTTCACCATTTCCGGTGACGCGGAAAATCGAAAAGAAACGATTCCCGACCCTCACCACAGGCGATAATTTTCTGTTGACCCGCGGCCGCACGGCCCCTA
>JBMOIG010000022.1:0-43515 GCA_049317445.1 Myxococcota bacterium | reverse complement strand
GCCTTCACGGGAGCGGTGTTCGCCATCCAGACCGCCGTAGCCTTCCAGATCTTCAACGCCAAAAGCCTGATCGGTGGCAGCGTCGCCTTGGCCTTGGTCCGCGAGCTGGCCCCGACCATCGGCGCGCTGATGGTGGCGGGACGCGTGGGTTCGGCGATGACGACCGAGCTCGGCACCATGCGCGTGACGGAACAAATCGACGCGCTGGAGACCATGGCCGTCGATCCGGTGCACTACCTGGTGTCGCCGCGGATCGTCGCCTGCACGCTGACGATGCCGGCCCTGGCGGTGGGTTTCAACGCGGTGGGACTCGCGGGGGCCTATCTGGTCTCGGTGGGCATGCTGGGCATCGACCACGCGTCGTTCTTCTCGCGCATCTACGTGTGGATCGTCCCGTCGGACATCGCGTGCACCCTCATCAAGGCCACCGCTTTCGGCTTGGTCATCGGCAGCATCGCGAGCTTCAAGGGCTTCTTCGCCACAGGAGGCAGCCGCGGCGTGGGCCTCGCGACCACCAGCACGGTGGTCACGACGTCGATCGTCGTCCTGATCGTGGACTACGTCATCACCAGCATCTGGCTGGTGGCCTTCCCGTCGACCGGCACCATGTAGGGATTCAGCCAGCGGTTTCGGGCGACCTAATCGAGGGTCGAGCCCACCTGCAACGCCACCGGCCCGTTGGCAGCCGCCAGCAGATAGGCCTTGATGAAGCCGTCGATCTCGCCGTCCAGCACCGCGTCCGTGTTCGACGTCTCGTGCAATGTTCGGTGATCCTTGACCATTCTATACGGCGCCAGCACGTAGCTGCGGATCTGGCTGCCGAAGTTGATGCCCAGCTTGGCGGCCTCGATCTCGTCCTTGGCGGCGTTGCGCTTCTTGCGCTCGAAGTCGATCAGGCGCGCCATCAGCATCTTCATCGCGGTCGCGCGGTTCTTGTGCTGCGAGCGCTCAGCCTGACACGCCACCACGATACCGGTGGGCATGTGCGTCAGGCGGATGGCCGACTCCGTGCGGTTGACGTGCTGACCGCCTGCACCGCTGGCCCGGTAGGTGTCCACCCGAAGCTCGGTCTCGTCGATCTCGATGTGGATCGAGTCGTCTTCTTCCGGCACCACGAACACGCTGCAAAACGTGGTGTGGCGGCGTTTGTTGGCGTCAAATGGGCTGATGCGGACCAACCGATGCACGCCGTTCTCAGCCTTGAGGTAGCCGAACGCGAACTCTCCGCTGATGCGCAAGGTGGCGTTCTTGATGCCCGCTTCGTCGCCGGGCTGTTCGTCGACCAGTTCGACCTCGTAGCCGCGCGCTTCCGACCACCGCGTGTACATGCGCAGCAGCATCGCAGCCCAGTCGCAACTCTCTGTCCCGCCGGCACCGGCATTGACCGACAGCAGCGCGACCGATCGGTCCGTGGGCGCCGACATGGTCCGGGCAAACTCAGCCTTCTCCAGCTCTGTGACCACCCCGTCCAGTTGCTGCTGCAGCTCTGGAAGCATCGACGAATCATCTTCCAATTCGGCAAGTTCCGACAGCTCGAGCACCTCGCGCACCGTGGTGGCGGGTCGCTCGACGATGTCGATGGCAGAGGCGCAGTCGGCCCGCTCTCTCAGCAGTCGTTGGGCGCGGTCGGCGTCGGTCCAGAACTCGGGCTCACCACTGAGCTTCTCGAGCTCGTCGAGGCGTTCGGTCTTGGAAGCGACGTCAAAGATGCCTGCGCAGCTCAGCCAGTCGTTGCTCGATGGCGGCGGCGCAGGACCGTAGTTCAGCGAAAGTGGCCATAAATCCGGGTGACTCCTACTTCTTCTTCTTGCCGTCGTCGAGGTCGGCGATCGACAGGGAGAACTTGCGGCGAAGCTCCTCGGGCACGGGCGGCAGATTCTCGAACTTGTCGCCCACTTCCATCGGGGGCAGTTCGCTGGGGGTCAGCCCGCCTTCTTCGAAGGTCACGGCGGACATGAACCACGAGGTCTCGCTGAACTTCTTGCTCTTGCCCTTGCCGGCGGCGGCGGGAGCGGCGGTGGCAGCGGGAACAGCAGCGGCGGCGGCGGGAGCAGCAGCGGCGGCGGGAGCAGCAGCGGTGGCGGCGGCAGGAACTGCAGCAGCACCCGTGCGTCCCTGGCTCCATGCACTGGCAAGCTCTGGCAGTTGGGTCGCGCCGACCCACTTCTGCGTGCGACCGTCGAACACGTACTCGTCGGACTTGAGGGTGCCGTTCTTCACCATCTCGACGAGTTTCTCGATGGGGAACTGCTTGGGCTGTCCGTCACGCTGAATGTAGAAGGTCATGGCTCTCCGTGATGCCCGCCTCGCGAGACCGGGCGGACTGTCATGCGAAACGGCGACGAGCATAGTGCAGGCACGTTCCCTGCGCAACACGACCGCGCCACACCCGCCGACGTGATCAGGGGTCTTGACGACGCCAGCGCCCCCGGTCGCTTTGCGCCCTGCCCTGCTCCTCCAGATGGATGAGATGCGCCATCAGCGACCGCTGTGCCCATCGCCACGAGCCGGGCGACACGTCGCCATAGACGCGGGGCAGCAGGTCCTCAGGCGTGACGCCCTCGCCATCGAGGGCTGCCAGGATCACCGCCTCACGCTCGAGCCGATGGTGCAGGTAGTGCGCAATCACCGCTTGACCGTCCGGCAGCACCTGACCATGCGAAGGGGCAAGCCAGGTCGCGCCCGCCGCCGCCATGCGCCGCAGACTCGCCAGATAGTCGGCCATCGTCCCGTCTTTCGGGTCGACAACGATCGTGCCCGTTCCGGCCACCATGTCGCCCGCCACCATCCCGCCCGAGCGGTCGTGCTGCAACACCAGATGCCCCGGTGCGTGCCCAGGCGTGTGCAGGGCCGTCCAGCGACTGCCGTCCACATCCTCAGCGACCACGTCTCCGTCCTGAACCAGACCGTCGAACCTGAGGTGCGGCAGACGGTTGACCGTCTGCGCGTGGGCCAGCAGCGGTACCTGCAACCGGAGGCGAAGGGCCTCGGCCGCACCGACGTGATCAGAGTGGTGGTGGGTCAACAGGAGCGCACGCAGCGTCCACCCGAGGTCGTGGAGCACGCCGACCAGTCGCACCAGCCGGTCCTGATCGCGCAGGTCGGGCGCCGAGGGATCGACCAGCACGGTCCGCGCACTGCCCACAAGATAGTGATTGGTCGTTGTCGCGGGCGGAATCGTGACGGTGGCAAGGGGCAGGCGCACCAGCCCGCGGGCGACGACCGACGCGTCGGGACAGGACTGTACGGCGCGTTGCAGCGGAAGCAGGTCAGGGGACGACAACACGGCAGGGGGCCTCGCGGTGCGACCCTGCGACACTCGGGGAGGGCGAGTCGACCGACTGGACCTTGACACCAGACGCGTTCGCACGCAACATTGTCGCCCCTTGCGCCCGTCGCAGTGGACTGAACACGCCCGAAGTCGACAGGAACGCGCGCCGAGAGCGACCGTCCAGCGGAGAAGAGCCATGTCCCGTATCTGCCAGATCACCGGCAAGCGTCCGCTCGTCGGCAACCGCGTCAGCCACTCGAACAACCGCACCAAGATGCGCCAACTGCCCAACCTGCAGTACAAGCGCCTGTGGGTGGCTGAGCTGAATCAGTTCGTGCGCGTGCGCCTGTCGACCCGCGCCCTGCGCAGCATCGCCCGCATGGGCTTCCTGCCCTTCTGCGCGAAGAACGGCATCGATGTCGCCGGCGTGGTGGAGGCCATGCGCGCGGTCGAGCCCGAGTAGCCTACGACGGTCCGCTGCCCCTCGCGACCTGCACGCCTTCTGGCGGTCGCCCGCAGCCTGCGACGCAAGCTCCCTCGATTCTTGGACTTATCGATCCCGTCGAGACGCTAGGGCGACTCGGCAGTTCCGTCCGTGCGGGAACGCTCCCGCAACCCCTGATACGTTAGATGCAGCCCTTGGGCCAGCGCAACGCGCGGTTGCCAGCCCAATGCAACGGCCCGCGCTATGTCCGGCTTGCGGCGGCGCGGGTCGTCGACCGGCAGCGGCTGGAACGAGATCGGCAGCGTCCCTTCGGAGCGAGCGGGGTGGGCGGCCGCCAGCGTCTGGATGTGCTGCGCCAAGGCCAGGATGGAGAACTCGTCGGGATTGCCCAAGTTGTACGGCTCAGCATCGCCCTGATCCAGAACGACCAGGATGCCCTCAACCAGATCGTCGATGTAACAGAATGAGCGCGTCTGGGTGCCGTCGCCTGAGACCGTCAGCGACACGCCACGCAACGCCTCGTCCAGCATCGTGGGGACCGCGCGACCGTCGCCCACCTTCATGCGCGGGCCGTAAGTGTTGAAGATCCGGACAATGCGCGTATCCACGCCGTAGGTGCGGTGAAACGCCATCGTGGTGGCTTCTGCGAACCGCTTGGCCTCGTCGTACACGCTGCGCGGACCGGTGCAGCTGACGTTGCCCAGGTAGGACTCGCGCTGCGGGTGCTCCAGCGGGTCGCCGTAGACCTCGGATGTCGAGGCGAGCAGGTAGCGAGCGCCTTTCTGCCGGGCCAGCTCAAGGGTGACGAAGGTGCCATACGAGCCGGCCAGCAGCGTCTGGATCGGCAGCGCCAGATAATCGAATGGCGACGCGGGCGAGGCCAGATGCAGCACGTCGGTGACGGGTCCGTCGATGGTGAAGGGCTGCGTCACATCCGCGTGCAGAAAGGCGAATTGCGGGTGGTCCAGCAATCCGCTCAGGTTGCACATGCGGCCGGTGCTGAGGTCGTCGACGGCCACCACCTGCCAGCCCAGGGCCAGCAGCCGCTCGCACAGGCTCGAACCGACGAAGCCCGCCCCTCCCGTCACAACCGCTCGCGCCACGCCGCCTCCACGTTTCCTGCACCGCCAACCGGCCCGCACCGTCCGGCAGCGGTCCGGGTTTGTCAATGCGACCGCCCGCGCGACGCCACAGCGAACCGCGATCGGCTGGAACTTCGCGGCTTGTCGTACTACTGTCGCGCCCTTCCGAAAGGCGGCCGCCGAGTGCCGCGGAGCTGACATGACGACCCTGTACCAGCGGATCCGCACCCTTTTGTCCCAGGCCTCGACCCTAGCGGTCGAGCGGGGCGTGCTGCCCGAGCCCGTCGCGGTGGACGACGTGCCCTTGGATCGCCCGCGACAGGCGAGCCATGGCGACCTGGCGACCAACCTGTGCTTCCAGCTGGCCAAGGCGGCGAAGTCGAATCCGCGCGCGCTGGCAGAGCAGTTCGTTGCGCTGGTGAAGGAAGTCGATCACGAAGGCTGGATCTCTGCGGCGGAAGTGGCCGGTCCGGGGTTCCTGAACCTCCGGCTGAGTCCCAAGGGCTGGCAGTCCGCGCTGGACGACGTGCGGCGCGAGTCGGCCGGTTACGGACAGAGCGAAGTCGGTGCAGGGCAACGGGTTTTGCTGGAGTTCGTCAGCGCCAACCCCACGGGGCCGATGCACGTTGGGCACGGCCGCGGCGCGGTGTTGGGCGATGCTCTGGCGCGCGTGATGCGGGCGGCCGGCTATCGGGTCGAGACCGAGTACTACATCAACAACGTCGGCAATCAGGTGTCGAAGCTGGGCGAGAGCGTCTGGCACTGGCTGCGCACGCTGGCGCCCGTGAACGAGGCGGAGCGAGCTGAGCGGCTGGTCGAGGAGCCGTTGCGACTGCCGGAGGGCTTCCCTGAAGACGGCTACCGTGGTCGGTACATCGCTGAAGCGGCTGCGGAATTGCTGGTCGACGGCACATGGGACCACGCGCTGGACCCGACCGCCACCTGGGCCGACGATACGTGGTGGGCGCAGCGGGAGCCCGCGTTTCTGGGCCGCGGCGACGACCGCGCGGTGACCAAGGCCGCCTGGCGCAAGATGCTGCAGCGAATTCAGGCGGATCTGGCGGTGCTGGACATCCGGTTCGACCGCTGGTTCAGCGAGCGGTGGCTGCACGGTCTGGAATCCCCCGAGGGTGGGCTGCCGGTGGATGCGGTGGGCGCGGTGTGCCAGCGGCTGCAGATGGCCGACTGGGCCTACCGCGGCGAGCCGGCCGCGGTCGAAGGCGAGGCGCCCGACGCGGACGAGGAAGGCGACAAGGCCGCGCAGCCCCTGCTGTTTCGCGGCACCAGCGAAGAGATGCCCAAGCCGTTCCGCGACGGCAAGGACCGCGTCATGCTGCGCGGCGACGGGCGCCCCACCTACTTTGCCGCCGACATCGCCTACCACGACGACAAGCTCGCGCGTGGCTATGACCACCTGGTCAACATCCTTGGCGCCGACCACCATGGCTATGTCTCCAGACTTAAAGGTGTTTTGCACGCGCTGGGCGACCTGCGCCGCAAGGAGGGCGATGCTCTGGCCGACCGCTGGAGTGGCGACCGGTTGGAGGTCTTGCTGGTCCAGATGGTGGCGCTGCTGCGCGACGGCAAGCCGGTGCCGATGGGCAAGCGGTCCGGCGAGTTCGTGACGCTGCGCGAGGTGGTCGACGAGGTGACGACGGCCGAGCCCGGCAGCGGCCGCGATTCGGTGCGCTTCATCTTCCTGACGCGCAAAGCCGACGCACAACTGGACTTCGACCTCGAGGTTGCCCGCCGCACCACGATGGACAACCCCGTGTATTACGTTCAGTACGGGCACGCACGTCTTGCGTCGATCTTGGCCCGAGCGGCTGAGGGCGGTCAGACCTATGCGCCCGGCACCGCGCTGGACGCGCTGCAACTGGACGACGAGCGCGAATTGGGCATGTTGATCGCGGAGTTTCCCGAAGTGGTGGCGCGCGCGGCCCGCGGTCGCGAGCCCCACCTGATCGCGTACTACCTGATGGAGGCCTGTCGGGCGTTCCACGGCTACTATTCGCGCCACAAGGCCGATGATCGTGTGATCACCGACGACCGCGCCAAGACTCAGGCGCGGCTTGCGATGGTGGCGGCGCTGAAGCAGGTGATCGTCAATGGCCTTGCGCTCTTGGGCGTCACTGCGCCCGAGCGGATGGTGTCCCTGCAGGAAGGCGTGACCGAGGAGTAGGTCAGGAGGCCCCCCGTGCCGTTGCGCGACTTCGAACACGTGCGCGAACGCATCGAGCTTCGGGTCGAGGTGCGTCACCTGATTCAGGCCGGCGTCGGCGTGCTGGGGGCACTGGTGCTCGCGTTCCTGCTGGGATACTGGACCGGCGCAAAGCAGTCGCCCGACACAGCGCGACGCCCCCAGGTCTCTGTGTCTTCGACAGAACCTGCGCCAGCACCGCAAGTCCCGGCCGACCTCGCGTCCGTCGAAGCGCCCATCTTGCCGAAGGCCGTGGCGGAGTCTCGCGTCGCGCAAATTCCGGTTCGGCCGCCTGAGCCGCCGCAAGCTCCCGCTGCGCCTGAGTCTTTGGCGCCGGCACGCGTCGCGCCGGCATTTCCCACGCCGACGCCTCGCGCGCCCCTGGCCCCCGACGAATCGCCCGACCCCACCAAGGCTGCGGCTGACGCCGACGAGGAGGACCCGGAAGTGTCGGGACGCCGCGACCCGAAGGCGTCGGTCACGAAGGGCTTCCACCTGCAAATCCGCGCGTTTCGCGATGCGGCAGAGGCCAAGACGCTGCAGCAGCA
The DNA here is from genome assembly GCA_049317445.1 of Myxococcota bacterium. GTDB lineage: Bacteria > Myxococcota_A > UBA9042 > UBA9042 > UBA9042 > CAJBNH01. The sequence goes on along the minus strand of JBMOIG010000022.1, from coordinate 35,969 downwards.
GTTGAAGTCCCGCGGCCACCCAGCAGTGCTGACGTCGGTCGAGGTTCCGGGCAAGGGAACCTTCTGGCGCCTGCGTTTGGGCCCCTACGCGTCGCTGGAGGAGACCCGCGCGGCCCAGCGGCGGTTCGAGGAGGCCGAAGGGCTGCCGACGATGATTCTGGTCGACCCCTGACCCCTGCCGGACTGCCCTTGCCCGCCGTCGGCGCTTGAATCGGTGCGTCGCTGTGATAGACGTCCGGCTCCGGCCCATCCCGGTAAAGAGCAGGAGCCCATGGCCCGCACGCAAAACACCAAGGAATCCAAGCTGGTCAGGATCTCCACCCCGAAGGGTCTGGAGGCTTCGGCCTGCACGGTCACGACCAATCTGGACGCGTTCGACTTCGAAACGACCGAAAGCGTCGAGACGCTGGAGTCCGTCATCGAACAGGATCGCGCCGTCCGCAGCTTGGAGCTGGGACTGTCGATCACACGGCCCAACTACCACGTGTACGTCGCGGGGCCGTCGGGGACCGGAAAGCGCAGTCAGCTGAAGTCGATGCTCAAGCGCATCGCACCCGATCGCAAGCAGCCCAACGACTGGGTCTACCTGCACAATTTCTCCGACGAGGACACCCCGCTGGCCATCGGCCTCAAGCCGGGCGAAGGGCGCACGCTGAAGGCGGAGATGGAGAAGCTGCTCGAGGGCCTGACCCAGGGCCTGCCCGCCGCTTTCCACTCCCGCGAGCATCAGGAGAAGCTGCAGCACACGGTCAGCCAAGGCAACATCAGCTCGACCGACGCCTTCGTAGCGCTGTCGCGCAAGGCCGAGAAAGTCGGCTTCATCGTGCGCGCCAACAAGAACGACGAGCTGATCACGCTGCCAATCGTCGATGGCAAGACCCTGAGCGACAAGGAGATCATGGCGCTGGCCGAGGACGAGCGAAAGAAGCTCGACCGCCGCCGCGAGCAGCTGGAGCCCCTGTTCACCGAGTTCGTGCAGTCCAACCGTCAGGTCGAGCAGAGCACGCAGGCCAAGATCGCCGCGCTGCAGAAGGATCTGGGCGAGCGTATCGCTCGGCCGCTGTTCAAGAAGGTGCGCGAGCAGTTCCGGTCAGGGGGCAAGAAGCTGTCGGCGTTCCTGGAAGCGCTGTACCAGGAAGTGCTTGCCCACATGGAGCGCTTTCTGCCCGAGGACGAGCGCCCGCCAGCGCGCGACCAGCCTGGTCCCGACCCGTTCGTGGGTTTCCGCGTCAACCTGGTCGTCGAGAACGGCCAGACCGAGGGCGCTCCCGTCGTGTTCGAGACGCACCCGACCTACTATCGGCTGTTCGGCAAGGTCGAGCGGCGGGTCGAGCAAGGCATCTACTTCACCGACCACACCATGATCCGCGCCGGGTCGTTTGCACGGGCCAATGGTGGCTACCTGATCTGCCACGCGGCGGACCTGTTCCAGTTCCCGGGCGTATGGGAGAACCTGAAGGCCACGCTGCGCAACGCTGAGGTTGCCATCGAGGACTTGGGCGAGACCGCAGGACTGCTGCCTACCAGCGGCCTGAAGCCCGAGCCGATTCCGCTGAGCGTCAAGCTGGTGTTGATCGGGTCGAACGCGCTGTACCACACGCTGTATCGCGCAGATGACGACTTCAAGAAGATCTTCCAGATCAAGGCGGACTTCGACTACGAGATTCGCCGGTCGCAAGAGTCGGTTGCCAACTATGTCCGCTTCATCGCGACCGCCGCCAAGAACAACGGCTGCCGGCCCATCGACAAGGATGGCGTTGCGGCGGTGATCGAACACGGGTCGCGCTTGGTGGACTCACAGCGGAAATTGACGCTGCGTTTCAACCAGTTGTCCAACCTGATGGTCGAGGCGGACTACTTCGCCAGCAAGGGGCGCTCGCGCACGATCCAGCGCAAACACATCGAACGTGCCATCGCACAGCGGACCCTCAGCTCCAGCCTGATTGCCGACAAGATGCACGAGGACCTGCTGGACGACCAGTGGCTGCTGGAATCGTCCGGCACCGGGGTCGGCGTGATCAACGGCCTGGCCGTCCTGTCGGTCGGCGAGCATCAGTTTGGCCGACCGTTCCGCGTCACGGCACGGTCATTCGCTGGCAACCAGGGCATCGTCAACATCGAGCGCGAAGTGCAGATGTCGGGCGAGATCCACGACAAGGGCGTGCAGATCCTGTCCGGCTTCCTGGGCGATCGGTTCGCGCAGCGGCGGCCGCTTTGTCTGACCGCCACGGTCACGTTCGAGCAGAGCTACGGTGAGGTCGATGGGGATAGCGCGTCCAGCACCTGGCTCTACGCAATCCTGTCCGCCGTGTCGGGTGTGGCGATCGACCAGGGCATCGGCGTGACCGGTTCCGTCAATCAACTTGGACAGATCCAGCCTATTGGCGGTGTGAACGAGAAGATCGAGGGCTTCTTCCGGTTCTGCCAGGCCCGCCGACTGACCGGCAAGCAGGGCGTCATCATCCCCTGGCAGAACGTGCAGCACCTGGTCCTGAGTCGGGACGTGCGCGAAGCCATCGCCAAGGACAAGTTCCACGTCTGGCCCATCTCGACGGTCGAGGCCGGTATCGAGATCCTGACCGGCGTCAAGGCTGGCGTGATGCGCGCAGACGGCATCTATCCTCCGGGCACGCTGATGCGGCAGGTGCAAGACCGACTGGACGAGCTGCGCAAGCACGCAGACCTGGCGCGGTCGGTTGGTGTGAAGAAGACCGCCGTTCCGTCGGCAGCGGTGCGCGCCGCACGGCGCCAGAACGATGAGGCCGATTTTCCCGACGAGGTCGGCGACCGCGCCCGCGTTGTCCGGCGCTAACGAAGTCGCCGCCCTCCGCGGCAACACGCCCGCCCTTCATGAGACAGGTGGCAAATGACCACAAGTCTGCCCCACGTCAAGGCTTTCGAGCGATGGGTGGCGGCGTTGAACCGCTACGGGGACCTTTCGGCGACGACAGCTGCCGTCAGCGACGACGTCGAAGTGCTACGCCACGGGTTCGGACCGGAGCGCGGACTGGTGGTCGAGCGGATTCAAGGCACCGACGCCGTGGTGCGGTGGCTGGCGCTGACCCGCGATATCTGCCGGTTTGAGCTGGTCTCGAGCACTGCAGCCGCCTCAGTCGACCGCGAAGTGACCGCTCGCTACCGCATCACTGCTGAGGAATTCGTCGGCGGTGGGGAGTGGCGAGCGCAGCTTGCACCGGATGGCCGCATCCGACGGCTGCAGCACCTGCCGGACGATCTGGACCCGAAGTGGGCGATACCGTGAAGATCTAGCCTCGGCGAACCCGGGTGCGCCACAGGTACAGCCCCAGCAGGCCAAACACGAGCAACAGTCCGGTGCCGGGCGACGATGCGGGGATTCCTTGGCCTGACGTGCAGCTCCACCCCGCTGCGGTCGAGTCGGTCTGGCAGCCGTCCTCGTCGGTCTGGCCGTCGCAGTCGTCATCGAGTTCGTTGCCACACAGCTCGCCGGAAGTGGGGGAGATCGGCTGCACGTTGCACTCGGCGGACGTCCGGTCTCCTGCGCACATCACCTTGCCGACGACGCGGCAGACGCCTACTCCTGCCTCACACTGTTTGCCGACGTCGAAGCCCTCGTCGGTTTGGCCGTCGCAGTTGTTGTCCACACCGTCGCCGCAGAGCTCTGCCACGCCGGACTTCTGATCCGCATCGCAGACAACCGCGCCCGCCGTGCCGCACTTCCAGACTCCGTTGGCGGCGCAGAGGCCGTCGCCCACGGTGCACGCCAGGCCCAGGCCCAAGTCCTCGTCCGTCGCGCCGTCGCAGTCGTTGTCGAGGTCGTCGCAAAGGGTTTCGGTCGCTTGCCACGACAGCGGCAGCGCGCACTGGGCGACGCCCCCTGCCGCACACACGGGCTGGGCCTGGGCGCAGACGCCAACCTCGCCGCAAGTCAAGGCAATCTGGACCTGCTCGTCGGTCTGTCCGTCGCAATCGTCGTCGGCACCGTTGCAGACCTCGTCCGGCGTCGGCCCGCAAACGCCACACGCGTTCAACAGATCCTCGTCCGTTTGCCCGTCGCAGTCGTTGTCGAAGCCATCGCAGAGGGTTTCAACGGCGGCTTCGTACCCGTAGGAGTAGGCGCACGAGTACCCGGCGGCACCGTTGCACTTCGCCACGGCAGTGCCGTCCTTGTTGGGCACCGCGCACACGCCCTGCGCCAGACACGTGCCGACCGGGGCCACGACGCCCTCGTCGGTCGCACCGTCGCAGTCGTCGTCGATGCCGTTGCAGACTTCGACGGCCGTGGGAAACGCGTCGCCGTTCTGATCGTTGCAGTCGCCGTCCTGAACGCGGAAGCCATCGCCGTCCAGGTCGCAGGACAAGTTAGACTTGCCAGGTGTGCCCGAAGGAGTGGAGGCCGGCCCAGACGGCTGGCACCACAGCGCCTGGTCGTCGTTCTGACACGGGTCCGCAAACGCAGGATCCAGCCCCCATACGGCGGGTTGACTCGGATTGCCCCCCTCACAGTGGTCCCATTCAACGTCGTCCAGCGGGCCGGAAGGTCCCTCCAGCGAGATCGCCCCCTTGCAGCCTGCAAGGGCGAACTCGCCGCCAAGGTCCACCACGGTCGGCTTCTCCGGGTTCTTCGCCGGGGGCTGGTGACCAAAGGCAACCGCTTCGCCCGGACCAAGGACCTTCCACGCCAAGCCCAGTCCCACAGTCGCCGACTTGGCCTCGGACGACTCCACTTGCATCGTGACTTTGTCCAAGCTGACAGCGAGGTTGGAGATGTTGGTCACCTCGACCCAAGCCGGAGCCCCCTTGCCGCCAAGCGCAAACTCCGTGACCACCAAGGTCGATCCCGCCGCACACGCTGGCTTCGGGTCAGCTTGGACCGCGCAAGGAGGCCAGACACCCGCGACGGCGATCAGCGCGCACAGGACCAGCCTTGCGGGGGGAATCGTTGGGAAGTCGGTGGCGGTACGGAGGAACATCACGCCCGACAGGATACGGACGCCCTTGAGGTCACGCCAATTTCTGCCGGTCCCCAAAGTCCGCGCAGCCATGATGGCCCGTTTCGCGGGCCACGCGGCGCGATTCCGTGTCGCATTTCGCCTGCATCGGTCTACAATCCTGCCTCGCACTCCCTGCCTGCGCGCCCTACTACTCTCCCCACGAATTCGGAGGTCTACCGTGAAGTACCTGTTTCCTCTGTGCCTCGCCGCGTTGACGCTGGTCGCCTGTACCAAGAAGGAGGCTCCCCCCGCGGCCCCGGCCGCCGAGCCGGTGGCCAAGGTCGCTGAGCCCGCGGCCCCCGCCCTGCCCGCCTTCAGCGACGACATGCTCAAGCTGTTCGGCTCGGTGCCGGCTGTCATCGCTTCGGAGAAGAACCCGGTGACAGAAGAGAAGGTCGCACTGGGACGCACCCTTTGGTTCGAAACGCGCATGTCCAAGAATCAGGACTTGTCGTGCAACAGCTGCCATACGCTGGCGAACTACGGCGTGGACGGTCAGCCGACCTCGACGGGCCACAAGCAGCAGAAGGGCGGGCGCAATTCGCCGACCGTCTACTTCGCCGCCGGCCATCTGGCGCAGTTCTGGGACGGCCGCTCTCCCGACGTCGAGGACCAGGCCAAGGGCCCCGTCCTGAACCCGGTCGAGATGGCGATGAAAGACGCCGCAGCCGTGGAGACCGTCCTGCGCTCGATCCCGGAGTACAAGGTCCTGTTCGAGAAGGCTTTCCCGCCTGCAGCCCCCGGCGGCGAGGTCGTGACGTTCGACAATGCCGCGCTGGCGATCGCCGCATTCGAGCGCAAACTGGTCGCGCCGTCGCGATTCGACAAGTTCCTGGCGGGCGACAAGACCGCACTGACCGCTGACGAGCAGGTCGGCCTCGCCACCTTCGTGCAGACGGGTTGCACTGGGTGCCACTCCGGGGCCTACGTCGGCGGCGCGCAGTACCGCAAGCTGGGCGAGGTCAAGCCGTGGACGCGCGATCAGGACGAGGGCCGCGCGGGCGTGACGAAGAACGCCGCTGAGAAGCAGCTGTTCAAGGTGCCGTCCCTGCGCAACATCGAGAAGACAGGGCCGTACTTCCACACGGGCGGCGTCACCAAGCTGGAGGAAGCGGTCAAGCTGATGGCCTTTCACCAGCTGGGCAAGGACGTCGACGACGCGACGGTTGGGCGGATCGTCACCTTCCTCAAGACGCTGACCGGCGAACTGCCCACGGACTTCATCCAGGCGCCGACACTGCTGCCGAACGGTCCGGCCACGCCCGCCCCCGATCCGGCGTGACCTCCCGACCCAATACCGCGAGGGCGTGAGCGCGGTTCCGCTGACCTGAATGACGTTGCGGAACCTCACCAACTTGCACCCGGCCCACATCTGCCGTTCAATGCCACGCCGCCGGCCGACCTGCGTCGCGCGGCCGGAACGGAGATGGCCCCATGTCGCTGATTCGCCCCTTTGCCGCCCTTCGTCCTGCCCCCGGCCGCGCTGACGAAGTGGTGGCGCCCCCCTACGACGTCGTGTCCACGGCCGAAGCCTTGGCCCGCGCCGCCGGAAAGCCGTTCAGCTTCCTGCACATCTCGCGCCCCGAGATCGACCTTCCGGCACACACCGACCCCTACTCCCCCGCCGTGTACGCCAAGGGACGGGAGAACTTTCTGGCGCAGATCCAGCAAGGCGTGCTGCTGCGGGACCTCGAGCCCTACTACTACGTCTATCGACTGACGATGGGCAGCCACGTGCAGACCGGTCTCGTCGCTACCGCGTCGGTGCAGGCCTACGACCAGCAGCGCATTCGCCGACACGAATTCACCCGCGTGGACAAGGAAGACGACCGCGTTCGTCAGGTCGACGCTTTGGGAGCCCAGACCGGCCCGGCGTTTCTGACCTATCGTCACGCCCCCGACGTCACGGCCATTCAGGACCGGACGGCGCAGGGCGCGCCCGACGTTGACGTGGTCGCAGATGACGGCGTGCGGCACCAGCTGTGGGTCCTGAGGGACCGCGGGCAGATCGACCGATTGACCGCCGCTTTTGACGCCATGGACCGGCTCTACATCGCCGACGGGCACCACCGCTCTGCCGCTGCCTCTCGCGTCGCTGCCGCACGCCGTGCAAAGACTGCCAACCCGACCGGCAACGAGCCGTGGGACTACTTTCTTGCCGTGATCTTTCCCGACGACCAGATGCAGATCCTCGATTACAATCGCGTGGTTCGCGACCTTCACGGGCATACGCCCGCCGAGCTCCTGGCCAAGCTCGCCCCGTCGTTCGAGGTCGAGCCGGTGGCCCAAGCGGTGAAGCCGCGCGGTACCGGCGAGTTCTCGATGTATCTGGATGGCAAGTGGTATCGCCTGCGCGTGCGCCCAGAGCGGGTCCCGCAGAACGACCCGGTGGGCCGTCTGGACGTCAGCGTGCTGGCCGCGCAGGTCATCGAGCCGTTGTTGGGGATCAGCGACCCCCGCCGCGACAAGCGCATCGACTTCGTGGGAGGTATCCGCGGGTTGGCAGCCCTGCAAGCTCGCGTCGACAGCGGTGAGATGGCTGTCGCGCTGTCGCCGTATCCGACCTCGATGGCTGAGCTGATGGCGGTGGCTGATGTGGGCGAGGTCATGCCGCCCAAGTCCACCTGGTTCGAGCCCAAGCTGGCCGACGGCCTGTTCTCGCACGTCATCGACTAGCCGCGACGAGCGACGCCATCGGGTCTAGCGCAGCTTGCCAATCGCTTCCTTGGCGTTGTCCCGCACCAGCGGATTGGGGTCCTTCAGCGCTGCCTTGACCGCGTCACGCCCCGCCTTGTCCCCCATCTTTCCCAACGCCTTGACCGACCGCAGCCGCACCCAAGTCTCGGGGTCGCGCGTGGCCTTGATCAGCGCAGGAATCGCCGACTTGTCGTGCAGCAGGCCCACGGCATAGGCGGCCAGGCTGCGCGCGTTGACGTTTGTGTCCTTCTCCAGCACCTCGACCAAGGCGGTCGCCGTACCGGGCACGTTGTAATCGGTCAGGGCCGCCGCCACGTTGCCGCGGACGTCGGGATTCGGTTCGTACAGCAGTGAGCGGTTGAAGGCGGCGGCGACCTCGGCGGTCAGCGGCGGCTCCAGCAGCGCAAGCAAGGTCGGCGCGTGGGTCCGTACGTTCTGGTCGTCACACCACATCGCCTTGAGCAGCACCGCGTGGATCTTGGTTCCCAGCGCCTTGTACCGGTCGGCCACTGCGCGCGAGGCACCGTTCGCCTTGAGGTCTTCGAGCGCGCTGCGAAGGTCCGCGTCCGTCGTCAGGCTGTCGAACGCCACGAAGGCCTCTGCCTGCTGGCCGGCGCGGGCAGCACCGCTATCGGTCGGGACCTGGAAGCCGGCGAGCTCCGGCGCGGGAGCTTCGGCTGCGGGCTCAGGCGCGGGATTGGCCAAGACGTCTGCGGGCACCACGGGCTCGGGCGCTGCCTGACCCAAAGACCGCAAGCCCTTCTCCGCGGAGTCGTGGTTGGAGCAGGCGGCGAGTCCGACGATGGCGGCAAGGACGAAGACTAGGGGGGAACGCATGAGACCTCCGTTCAAGAGGCGACAAGCGTAGTACGGCAAAGCGGCGGTGGATACCCGGCAACCGGGCGGGAAGTTCAGGGAGCGGTCAGGGTCAAGCCGGTGCCCCCTCTCCGTCCCGCCGCGGTCGCGCCGACAACGAGATGCGCCGACGCTTGAGGTCCACTTCCAACACGCGGACTTGCAGGCGCTGACCGACGGCAACCACTTCGTGCGGGTCCCGAACAAAGCGTTCGCTCAGCTGCGACACGTGCACGAGGCCATCCTGATGAACGCCCACATCGACAAACGCACCAAACGGCGTGACGTTGGTGACGACACCCTCCAGGGTCATGCCTTGCCGCAGGTCGTCCATGGTTCGCACGTCGTCGCGAAACTTGGGAGGTTCGAAGGAATTGCGAGGGTCACGGCCTGGCTTCTGCAGCTCGGCCAGGATGTCGCGCAAGGTCGGCTCGCCCACATCACCAGCCAGATAACGCCGCAGGTCGATGGTCTGGACCATGCTGGCGTTGCCCACCAGCTGCGCGACCTTCACGCCCAGGTCGGCGGCCATCCGCTCGACGATGCCATAACGCTCCGGATGCACGGCGGAAGCGTCCAGCGGATGCTCGCCACCCCGTACACGCAAGAAGCCTGCGGCCTGCTCATAGGCGCGCGGTCCCAGGCCAGAAACCTTCAACACCGCGTGTCGACTGCGGAATGGACCGTGCTGGTCGCGATGCGCCACGACCTTGCGCGCCAGCCCCGGACCGATGCCGGCGACGTGGGCCAACAGCGGCGCACTCGCGGTGTTCAGCTCGACACCCACGTGGTTCACGCAGCTCTCGACCACCTCGCCCAACTTGCGCGCCAGCAGCGGTTGGTGCACGTCGTGCTGGTACTGCCCCACGCCGATCGCCTTGGGCTCGACCTTGACCAGCTCCGCCAAAGGGTCCTGCAGCCGACGCGCGATCGAGATCGCACCGCGGATCGTCAGATCGAGATCCGGAAACTCCTCTCTCGCAACGTCGGATGCCGAATACACACTTGCGCCTGCCTCGTTGACGCTGACGACAGGCACCGACGCCCACCCGGCCTTGGCCAGCACGTCACGCACAAAGGCTTCCGTCTCGCGCCCCGCCGTGCCGTTGCCTACACCAATCGCCGTGGGCTGGTGGCGCAGCAGGAACGCCTGCAGGTCCACCACCGCCTTGGCCGAGGCAGCAGCGCCCTGACCCGGATACACCGTCACGGAGCTCAGGAATCGCCCCGTGTCGTCCACGGCAGCACACTTGCAACCGCTGCGGATCCCGGGGTCGACGCCCACGACACGCTGGCCACCCAACGGCGATGCCAACAGCAAGTTCCGCAGGTTCTGGGCGAAGACGTCGACGGCTTGGCGGTCAGAGCGCTCCTTGAGTTCGCCGCGAACGTCCGTCTCCAGGCTGGGCAGCAGAAGCCTTTGCACACCGTCCTGAATCGCCTGCGCCAAGTGGGGCGCGTAGGGCGACCGCGGGCGCACACCCATGCGTTGCTCAGTCCGCGCGATCAGCCTGTCGCGGTCCAGCTCGATGCCGACCCGCAGGTTCTCCTCGCGCTCGCCGCGACAGATGGCCAGGTAGCGGTGTGACGGGATGGACGCCACCGCCTCAGCGAAGTCGGCGTAGCCCTCGAAGCGTGACGGAGCCGCCTCCCTGTCCTTGCGCGGCGGCGCGACCGACGTCACGCGCCCGTGACGGGCCATCGCGTCGCGGCCGAACCTGCGCACCTCGATGTCCTCTGCCACCACCTCGGCCACGATGTCGCGCGCGCCCTTCAAGGCCGCCTCGGCATCGGGCAAGTCCGCTTCTGGCTTTAGATATGTCTGGGCCTCCTCCAGCGGGTCCGCCCGGTCCGGCTGGGCCAGGATGCGTTGGGCCAGTGGCTCCAGCCCCTTCTCGCGCGCAATCGACGCGCGGGTCCGGCGCTTGGGGCGGAACGGCAGGTACAGGTCTTCCAGCGCCGCGCGCATCGTCGCCGCGCGGATCGCCTTCTCCAATGCTTCCGAGAGCTTGCCCTGACCGGCGATCGACGTCAGCACGACTTCGCGGCGGGCCTCCAGCTCCACGACCTGGGTGCGCCGCTCCTCGATCGCGCGGATCTGCACTTCGTCCAGGCCGCCGGTCACTTCCTTGCGATAGCGGGCGATGAAGGGAACGGTCGCGCCCTCGTCCAACAGGGCCACAGTCGCCGAAACCCCGCGCAGCGGCAGCGCGAGGTCGCGGGAGAGGAAGTCCATCAGTTGGAGCGATTCGGCCATGGCGTCGCCTCACAGGGCCCGGGGGACGCACCCCGTCAGGGGAATCGGCCGGGTCCAGGGCGCGCTTCTACCACCAATCGCGTGCGATGCGCTCCTGGGGAGGCGCGGTTCCGCGGTCTGCCACGGGGGCGGGACGGGCGGCCGCCTGGGGCGGGCGGTTCTCGTGTCGCGAGCGCCGCGGTGCTGCGGGCGGTTGCGAGGCCGCGGGACGGCGATCGTCGCGGCGGGGCTCCTGAGCCGGGCGCTGCGTCGAACGCGACTGCGGAGCCTGCGAACGCGGCTGCTGGGGGCGACCCTGCGACTGCGGTCGGCGGGCCTGCGGCTGGGCCTGACGCGGCGCCGGTGCGACCTCGCGGGCTCCGTTGGCCTCGAACGCATGTCCCTTCACAACGGGCACTGCCTTGCGAATCAGCTTCTCGATGTCGCGCAGGTAGGGCCGCTCCTCGGCATCGCAGAACGAGATCGCGATGCCGTCGGCGCCCGCCCGTGCGGTGCGGCCAATGCGGTGCACGTAGCTATCGGGAATGTTGGGCAGATCGTGGTTGATCACGTGCGACACGCCGTCCACGTCGATGCCGCGCGCGGCGATGTCGGTGGCGATCAGCACGCGGGTCTCGCCGGACTTGAAGCGGTCCAGGGCCCGGGTTCGCGCGTTCTGCGACTTGTTGCCGTGGATGGCCAGCGCCTCGATGCCGGCCTTGTCCAGGTTCTTCACAACCTTGTCGGCGCCGTGCTTGGTGCGGGTAAACACCAGCGCCCGCTCGACCTTGGGGTCACGCAGCAACTCCTCGAGCAGGGGGCGCTTGTCGGAGGTGGTCACGTGGTAGACGGACTGCACGATGCGGTCGACCGTGGTCGCCGACGGCGTGACCGACACGCGAATGGGATTGCGCAGCAGGTCCTCGGCCAGCTCCTGAACGTCAGGGGCCATCGTCGCGGAAAACAGCAGCGTCTGCCGCTGGCTAGGCACGGTGGCGACGATCTTGCGCACGTCCCGCACAAACCCCATGTCGAGCATCCGGTCAGCCTCGTCCAACACCAGCGTGTCGACGGTGTTCAGCTTGACCAGACCCTGACCCATCAGGTCCAGCAGACGGCCGGGAGTGGCCACCAGCACGTCGACGCCGCGCCGAATCGCACGCACTTGCGGCTCCTGACCCACGCCGCCAAAGATGACGGCCGAGGCGACGCCGGTGTGCTTGCCATACACCTGAAACGACTCGTTGATCTGGGCCGCCAACTCGCGGGTCGGGGCGAGCACGAGCACGCGCAGCTTGCGGGGACCGGTCATGCCCTTGTCGGCCGCGAGCTTCTGCAGGATCGGCAGGGCGAACGCCGCAGTCTTGCCGGTGCCGGTCTGGGCGCAGCCGAGCATGTCGCGGCCGCTGAGCAGGGGACCGATCGCCTGCTCCTGAATGGGGGTGGGTTCGGTGTAGCCCTCGTCGCGCACGGCGCGCAGCAGGGGCTCGATCAGGTTCAATTCTTCGAAACGCATTCTTTCCTTTGCAAACAAAGACCTCGGCCGCACGCACGATGCGAGCGGGTGACTTCCCGTTGGGGGTTCGTCACGTCGGGTCGGGGGAGGCCCCCACCTTTCTTGCGAGGGGGGTGGCCGTTACCTAACTGTCGTTCCCTGGCCTTGTGCCAAGGGGGCTGGTCGTTCGCTGACTGCACGCCGAAGAGCAGGGCGTGGGAGGCGAACGCTCCAGAACAGCAGGTCAAACACTCTGTCTCGCGACCCGGTGCAGCCGGTTCGCTGCGCGTGCCTTCGATCACGAGACGGCGACAGGATAGGTGTCCCGCGCCATTCGCGCAAGGGAAGTGCGCAAATTGCTTGGATCCTTGGTCTAGACGTTGAACCGGAAGTGAACGATATCGCCGTCTTGCACGGCGTACTCCTTCCCTTCCAGACGGTAGCGGCCGGCACGTCGCGCGGCGGCCTCGGACCCCAGCGTCACGAAGTCGTCGTAGCCGATGATCTCCGCACGGATGAAGCCCTTCTCGATGTCGGAGTGCACGGCACCGGCGGCTCGAGGCGCCAGCGTGCCGTCCTTGATGGTCCACGCACGCACCTCGTCCTCACCCGACGTCAGGAACGAGATCAGGCCCAGCGCCGCGTAGACCTGACGCACGACGACGTCCAGCACTGGCTCCTGAATGCCCATCGCCTCGCGAAAAGCAGGTCGATCCGCCTCGGGCATGCCCTGGATCTCTTCCTCGATCTGCGCGCAACAGACGAACGACGGCAGACCCTGCACCGGCAACCCGTATCGCGCCATGACGTCGACGGAATCTGCCCCGGCGTCGCCCTCTCCGGCGTTGACGACGACCAGCAGCGGCCGCGCCGTCAGAAAGGCGTAGTTGCGCAGGACCGGCAGTGCGGCCAGCGCCGCGTCCGCCCGCAGCGGAAGGTCCTGATCCAGCAGCGCTTTGCACTTTTCGAGTGCGTCAACCTCGTCGGCCGTCGCGCTCGGCTTGCCCTTCTTCAGGTCGGCCGCGGCGCGGTCCAGTCGGTTCTCGATCACCATCAGGTCGGCCAGCAGCATCTCGGCAACCACCGACTCGACGTCGGCCTTTGGGTCGCACAGCCCCTCTTCGTCAAACGCTCGCACGACCAGCAGGAAGGCGTCCATCGGCTTGACCAGATTCAGGAACGCGGAGTCGAGGCTGGACCCATGCTTGCCGACTTTCTCGGCCTGGTGTGCCTCCACCACTTCGATGGTCGCGTAGGTGGTCTTCTTGGGCTTGTACATCTCGCTGAGCTTGTCGACCCGGCCGTCCGGAACCTTGACCGTGCCGATCTGGAAGCTGCCCTTCTGGCGGCTGGCGTCGGTGCCGGTCAGGGTGGCGAACAGGGTGGTCTTGCCGCTCTGGGGCAGGCCGATGAGGGCGACCTTCATAAGGACCTCGTTGGTTGTCGAATCAGATCAGGTAGTTGTCAGAACTGCTCCGACTTTGGCGGGGCGGATGATGGGCCAGAATCGTCTGAGCGGCAACCGTCCCCCGCAAGCGCCTCCGGGGTCGGCGTCGCCACGCCGACGATGCGGCGAAAGATGTGCTCGACAAGCTCCGGGTCCAGCTCGCGAGCGTCCATGCGCAGCCGGTCGAGGATCTCGCGTTCCCGACGCGGATCGTGGATCGCCCAGCCCTGCCCTTCCTTCAGCCGCCAGGCCTCTGCCACCACGCGAGCACGTCGCTCGATCAACGTCAGCAGCTGATCGTCGATGCCGTCGATCTCTCTGCGGATTTGGGCCAACCGTTGCTGCTTTGCGTCGTCCGCCGTCATGGCTGCCCCCCGTCGGGCAAGCGCGCGCCACTCATCGTCTTCATCGTGCCCAGCGTGACGCCGAACTGCTCGTGAACGCCTACGCGTCGCACCAATTCCCCAGCCTGGATGCGCCCTTGCAGCAGGTCGACGTACGCTTGCAGCACCGTCGCCGCCTCGGTCTGCGTCTCGCGCAGGAACTCGACACGGAAGCGCCTGACGCCCTGCTTCACCAGCCGCGGCACCGCTGACGCCGCACTCTGCGCCGCTGCATTGAACACGGTATTGCGGCAGCCGACGTCGACCACGACCGGGTGCTCGTCGCCCTTGTGGTCGCGCAGCGAGACCTCGTGCGCCTCACAAGGTCGCCCGCAAGTGCGCCAGTCGTTGCCGTGGCTCAGCAGATGGGCGTACACGCAGTGCTCGGTGTGGAAGGTCGCGATGTGATGGTGGATCGTCACCGTCAGCCGCTCTGCCGGCACATGGGCCAGCAGGCCATGCAACTGTGCCTCGTCCAAGTCGTGGGCCGGCGTCAGCGTGTCCACCCCCATGCCCAACAACAGGGTTGCCGTCAGGGAGTTGGTGACGTTGAGCGAGAAGTCGCCGTGCACCAGTGGCCGCTGCCCTGCAATCGGCTCACCCGCCAGCCCCGCAAACTGCACCAGCCCACCCCAGTGGCGCACCAGCACCGCGTCCGGCTGCAGCTGGGCAATTCGGGCGTCATAGCCCTGTTCGCCCGGCTTCTGCACCCGCACGGTCGCGATCGTCACCTTCAGGCCGGCCTCGCGCGCCCGGCGCACGGCCTTGCCCAACCCGACCAACTCCATCCAGTCCAGCTCGACCTCGGGCAGTCCGGCAGCGATCACGGCCTCCAGCTGGGCCTCGGTGCGGCATAGAGCAACCACCTGCGGCGTCTGCGCAACCTGCCACGTCACCGGACGCACCGCCGCCGTCAGCTCGGCCCGTAGCCGCTCCGCCGGGTCGGATTCGTCGGTGCCGTGCCGCGCGGCCGCCAGCACCTGCGCTTCCAGCTTCGTTACCAGCTCGCGCCGCAGCAGTTTCAGCTCAGATACCGGCACATGCAGTCCCGGCCCCACCTGCTCGGCGACCAGATCGCGCAGCTTGAACGGCGTCCCCCCCAGCGACCCCAGCTTGTCGTAGAGCAATTCGTACGTCATGCCGAGGCCCTGCGACACGGCCAGCGGCGTCGTCCCGCGCACGCTCGCGCGCTGCGCTCGGCCCGACGGACCTTGTGCGCGCGCCTCGATCTCGACGGGCTCGCCCTCGCGACCGCTCACGTGCAGCACGACGTCGATGCGCCCGGTGGGCAGCCCCGCCTGCAGCAGCCGCGCCGTCGCCAGTCCGGGGGTCGGGTCGCTGGTCAGCCAGACGCGATGGCCGGGCAGGATCTTCGTCAGGTCCGGACCTGGGGTGCCAAAGCCCAGCAGCCAGCCGTCTTTCGTCGGATTCACCCGGAAGATCGGTCCGCCTACCTCGTGCTCGTCCTCCGGGTGGCCCGCATCGAAGCCCACGCCCTGCCCCGGCCGCAGCTCCGGCAGCGGCGGCTCGAAGTTCGGCTCGTCCGCGTCTGGCACCCGGTGGCCCAAGTTCGCGCCCACGCCGCTGGTCGACGGCCGCCCGTCGGCACGCTGCACCCGCACCGCCCGCGGCTCGACCGCCACGACGGTGCCAATCCACAAGCCACGGTGCTTGGGAAACCGCCCCTCGACCAAGCTCGTGTGTTGAGCGCCCAGCAGAAAGCCGGGCGAGAACCCTCGCGAATACGACAGCGCGCTGTCCACGGCGTCTTTCTCTAGCCGCTCTGCCGATGCGCGGTCCTGCCAGCCCATCGCTTTGGCGTCCAGCCACCGCCGCCAAGTACCCACCGCCGTCGCGACGTACTGCGGCCCCTTCTGCCGACCCTCGATCTTCAGCCCGTGAACGCCGACCGGCAGCAGCCGCTCAAGCAGAGGCGCGGCAAACACGTCCTTGGGACTCAACAGGTATTGCACTTCACCCAGGTCGCGAATCTGGCCATCCACGACCAGATCGTACGGCATCCGGCACGCCTGCGCGCACTGGCCGCGGTTGGCAGAGCGGCCTCCCCACGCCTCACTGGTCAAACACTGGCCGCTCCAAGACATGCACAGGGCGCCGTGGACGAACACCTCGAGCTCCAGCCGCGTGCCTTGCGCCATCTTCGCGATCTCGTCGACCGACAGCTCGCGAGGCACGACGATCCGGATGATGCCCAGCCGCTCGGCAAAGACCGCCGCCTCAGCACTCGACACCGTCATCTGCGTGCTCGCGTGGACCTGCAGCGTGGGAGCGATGGCGCGCGCCAAGAGGGCAACGGCCGGGTCCTGCACGATCAAGGCGTCGATGCCGGCTTGCGCTGCCTTGCGGATCACCTCGGCGACAGGCTGCAGCTCGGACTCGAAGATCAGGGTGTTGAGCGTGAGATAGGCCCGAACACCCGCCCGGTGCAACGCGTCGCAGGTGTCGCCCAGCTGGTCCAGGGCGAAGTTGCGGGCGCGGGCGCGGGCGTTGAAGCCGTCGTCGAGGCCAAAGTAGACCGCATCGGCGCCGGACGCGACGGCGGCGTGCATGGCCTGAGCATCTCCCGCAGGTGCGAGCAGTTCCGGCTTGCGGCGATGGGGGCGGATCAGGGCGTCATTCGGGGGGAGGGTCACGGCAGCTCGTTCTGCCCGAATGTTGGGGCGAATCGCGCCAGTAGGCCACGGGGTCGAAGCAGCGGCAAGTCACCCTGCACAGGGTCCGCGCCTCTACACAGGTTCCCGTCCCAAGGCGTAGCGCTGGCTCAGCTTGCGGGCGGTCGCGGCAAACTCCTCGCGCACGTCGGGTGGCCCCAGGACCTCGACCGCCTCACCGTAACTCCGCAGCCACGCGCGCAGCTGCACGGTGTTCGCAACGGTGGCCCGCAGCACCACGGCGCCGTCCGCCAGCGTCTGCAGCGTTTGGTCATCGGCGAGCGGTGTCTCCATCACGCGACTGGCGGCGCCGCGGTCGAAGCGAACCTCGAGGTGGATGGGACCGTCGCCCAACAGGAAGTCGAATGCGCCGGACTCGATGTAGTTGTCGATGTCAAAGCCTTCCGGGAAATTGCGGGTCGTGTTGAGCACTTCCGCCGACCGCATGCGGTGCAGCACGGCCATCCGCACATCGGTGAAGTCGCGGAACGTGCACACCAGATAGGCCACGGTGTCGCGGTACACGAGGCCCAGCGGATGCAGCGTGTGCTCCACCGGCTCCGCGTCGCGCGCTTGGTACACGACCTTGAGGCAACGCTCCCGCAGCAACCCCGTGTGCACCGCCTCCAGCACCTCAGGCTCGATGCGCGGCGAGCGGAACGTCAGTCCCGGCGGAATGACGCGAACCTTGCGCGGCCAGGCCGTCAGACTGTTCTCGGTCAGGTCGTCCAACACCGCGCGAGCATTCTCGAAATGCTGGTCCAGGTGCGAGCGGGTGGTCTCTGGCAGCACCTTGTCCAGATAGTCCTCCGCCAGTCGCAGGGCCAGCGCGGTGTGCACCGTCATGCCCGGCACCTCCACCAACGGCGCGTCTCTGGTCCACGACCAGCCGGCTGGCTTGAACTCGTCGCTGGTCAGCGGAAAGAAGCCTGAGAGCTTCAGCAAATCGCGCTGAACCGTGCGCACGTCGACCTGAAACTCCGCGGCTTCGAGCTTGTCGCACAGCGCCCGGGTCGAGATCTTGTTCGGCACCCTCGGCACCAACCTGAGCATGTGCCACTGGCGAATGATGGCATCGGTCATGACAGCTCCCTCCGGCGATGACGCGGCAGTATGCGCGGGGCGCTGCCGCGGCAGCAAGGGGGGACGCGCGCGTCAGGCGTCACCCTGCTACTGACGCCACAGGGCCACCAGTTCGTCGGGGTCCGGGTCGGGAAGGAACGCAGCCCCTGCCCGACGACAGCCGTCCTCCAGCTCGTCCAATAGCTGGCGGCGCGCGGCGGCATCGGCCTGCAGCAGCCCCCGCGCGGTATCCGCATCATTTGCGTCCAGTACCAGGTCCAGCACGTCCCGCTCTTCGACCTCTCGCACCGCCACGGCCAACACCCGATGACCTGCGGCTCTGGCCCGCGCAAACGCCTGCCACAACGGTCCGCAACTCCCTGACAAGCGCCTGAAATCCGAGATGATCACGATGGCGAACGGTCCCTTGCGCGCGGCCATCGCGGCGGCCACCCCTTCCACCAGCCCCTCGACCCGGTGCAGGGGGGACAGCGCGGTGCGATAGGGCAGCGTCAGATCCATGGCACGGCAAAACCGACGCAATATCGCGAGGTCTGGACGCGCGCTGGGTTCAGGTCCCCGCAGCATCGGCAGTCGCTCGCGCTCAGGCAATCGGGCCAGCGCCGCCATCACCAGACGCTGACGGAAGTGCTCGCGAGCGTGAGGATCTTCGCCGTCGGCCGGCAACGGCACCCGCTCGACTGCCGTCAAGTACCCCGCCACTACGCGCGTGAGCTCGTCTTCTTCCAGCGGCGTCAGGTCATCGGCGACCGCACGACGGATGTCCAACAGCGCCCGATCGGCATCGCGAATGGCCGCGACGCCCTCCAGCACCGGCCGCTGGTCCACCACGCGCCCATCGACCAGCGCCAGACCAAACGGGTCATGCCCGCGGGCGCTGGCTTCTGCAAGCGAGTGCACGAGGTCCATCGCCTGGTCCAGCGGCCCCCGCCCGGGACAGCCGTCGCGCATGGTCGAGCCAGTGTCCAACACCACGTACAGCGACCGCGTGCGTTCGCGCTCGAAGCTGCGGCTCATCAGCCGACCACGCCGCGCAGATGCCTTCCAGGCGATGTGCTTGAAGGGGTCGCCCGGCACGTGTTCTCGCAGCTCGCGCAGGTCGTCGCCGGGTCCCTGCACCTTGTCCGGCCGCTGCGCCCCAGCCGACCGGGGCGCCATCCGCCGCGTCTCTGCCACTCGCCGCAGGTCGATCGGCAACGACCGGGGCAGCACCGCGATCTCGCAAGGACTGGGCAGAAAGACCGGCACCGACACCAAGCCCGCCGGATCGGTCAACCGCCCGTGAACGCCCAGGATCCGGTGCACCGCTGCGTTCAGTGCCAGCGCTTGCAGGTCCAGCTCGACCCCTCCCGAAGGCAACAGGACGCTGCGCGGCGCCGACTCGGTCAGGTCGATCCCCGGACTGGTCCACCACTCCAGCAAGTCCAGGCGGCTGGAGGCAAATCCGTCCGGCACGTCGAGCCGAAACCGCAGCGGCACCCACTTGCCGGCACGGTGCGAGGCCAGCCGCGTCTCACCCGATGGCGACCGCGCGTCGTGCACCGTCATGCGCGCCGTGACCCCGAGCGGCGGTCGACGTGGGCGGGTCGCCGCCCGAATCCTCAGCAATTCTCCGGTCAAGCCAAGGATCAACACCACGCCGGCCAGCACCGCTCCGGCAAGCGACAGGAGCACGCCCGCCGCCACCAGACCGACCGCAATCGCCAGCAGGATCCGTCCCCGGAATTCCAACATGTTACGTGGCGTCTCCCGTGCGCGGGTCCAGCACCAGATCCGGCTTGGGAACCGCCACACCCGGCGTACCCTCCTGCAGCTTGGTCTTCGCCAGAACGTCCCGCACCACCGCTGCGGCCGAGATCCCCTCGATGGCCGCATCCGTCGTCACCATGACGCGGTGTTCGAGGACCGGCGTGGCCAGCCGCCGCAGGTCATCGGGCGATACATAGTCCCGCCCCGCCAGCAGCGCCCACGCCTTCGCCAGCCGCATCAAGCCCAAAGTGGCCCGCGGCGAAGCGCCCAACGCGACGCGCCCGTGCGCGCGCGTGGCTTGCACCAAGCGCACCGCGTACTGCATCAGCTTCTCCTCGACGTGCACCGCATCCGCCGCGGCCGAGAAGCCCAGAATGTCGTCAGCCCCCGCAACCGCCCGCACGCCCGGCACCGGCTGGTCATAGGTCTGCAGCATCCGCAGCTCGTCGGCAGCACTGGGATAGTCCAAGCGAATCCGCACCAGAAAGCGGTCGATCTGCGCCTCGGGCAACAGGTACACGCCCTCCTGCTCGACCGGGTTCTGCGTCGCCAGGACCAGGAACGGCTCGGGCAAAGGCAGCGTCTCTCCCTCGATCGTGACCTGCCGCTCCTGCATCGCCTCCAGCAAGGCCGACTGGGTCTTCGCCGGAGCGCGGTTGATCTCGTCCGCCAACACGACTTGCGCAAACAACGGTCCCCGGCGCAACTCGAATTCGTGAAGCTTCTGGTTGAAGACAAAGGTGCCTGTGATGTCCGCAGGCAGCAGGTCAGGCGTGAATTGCACGCGGCGGAACTGGCAACCGACCGCCTGCGCCATCGCCTTGGCCAGCGTGGTCTTGGCCAGACCCGGCACACCCTCCAGCAGTACGTGACCGCGGGCGAGCATGGCGGCCAGCACCAGCAGCACCACCTCGTCAGGTCCGATGTACACGCGCGCCACTTCGGCGGTGACGCGGTCACGAAACGCCACTACGGTGGCCAACCGATGGTGGTCAAGGGCGACGGGCGTCACGGGTTGGTCTGGCGTCATCATGCGTTCTCCTCGTTGCGAACCACGGCTGGGTCGCGGGTGTAGCCGATCAGCGACTCGGCCCACTCGACCTCTGCGGACAATCTAGTGAATTCAGAGCGGTTCAAGGGTTCGGCGTCGTCGCGGCTGACCAACTCCAGCTCGCGGAACACTTTGCGCAGGCGTTCCGCGGCCTGCGCAGAGCATCGGCCACGGTGAACCAACCTGTCGATGGTCTGGCTCCGACCGGCCAAGCCAAAGCCGGTGTCGGACAGGATGGCCCCGATGCGAGCGCCGCGACCGGACGTGGCTCGGGGCGGTTGGCTAGATTCACCTTGCCGATCAGATGGTTCCAGCCGCTCTGCCGCTTCCAACTGCCGCCCCAGATGCGCCGCCAGCAGCCGTGCCGGGCGGCGGTAATCGGCGTGGTCGTGCGAGAGCCAAGCCCCGATGGCCGTCAGGCGCGCGCTCTCGCGGCGAATGCCGGCCGAACGCGGGGGGACCTCAGGCTGGGGCGACCGTGCCAGACGCCACGGCGGCCAAGCCAGCAAGAACAGCAGGGTAGCCAGGAGAGCAGGCGCGACCCAAGGC
Organism: Myxococcota bacterium; assembly: GCA_049317445.1. Classification (GTDB taxonomy): domain Bacteria; phylum Myxococcota_A; class UBA9042; order UBA9042; family UBA9042; genus CAJBNH01. The sequence continues at coordinate 14,779 of JBMOIG010000022.1, read as the reverse complement.
CCCCGCAGTGCAGCGGCCAACCACTCCAGCGCGCGCTGCAGAACCTCAAGACCCGATCGCAGGTCGGTATTTCGGTCGATGGGCAGCCCCTGGAAGCGACCTCGAACCTCGTCAATCCGCACCGCCAGCTTCACCTTGCAGGGACGCGAGGCCACGCACGAGTAACGCAGCACATTGGCGGCGAACTGCTTGTTCTCATGAAATTTCGAGAGCATGGACGTGATGAACAGGCTTGGGTCGGCAATTGCCAGCACCCGGCCCGCCCCCCGGTCGGCTTCTGCCAGCCAACCCAGCCCTGGCTCGTCATACCGTCCCCACAGCACCGCCAGGCGGTCGCCCGGCAGCGTAGCCGTCACGCGCAACGCGGCAGGATGATTCAGGACAACCGAATCGATCACGTCGTGGTTCAGAAACTCCGCCGGCGTCAGCCGCGCCTTGGGCGCCATCCAGCGTCGGGCTGCAGCCACGGTCTCGGGGACCGGATTGACCCGAACCTGCGGCAGGTGTTCGAGGTCCATGTAGCGCGTCTGCTGCCGACCTGCGCGGTCCAACAGCTCGATGCCGAACGGGCGCAGCCACGCGTCCCCTGCGCCGAAATCATCGGCCACTACCAGACGGCCACCGGAGTCGACAAACCGCTCCAGACTCCGCAACGCCTCTCCTTGGGGTGCGGTTTGCGGCGCGAGCACGAACAGCACGTCTTCTGTCGCGATCTTCGACCAGTCCAGGTCCGGCAGCACCTCGACCTCGACCTTGGCCAGCCCGGCAGTCTCGAGCAGTCCCGCCAGACCGTTCCAGTCCGGAGAAGTGGGGTCAAAATCCTCTGCCGCAAAGGCGGCCGTCGCGAGAAGCACTCCCAGAAACGGCAGCAACCGCCACGTGGTGCGCCTCATCGCTGCACCTCGTCGACCTTCGAGATCGCCTGCTGGGTCTCTTTGGCGGTGTCAGGGTCCGTGTGCGCGCCGTACAGCGCCCGCTCGACCTTGCGCACCGCGTCCCTCACCTCACCGTGACCGCGTCGTACCCCCGCCGCCCACCGGGGTTCGACGTCGCGCGGGGTCTCTGTGCGCCAGTCCACGCCGACGCCAGTGACCCTGCGCAGCACGCCGGCGAAGCTGCCCCGTACGACCGCTCGACAGCTGGAGGGCAGCAACTCGCACCCATCGAACACGCCGTCGTGGGGCAGAACCAACGCAAGCTCCAGTGGCTCGTGCTCGACGCAGACGACCATCAGCCGATGTCGGCCGGGGATCAGCCCTTGAAGATCGAACATCCCAGACGGACAGGGGATTTCCACGGGTATCGGCGCCCCTTCCAGCAGCAGGCGCAGCACTCCGGCTACAGGGCGGCCAGTCTCACCGTGCACGATCCGACCGCGAACGACGCACGAGGGCTGCCCTCCAGGTCCTACCCGCCGCACCGCCTCGTCCGGTAGTCCCGCGAACTTCGCCTCGTCTTGGGCCAAGAGCGCCCGTTCCCGACGCCGGGAGTTCCACCGCAGCAGCACCGCTGCCAACGCAAGGCCGATCAGCGGCCCACCGTACCACCAGCCCGACAGGCCGGGCGGCGGCGGCACGTCGATGACGGCAATCGCACTCAGCCCGGTTTCGTGAAAGGGAGCAGGCACATAGGCCCGCGCGACCACGCCGACCGCGCCGGGAGGAAACAGCGTCGTCAGGACCGTGCCGCGCAGCACGCCTGCAAAGCGCCCCTCCGCGTCGGTCACCAGCAGGCCCAGCTGATGCCCATCGGCGTGCAGGCCCACCGTGGCCGACGGTACCGGGCGATGGGCAGTTCCCTCCAGCGCAAGGACTGCGCCCGTCAAGCACCAGTCCCCCTCACCACACGCCCTGCCGTCGCGCCCTGGCGACAGGGACAGCTCGACCTCGACCGCGGTCACAAGTTCCAGACGGCGCCCCGCTTCCGCGCCATTATGAGCGTCATCGGCCTCGATGCGGGCGGTCAGGCGATGCAGCCCCGCCCCGCCCAAAGTCGCCACCGATAGTTGTGCTGTCGCCCGACCGTCCGCGGCCGTTCGCAACACCAGCAACGGCCGCCCGTCCACGGCGAGCTGCACCGCCCCACCCGCGATGGGCCAATCGCCCGCCCGCGCTTCAACGTCCAAGGCAAGCGTGACTTGCGAAGAACGAACCCGCTCCGACTCCATCGCCAGCACGAGGGTCGCGTCCGGCTTGGCCAAGTCCGCCGACTGCGTGGCCACAGACTCACCGTGCTCCGGCCCACCCGCAAATCGCCCTTCGATCTGCCAAGTTCCCTCCGTAGCCCCTAGCGCACTGCGTGGAAACAGCACCTCGAATCGGCCGGCCGCATCCGTCGAGGCCAGCCGCTCCTGGTTGTCCAGCCGCGCACCACCCTCCCCGTCCCGCCAGGCGCGAACGACAATACCTGCGGCGGCCACTGGCTTGCCCCGCGAGTCCTCCAGCTGCCCCGTGACGGTCAGTCCCGCGCCGCCGGCTTCGGTCTGCAGCGTCAGCGCCGTGCGAGCCCGGAGTCGCACCCGCAGCGCTTCCGCGGGCCCCGGCAACACGGCCGCCGCGCACGAGAGTGCCAAGACCGTCGCGAACCAGACGGCGCGACGGTGGCATGGGCGGCGGAATCGGGGGCACGGAGGGGACGACATGGACCTTCGAGGGAAAGGGCGGTGTTCTCAGCGCCATGGACGGCAGGTCAGGCGCCAGCATGCACGCTGGTCCGCGGGTTCGCCAGAGCGGCCCCGGGTCAGCACGCCGACCCCGCATCGGAATGCGCCCCAACCCCGCTGAATTGCAGAGAACTTCTAGATTGCGCTGCTGCATCCTCCATGCTAGCATCGTCGCCAAGTGCTGTGGGGGTGAGCCCTCCTCATGCCACTACCTGTGAACTACTGGGTTCTTGATCAGCGCCGAACCCCTCTTCTCCGACCCTCGCCACGCCCGACCCCCAATGGTCACGGCGCCGATTGCGAAGGGTCCTCTTCGTACTGCCGCCTGCCCCGCGTAGGTCGGTTCGCCCGAGTCGGAGGTCCCGCATGCCCACTCGCTCGCACATCCTCGGTTTCCTGTGGTTGCCCGCGCTGGCGTTGCTTGCGTCGGCAGGCTGCACGGAGATCGCCGATATCACGACGGCCACTCCAGAAGAGGCGACCAAGCTCGCGAACATCCGCGCAGACCTCGAGCAGGACAAGGCCCTCGTCGACTACCAGAGGGACCGCAAGAAAGAAGCTGAAAACCGCGGCGAGAATCCCGACCAGTACGACAATGCAGAACTGCTGCGAGTTGAGCAGCGGTTTGCCGACCGTTGGGCGAAGATCCGCGAGGTCAAGTTCAGCGAGAAGCGGGATGCCTTCCTCGCCCTGTCGACCGATGTCGTGCGCCATTGCACCGACCGAGCCAACGAAACCGTGACGCAGAACAAGGCCCTGGCTGACGAGAATCGTTCGATCCTCGACCGGCGCGCCCACGGCGAGAAGACGGACGCGCTGAAGCCTCTGGAGGACCCGGCCGACATCGTCGACAAGTGCCTCCACGACACCAAGCCTGAGGCCCGCATCGACTGGGGCATCGTCGGACTGTTCCTTGCGCTGGGCATGGTGCTCGCGGGCGCCGGCGTCGGCTTGTTCCGTTCGGCGCGTCGGCACATCGACCCGGTGGCACTGGCAGGCCAGTCGCTCAGCCTTTCTACCCAGCAGGGTCCGGCAACGACAGTGCTGACAGGCGAGTACGAGGGCTTCGTCATCAAGGTGGAGGCCAGCGCGCCCGGCACCGGTCAGGGCGACGGCTTCATGCGCGCTCTGGTGCTGTCACGCGTGCACGCTCACACCGTCGTTCGCTTCGGCCCGCTCGCGCCGCCGCCCGGCCTCGATCTGCCGGATCTGGACGCTCCGGAGATCCAGGACGACCGGATCCCGGAGGGCTACAAGATGCGCCTGACGCCCGGCACCTCGCCTGAGCCCCTGCTCTCCGGCGACGTCGGCTTCCAGCTCCGCGCGTTCGACCCGATCGATGTTCGCGTGCACGACGGCATCGCGGCCCTGACGACCTGGCAGGTGGCGCAAGGAACGGAGAAGGTCGTCGAGTTCATCGACTTGGCGCTCGCCGTTGCGAAGCTTTACCCGCTCGATTGACGGCCCGGTCGCCGCAGCTCCCTTGCATCGCATCGACAGGTGAGCCGCCAGTGCCAGACCGCCCCCTGCTCCGCCTCTATCCCTTTCGCACGCTACTTGTCAGCGTCGTGTTGGCGACTTGCGCCCTTGCGCTGGGGACGTTGTCGGGACTCGCGGCGCAGGTCGTCGTCGTCTTCGGACTCTACGATGTGTTGGCCGCGCTTGCGCTTTCGTTTGTTGCGGTCGTGCTGGCGCATCTGACCCGGGTGCGTCCCTCGCTGGGTCTGACGGCGGCGTCCGTGGTGGCGGCCGTGTTGTGGCTGGGCGCCTATCGGGTGGCGGACGCGTACTTGTTCCGACTGGAGCAGGCGACACACGTGGCTGAGCATAGTGAGGACCTCGCCGCCGAATTTGCGGCGTCGGGAACCGACACGCCCCTGCAGCTTGTCGATGCCGGTCTGGTGGCGCAGGTCGGTGTGGGTGGCTGGCGCGGTGCGATGCAGGTGCAACTGAATGCCGGCCTGCTGGCGTGGCGGGCTGCGGGGGTGTCGCGCGTCGCTCCGATGCCGTTTTGGCTGCACGTGCTGATCGCCGCGGCCGAGGCGGCTTTCGTCGCGCTTGTGGTCCACCGGGCGCTCGGCAACCTGACGGTCGAGCCGACCTGCGCTCGCTGCGGCAGCTACTTGAATCGCAAGGAATTGGGGCGGGTAGACGAGCCAGAAGCCGACCGCCTGCGCGCTGCCTGGGGGGCGGGCAACCGCGTCATACCCGCGCCGACGAAGGGTTCTCCAGGTTTCATCGCGGTTTACGAGGATCGCTGCCCCATGGGCCACACGATCAAGGCGGGCTACGCGCTGGTCCGGCTACGCGGGCACGGGCGATCCACGGCCGCCCCAGGGCCCCTCGCTTCACTGCCGGCAGAACTGCATGACGTCGACGGACCGACGGCATCGCAAGCCGCGGACGCCTAGCGCGTGCCGATGCCCTTGCCCGCTTCCTGCGCCGCCAGCTGCGCCTGACGCTTCTCGTCGAGGGAAGCCGGGGCGATCCACGGCAGTGGACGCGGTGAAGGCTCAAAGCGGATCCGGTCGCCGAAGCCGAACGAAGCGCGACGGTGAGCGCCGTCCAGATACAGCATCCCCGTCGACATGCGCGACACAATCTCGAGACCGTCTGACGTAAAGCCGCCCATCAGAGGCTCGCCTCGAACCGCCCACGCCATCAGTTCGCGCACCCGGTATTGCAGGGCACGGGAGTCGATTTCCTGAACCTTGCCCCCCGCGGCACGGATGCCGGCCGTCGACCCCGCCGCGGTAGCCACCCACAGACCTGACGATTTCTGGTCCTGGTGTACGCCGTCGAGGGAGAGGGTGTAGCGCGACGTCTCTGCGGGAACCCGATGTGCCAGAAGGACATCGTTCAGGGCGAGGTCGCGCAACGGCTTGTCGTTCAAAGAGACTTGCAGCCGCCACAGCCCGCGACTGCGCAGTTGACCCGCCAGAATCTGCTGGAACAGGGGTTCGAACTCCTCTGCCGAAGCTGCGCAGAAGAAGCCGACCGAGGTTCCAGACGCGCTGTTGACCCCGAACATGGGCGTCCCGTCGCTGTCCGGCGTCGCGGCAATGCAGTGGGACGCGCGCAGGAACGTGCCGTCGCCGCCGACAGTCAGGACGAGGTCCGCCCAAGCGGCCCAATTGCGGTTGAAGGTCGAGACCAACCGATGCTCGACACCGCTGCGGTTCAGCACGTCCAGCACGGTCGCGACGGAGCGCAAGTGCTGTTCGTGCGCCGACTTCGTCCGAGCCACCAGCGGGTCGTTGCTGTGCAGCATCCGCTCCAGCTTACGGTCCGGGTGGTCGACCAGCTGCTCGATGGCCGTTGTCTTGCGCACCACCACCACGCGACCAATGCGCACCACGTCGCCCACGCGGTGGGGGCGGCCGTTGGTCCGCTGTCCGTGAGGGGGACCGCTGCGCTCCGTCATGACACCGCCCCAAGTCCGGCCGCGGACTTGAAGTCACCCGTGGGGTCCTGGGGGAGGGCGGTCTCCGGGTCTAGCGACGTCAGCGGCAGGGACATGCGGAATGCGGTTCCCTCGCCCTCCGTAGACTCAAAGGTCAGCGTGCCGCTGTGCGCCAGCATGATCTGCCGCGAGATGTCGAGACCCAGTCCCAAGCCCTTGTCGCCCTTGGTCGAGAAGAACGGCTCGAACACCCGTGGCGCAAGGTCGGCCGGGATGCCGCGCCCATTGTCGTTCACCTCAACGATGGCGCGGTCCGCGGTTGTGGACAGCCGGATGTCGATCTTGCCGCCGATGGGCTGCACGGCGTCGACCGCGTTGCGGATCAGGTTGATCAGCACCTGCCGGATGCGATGCGCGTCCATGAACACGATCGGCCGCTCGGCGGGCTCAAAGCGGATGTCGGCCAACTTCACCGCACGGTCACACCGCAGAAAACGCAGCACCCCTTCGATCACGCCAGCGAGATCGTGCGGAGCGATGTTGACCGAGGTCAGGCCGCCCGCGGCGAACGACCGGATCTCGTCCACGAGACTCAGGATGCGCTGCTGGGCCTCGAGCATGAGCTCGGCCGCTTCCTGAATCTCCTGATCTTCTTGATACTTCCGCGCAATCATGTCGGCCAGCATGAACGGACTGAGGTGGTTCTTCACCTCATGCGCGATCCCGCTGGCCAGCCGGCCCAACATGCCCATGCGCTCGGACACGACCAGCCGCTCCTGCGTCGCCAGCAGCTGCTCTTGGGCCGCCTGCAGCTGGACGATCGCTCGCTCCCTCGCGTGGGTCATGTCGATGTTTTCGATGGCGATACCGAGCATCGACGCGATGACCATCATCAAGTGCAGGTCGTTCTCGTCGAAGCCCTCGAGCGTGCGGTTGTGCTCGACCTGGATCAGGCCCAGCAGACGCTCCCCTACTTGCACCGGCACCACCAGCAGCGAACGCAGGTTGTTCAGCACAACCGACTCGGCGGCCGAAAAGCGTTCGTCTGAGCTGGCATCTGCCGTAATGACGCCGCAGCGCTCTTTCAGCACCCAGTCCGCCACCGTCTTCGACAGCGTCAACTCAGCTTCGGGCGAGGTGGGGCCCGTCCCGTCTCGATAGCGCACGGTGCGGGGCACCAGGTCGCCGTCCTCGTCCAACAGCACGACAGCGCCCCGGTCGCCGTTGACCACCTGTAGCACCAGGTCCATCAGCCCCGGCATCATGTCGCCGAGCTCGGCGATCGGCTGAAGCGCCTTGCTGATCTCGTGCAGGATCGCGAAGTTACGCGTTTGCTGGCGCAGCTTCTCGAGCTTTTCGGCCGACGGGAAACGATCGGTCTCCGACGCGCCAATGGCGTCGAACAGCGCTGCGGCGTTCAAACTGTCCAGACGGGTGGAGATTGGCTGGACGGGCCGGACCAAGCGCGGATGCAGCGGCATCTCGTCCTGAATGACGCGCATGGAGGCTGAGTCGTAGCGCCGATACGCCTCGACTGCGAACTGCGACGTTCCCAGACGAACGAGGTCACCGTGGAACAGCTGGATGCGCTCGATGCGCTGTCCATTTACAAACGTGCCGTTGTGGCTCTGCAGGTCCTCGACGTACAGATCGTCGCCTTCCAGCACGAAGCGCGAGTGCTCGCGGCTGATTCGGCGGTCAGGCACGAAAACGGCGCAAGTCGTCGACCGCCCCACAATCAACTCGTGGTCGATGCGAAAGACTTGGCCTTGCAGGTCCCCGCTGAGGACCCGCAACGCTACTCTTGACTGCGCTCTGTGCCCCATGCGCCTCCGCGCGTGCCTGTGCCGAAGTATCGGTCGATGCTAGGCGTGGGCGGCGATCGTGTAAAGCAGTCATCAGCGCGCACGCAGAACCCAAATCGCCCTCGATTTTCTTTGACCTCGCTGGGGGTCCGTTATCATGGGCCGAATGGGGGACTTCCCCCGGCCGATCGGCGTGGAGTGCGCGTGCCCGACGAAGTGCCGATCCTGCAGGTGACGGGTCTGCACAAGTCGTTCGGCGACCAGCAGGTGCTGCGCGGCGTGGACTTGCGCATCGAGACCGGCCTCATCACCGTCATCATCGGCGGGTCGGGCAGCGGCAAGAGCGTGCTGATCAAGCATCTGGTCGCACTGCTGCGGCCCGATCAGGGACAAGTGCTCTTTCACGGACGCGACCTGTTCACGATGCGCCACGATGAGGTCCTGCAGGCGCGGCGACACTTCGGCATGCTGTTTCAGAATTCGGCCTTGTTCGACTCGATGAGCGTGTTCGACAATGTCGCCTTTCCGCTGCGAGAGCATCGCAAGCTGTCTCGGGCCGACGAACGCGAGTTGGTCATCTCTCGTCTGGAGGAGTTGAACCTGTTCAATGTCGAACACAAATTCCCGTCTGAGCTCAGCGGCGGCATGCGCAAGCGCGTGGCCTTGGCGCGGGCCACCGTGCTCGGCCCCGAGATCCTGATCTACGACGAACCTACGACGGGTCTGGACCCCGTGATGATCGCCCAGGTCGACGACATGATCGCAGAAACGCAAGAGCGCCACCACGTAACGTCGGTCGTCATTTCTCATGACATGGCCAGCACGTTCCGCATCGCTCACCGCATCGCCGCGCTGCACGATGGCGTGATCGTCGACTACGGCACCCCTGACCACATGCGCAGCAGCCACCACCCCGTGGTGCGCGCCTTCATCGAGACCAGCGGCACCAGCGGCCGCCGGACTGCGGAGGCCGAACGGTGAAGAACCTGCGCGCCACGGTCGCCGTCGGCCTCCTCGCTATCGCCACCGTCGTTCTGGTGGTGATTGGCGTGGCGTACTCGAACCGCGGCGTCACCAGCGGCGGCGATACCTATCGACTCATCGCGATGTTCGACGACGTCACCGGCATCGCGGCTGGCACCAAGGTCACCATCGCGGGCTACACGGTCGGGCAGGTCGACGACATCCGCCTCAAAGGCCACCAGGTCCGCGTGACGCTGCTGGTTCGCGATTTGGTCGTGGCGTACGCGGGCGTGATCGACCCGCAGTCCGGGAACCTGCGCAACGCGGCCTTGCTGACGCGGCGCGAAGCCTCGTTGCTGGGCGACTACTACCTCGAACTGACACCCGGTGCAGGTGGGCCGATCCTGAAGGAAGGCGACGAGATCCCCATCGTGGTCACGGCCACGGCGATGCAGGCGACCCTGCAGAAGCTCGAGACCGCCGCCAACATCGTGCCGAAGATCGACAAGATCGCGGGCGACGTGGCGCTGATCACGAACAACGCGGCCAAGGTCTTGGGGTCGGACCAAGGTGCCAAGCGGTTCGAGGAGATCGCCGACAACCTGGTCAAGGCCAGTCGCGAGCTGACGCTGACGACCGAGAATCTGCGCCAGCGCCTCAGTGAAGGCACCCTGGCCCCCGGCGGCGACCTGGATCGCGGAGTCAGGGGCTTTGCCGACACCGTTGCCAAGATCAACCGCATGGCCGACGGGTTGTCGGGGCAGGTGACCAAGGGCGCCAACAGTGCCAACCGCAGCCTCGCCAACATCGAGGTCGTGACCACCACCGTGCGCGACATCGTGGGCCGCAATACCGGGGAGTTCGACTCGACCGTGGCTTCGGTGACCACGCTGCTGAAGCGTCTGGACGGCACGCTTGCGCGACTGGACCGCGTCGTGGCTGAGGTCGAGACCACCACCCAATACGTCGCCGAAGGCAAGGGCACGGTGGGACGGCTGCTGCACGACGAGACACTGGTGCGGTCGGCCGAAGAGGTGATGGGCGACGCCAAGGCGCTACTGGATCGCTATACGGCGCTTGAGGTTGGCGTGGACTACCGGGTCGCGGCCTACGCCGAGCGCGTGCAGTATGCGCACCAGCTCGCCTGGCAGTCGCACCTCAGCCTGCGTCTGCAGCCGCGCAAGGACATGTACGTGCTGGCCACCCTGACCAGCGACAACGTCGGGCGCAAGCTGACGCGGGTCACGACCGGTACCCAAGGCCAAGAGCCGCTGCTGGCGGACACGTACCTCCAGGAGGACACGCAGTTCAAGTTCGGCGTGCAGTACGCACGACGGTTTGGCTTCGTGACGCTGCGCGGCGGTCTGATCGAGTCCAGCGCGGGCGGCGGCATGGACGTCCACGCATTCGCCGATCGCGTGATGCTGTCGGCCGACCTGTTCCGCTTCGACGAAAGCTCGCGGCCCCGTCTGCGCGCCGTGCTGCTGGTCGAGTTCTACAAGTACCTGTTTGCGTGGGCGGGTGGCGACGAGCTGATGTACCCCAGCACTCGCGCCGACCTGTTCTACGGCCTAGGTGTGCGCTTCGCCGACAACGACTTGAAGATCCTGTTCGCCAGCGCTCCGTCGATCTCGACCAAGTAGCTGACGCAAGCCCTCGTCACGCCTGCACAATCTCCACCGCTTGGTTCCACCGCAGCAGCGCCAGTGCGACCAGCTTGGCTCGCTCAGCCACCGTGTGACGGCGAACCTTCTCGTCGTGGGTGTGCGGGTGCTCGCCGACCGGCCCCAGACCGTCGACGGTTGGAATCCCTAGCGCGGCCGTGAAGTTGGCATCGCTGCCGCCGCCTGTGTCCTCGGCGCCGACGTCCTGATCGAACTCACGTGCGACCGCCTGAAAGTGCGCAACTGCGCGGTCGGACTGCGCAGAGCGCTGCCACGGCGGCCGCCCCACGCCCCCCAGAATGTCCACGCTCGCTCCCGGCACCGGCGGTTGGCCGCACAGCGCGCGGATGGCCGCGTCGACGCGCTCGCCCTCCTCGACCGTCAGGATCCGCAGGTCGACCTCGATCTTGGCCTCGTCGGGGACCACGTTGCGCTTGGTGCCGCCGCGGATCACGCCGACGTTGACGGTGGTGCCATGCGCGGGGTCGTTCAGCTTCGCCAGCGCCAGCACCAGGTGCGCCATACCGACAATGGCGTTGACGCCGGCCGACGGGTCCATGCCCGCGTGCGCCGACTTGCCCCGCACCGTGATGAAGTAGCGCCCCACGCCCGCCCGCGACCGCACCAACGCCCCGGTCTTGCGGCCGATCTCGAAGTCGAGCGCCAGATCGCGATCGACCGCCAGCTGCTGAATCAGGTCGCGCGAGGTCGGCGACTGCACCTCTTCGTCGGCATTGTGGAAACAGACCCAGTCGAACGCGTCCAGTTGCCGCACGGCCTGCAGCGCCTCCAAGGCCGCTTGCGCCACCACCAGCCCGCCCTTCATGTCGCCCACGCCGGGACCGCAAAGCCACTCCCCCTGCTGGGTAAACGACAGGAAGGTCGAGGTGCTGTCGTACACGGTATCGAAGTGCCCTAGCATCAGGATCTTGGGGGCCGTCTTGCCGACCTTCGCCTTGGCCGGCCGCCGCGCGATCAGGTGAACCATGTCGCCCGGCCGCGCGACGCGCTCGCAGGCAAAGCCCAACCGCTCGTAAACCCGCTGCAGCTGCTCCAGACAAGTCAGGCGGCCAGCGGGGTTGTCCAAGCCACTGTTGACGTCAACCAAAGCGCGCAGGCGCTCGATCAGCTGGGGCTCGCTGCGGTCGAGGAACTCGATGACCTGGCTGTCCAAGCGGGGGTCGGGGGACATGGGTCTCCTGCACGGTGGTTCGGGTGGTCGGGAAGGTTGGGCGGGGTCAGGACGCAGCGAGCGACGCGATCTTCTGGAACACAGGCACCCGCTCCACGGCGGTCTCGCGCAGCTCGCCGTCGCTCTCCAGGTAGATGGTCCCTTCTGTGATCGTCACGTTCCACGCCATGTTGCGGCTGCCGACGGTCTCGAGCCACTGCATGAAGGCGGGGTCGATCAGGTGAATCTCCAGATGCTCGAGATGCCGCGGACGCTCGTTGGTCACCTCGACGCGGAAGCGCTCGGCCTCTTCGCGGGCCACGAACAACGCCAGAAAGCGGGCCGCCTTGTGATGCCCCAGCGCCCGGATGACCCGCTTCATCGGCGGGTAGCCGCACTCGACCCACATGACCAGATCCCCAGTAAGATCGAGCGCTTGCAGATCCGGTTCGTGCAAGTCGCTAAAGCCCGACCGGTCGGTCAGCGCGTCATCGTAGAAGAGCACGTGCGCCAGAAAGCGCAGCAGGATGTGCTCGTCGGGCTCGTCGGGGTTCTGCGCGCAAACGAGGGTGCGCTGACCGTAGACGCCGCGGTCAAGGTCGCTAAGGGTCAACCGCACCTGACATCGGAACGGAACGTTGCCCATGGGCACGCCTCCACAGGGCCGGGGAGTCTAGCCCTGTCGGTGCTCGGGGACAACGCGGGGAGAAAAGCGGACCTACTCGTCGCCGACCAGCGCCGCCATCAGGTAGTCGCGGTTCAGCTCAGCGATGACACGCACGCTGATTTCCTTGGGGCACACGGCTTCGCACTCGAAGTAATTGGAGCACGAGCCGAAGCCCTCTGCGTCTGCCTGAGCGATCATGTTCAGCACGCGGCGCTGACGCTCGGGCTGCCCTTGGGGCAGGTGAGCGAGCTGGCTGACCTTGGCGCCGATGAACAGCATGGCCGATGCGTTCTTGCAGGCGGCCACGCAGGCGCCGCAGCCAATGCAGGACGCAGCGTCCATGGACAAGTCCGCGTGTTTCTTGGCGATTGGCAGCGCGTTGGCGTCAGGTGTGCCGCCGGTCGAGACCGACACGAAGCCGCCAGCTGCGATGATGCGGTCGAACGAGCCGCGGTCGACGACCAAGTCGCGGATCATCGGAAACGCCTTCGAGCGGAACGGCTCGATGGTGATGGTCTCGCCGTCCTTGAAGTGCCGCATGTGCAGCTGGCAGGTGGTGGTGGCGCGCTCCTTGCCGTGCGGCAGCCCGTTGATGACGAGCGAACACATGCCGCAGATGCCCTCGCGGCAGTCGTGATCGAACGCCACGGGCTCGTCGCCCTTGTCGATCAACCGCTCGTTGACCACGTCGAGCATCTCGAGGAACGACATGTCCTCGCTGATGCCGGGCGCGTCGTACGAGACCATGCCGCCCTTGTCGTTGCCGTCCTTCTGACGCCAGATCTTCAGCGTGAGGTTCATCGCGTGGCTCCTTACTTGTAGCTGCGCTGGGCGAGCTGGACGTTCTCGAAGGTCAGGGGTTCCTTGTGGAGCTCGGGCTTGGCGAAGTCGCCCGTGTACTGCCACGCGGCGACGTAGCTGAAGTTCTCGTCGTCGCGCTTGGCCTCGCCCTGATCGGTCTGGCTTTCCTCGCGGAAGTGACCGCCGCAAGACTCGGTGCGGTGCAGCGCGTCCAGGCACATCAGCTCACCGAACTCCAGGAAGTCCGCGACCCGACCTGCCTTTTCCAGGACCATGTTGTACGACGCCCCGCTACCGGTGACGCGCAGGTTCTGCCAGAACTCCTCGCGGATCTGCGGGATTCGCTCAAGCGCCCGCAGCAGACCGGCCTCGTTGCGCCCCATCCCGCACTCTTCCCACAGCAGCTTGCCCAGCTCCTTGTGGAACGAATTGGGCGACCGCTTGCCACCGATGGCCACCAGCTTGTCGAAGCGCGCCCGAGTCTCCGCCTCAGCCGCCTGGAACTCAGGACGGTCGGTCGTGACCTTGCCCTGCCCCGACGTCGCCAGATACTGGCCAATCGTGTACGGGATCACGAAGTAGCCGTCGGCCAGCCCCTGCATCAGCGCGCTGGCACCCAAGCGATTCGCGCCGTGGTCCGAGAAGTTGGCCTCGCCCAGCACGTGCAAGCCGGGGACGTTCGACATCAGGTTGTAGTCGACCCACAGACCGCCCATCGAGTAGTGGACGGCCGGGAAGATGCGCATCGGCACCTTGTACGGGTCCTCGGCGGTGATGCGCTCGTACATCTGGAACAGGTTGCCGTAGCGCTCGCGGATGGTGCCCTCGCCCAACCGCTTGATCGCGTCAGAGAAGTCCAGGTAGACGCCCAATCCGCCGGGGCCAACGCCGCGCCCTTCGTCGCACACGGCCTTGGCGTTGCGGCTGGCGACGTCGCGGGGCACCAAGTTGCCGAAGCTGGGGTACTTGCGCTCGAGGTAGTAGTCGCGCTCTGCCTCGGGGATGTCGCCGGCGGTCCGCTTGTCGCCGGCCTTCAGCGGCACCCAGATTCGCCCGTCGTTGCGCAGGGACTCCGACATCAGGGTCAGCTTGGACTGGTGGTCGCCGCTGACGGGGATGCAGGTAGGGTGGATCTGCGTGTAGCAGGGATTCGCGAACAGGGCGCCGCGCTTGTGGGCGCGCCAGGTGGCGGTGACGTTCGACCCGATCGCGTTGGTCGACAGGTAGAACACGTTGCCGTAGCCGCCGGTCGCCAGCACCACCGCGTCACCCGCGTACGAGCAGATGTCGCCGGTGACCAGGTCGCGCGTGACGATGCCACGGGCGTGGCCGTCGACGACCACGAGGTCCAGCATCTCGGTGCGCTTGTGGTTGACCACGTTGCCGAGGCCGACCTGACGCTGCAGGGCCTGGTAGGCACCGAGCAACAGCTGCTGACCGGTCTGGCCGCGGGCGTAAAAGGTGCGCGAGACCTGCGCGCCACCGAACGAGCGGTTGTCGAGCAAGCCACCGTATTCACGAGCAAACGGCACACCTTGCGCGACGCACTGGTCAATGATCTCGGTCGACACCTCGGCCAGTCGGTAGACGTTGGCCTCGCGGGCGCGGTAGTCGCCGCCCTTGATCGTGTCGTAGAACAGCCG
>JBMOIG010000021.1:0-43828 GCA_049317445.1 Myxococcota bacterium | reverse complement strand
CCGCGAGGTTGGCCGCGCCGGTGCGCGTCATCGGGGTGTAGGTGCCGGCGGCGACGTTGAGCGGTCCGTCGATGATGGCGTCTTGTCCGTAGGCCACGAGGGTCCATCCGCCGCCGTCGGTCGTCATGTCGCAGTAGACGTTCACCGCCGGGTTCGTCGGGCCGTTCGGGTAGACCGCGTAGGTCCCGCTCGCCGAGCCCGCCGCGATCTCCCTGCACGCCGCGGGGAAGCTCGGGGTCGTCGTGGGCGGCGTGCGGCGCACGCAGGCCAGAGGGCACGTCCTCGTCGCGGTGTCGGGAGACGCCGAGCAGGTCGCCACACACGCGCCGCCGACGAGCGAGAAGCCCGCGTTGCACGAGGCGACGCCGCAGACGCCCGCCGCGCAGGAGGCCGTCCCGTTGGTCGCCGTGCAGGCGTTGCCGCAGCGTCCACAATTCGCGACGCTGGTGCGCGTGTCCTGCCGCTCGAAGACGGGCGTGGGCGGTGCCTATCGGTTGGCGGTGTGGACCCGTCCTGTCGCAACCGGGGATGAAGTCGAGCCCAACGACGACCCGAGCTTGCCGACGCTGCAGGTGCTGACGCCCGGTACCCCGGTGCAAGGGACGCTCGCACCGGCCAAGGACGCGGACGCTTTCATGATGGACCTTCGCTCTGCGCTACCGGGTGAGGCGCTGGTCCTCAGCGTGACAGGCGTACCCGATGTAGAGCTGGAGCTCGAGGTCGTCGACCCAGTGACGCACAAGGCCATTCTGACGCGGCGACCGGCCAAGGGAGCCGGCGCGCTGGTGCCGAATCTGGACGTGGGGCGCACGGGAGACCACCCGCTCGTCGTTGTGCGGGCCAGAACCGGCCAGGCACCGGATGCGCCGTATGTGCTGACGGCCGGTCCCTACCTGCCGCCCGGCTGCGCGCGACAGGCCGACTGTCTGGACCGGCTGCCGAACGAGCGTGAACCCAACGACCGTTCGGACCTCGCGATGACGCTGCCTGGTCCCGGTGTGGTGTCCGGCCTGATCGACGCCCCGGGCGACGTGGACTGGTACGCGGCGGCGGGTGCCCCGGGCTCCGTGCTGCTGGTGCGGCTGGAGGGTCCCGCGCAGCTGACCATGGCGCTGCAAGTCGGCGAGGGCGCCAATGCCTCGGTCGTCAGGGCGGAGAAGCCCGGAGATCCCGTTACTTTGGCGCTGGGAGGCCAGACGAGTCCAGCTCCGATCGTCGTGAGTGTCCGCGCCGAGAAGGATGGCTTTGCGCCGACGGAGGTCTACCGCCTGACGCTGCAGTGGGTCGCCCTACCCGACTTCGAGGTCGAGCCTTCCGGTCGCGACGCGTGGGCGCCAGCCCAGCTGCTGGCACGACAACCCATTGATCCAGAAAGCTTTCCGCAAGGCGGCTGGCAGCGACATGGCGCCCTGCTGCCGGCCGGTGACCGAGATGCGTTTGGCGTGGACCTCTCGACGCGGCAGGGTCCCGTCGGGCTGGAGTTGGCTTGCGTGAGCGACGGTGCGCCCGGCCTGATGTGTGCGGTAGAAGACTCTGCCGGCGCCTCATTGGTGCGAATCGCCGCTCCGTCGGAAGCGGGAAGCACCAGCCGCACCCCGCTGGTCGTCAACCCCGGTCGCTATCGGGTGGTGGTGACCGCCGACCCGCCGCGCGCCAGCCCGATGCCCTACGCCGTGCAGCTGCGCGAGTCGCCCGATGCCGTGGGCCTTCCCGCGGGAGCGACGGCCGCCGGAGCTGAGACACCGGCCCCGTAGCCTCTTGCACCTGCAAACGAATTGGCACAGCCACTCAGGCGCCCGGGGGGAGGGAGCGCCTGAATGGCTTGCTGTGGAATGGGGAGCCGTGGAGCGCGCGGGCGGCTAGCCGACCTTGGGCTCCTCTTCGATCGGCGCGGGCGCGGCGTCTGCAGCATCGTCGGCATGACCGTGCCGGGGCTGACCGGGATTGTGGCCGTTGGGAAAGAGGATGTCGTACTCCTTGCCGTGCCGCTCTTCGAGTTCTTCGGCGGTCAGGAATCCGGTGATCATCGTGCGGTCCAGCGGGAACACTTCCGGCGAGAAAATCGCGCCATACGCGTGCCACACGATCAACACCAAGAACGCGAGCATCGCCTCGTTGGAGTGCGCCATGCGCGAGGCCGGAATGACCTGACCAGGCAGGAACTCGGCAAGTAGGCCCGGATACATCAGCACCAGACCGGAGAAGATCATGACAAAGCCGCCCAGCACCATGCCCAAGTACTCGAACTTCTGCCGGTAATCGAACTTGGGGTACTTCGGCGGATGCTTGCGGTAGCCCAAGTACCACGCCATGGTCGCCACGACGTCGCGCAGGTCCTGCGGCACCGGCACCATCGAGAAGCGCATCTTGTGCAGCAGCACGCCAGCGACGAACAGCAGCAGGTGCGCGCCGGTGTGGACCGCGAACACGACGCCCGCAACGCGATGGAAGAAGCGCGCTTGGTCCAAGCCACCGAACACCTGCAGCAGCCAGGAAGCCCACGTGGCCTCGTAGAACTTCTGCGGAAAGCCGGTCAGCACGAGCATGGCAAAGGTCAGGATGACGACGATGTGCTCGACGCGGCGGAACGGCGAGAACCGCTCGACCAGCACGACGCCGTCAGCTCTGCGGAGAATCTTGGTCGACATGACGCCTCCAGGGCGGGCGAGGTTCAGCGGTGGGTCCGGATGCGCCACAGGTGCAGCAGGATGTGGATGACCAGACCGAGCATGATGAAAGGAATCAGCAGGCGGTAGGCCCACTTGATGCCCCACACCAGCGGAGCGGCCTCCAGCGTCGGCGGGTAGTGGCTCATCCAGGCGTCGGCGAACGCGTCCGGCACCTTCTTGTGGCACTTGCGGCACGTGTCGGCCACGCGCTTGCGGGTGACTTCAGGGCTGGACCCCTCGACTCCCTTCGCGATGTCGTGGATGCCGTGGCAGTCGGTGCACGTGGCAATCGGCTTGCCTGGGATGCCGGCACCTTGGGCATACAGACGGTTGGACGCGCCGTGGAAGTCGTCGAGGTAGGTGGTGAGCACGTCCGAGCTGAGGCCGTACTTGCTCATGACCTTCTCGTCACCGTGGCACCGTGCGCAGACCTGATAGGACCGCACGTGAAAGTCGCCCTGCTTGGGATTGACGATCGAGTGCGCGCCGTGACAGTCGATGCAGCCGGGCACGTCGGGGTTGTTCTCTGCCAGCGCCTTGCCGTGCACCGAGTTCCTGTACTTCTCGTACAGCTTGGTGTGGCACTTGGCGCAGCTGGCGTTCATCGCCGAACGGGGCGTCTTGGGGTCCGACGGGCTCTTGGTCGCGTGGCTGCCGTGACAGTCGACGCAGGTCGGCGCGTCCTTGTTGCCCTTCTTCAGCAGGTCGTAGTGGCTGCTGTCGAGCACCCGGGTGTAGTACGCGTAGTGGCAGCGCTGACAGGTCACGGCCCGCTCGAGGGTGTAGTCCCGGGCGGTCTTGGCCTTCAGCTCTGGATGCGGATGGTCGGTGATCTCGCGGTGACAGTCGGTGCAGGCGATGCGGCCACCGTGAACGGAACCGCCCCAGACCTTTTCGTCCACGTAGACCGAACGCTCGGTGCCGTCGGCAAACGTGATCGTGTCGCCGTCGCTGGAGTGGCACTCCATGCACGGCTCTGTGCCGGCCTTGACGGCAGCGGGGTCAGAGGGCTTGGCCTTTTCGACCGCGGCGACTGGCGCTCCGGCAGCCTCGTCGTCCGCGAAGGCCGTCGAAGCGAGCAGAAGGACAGCCACCGCGGGAAGACCAACCAGGAGCAGAGAGCGCGCGGCCCACGTCTGGGCGTTGCGAGGAGACTCGAGTGTCATCAGGCACCTCGGGAAGCGGGGAAGCTCACTTCTCGTCGTCGCGGCGGGCCTTCACCTCGTCGCGCAGATCGCTCAGGGCGGCGTCCGGCGCGGGCTTGGCGTCGGCGGGGGTCTCAGTCGTGTTCTTCAGGTAGGAGGTGCTGGGCTCCCAGCGCATGACCGCCAGATGCGCCGTGTCACCGGTGACGCCCGCGACCTGGCGCCAGGCGAAGCGGCCCAGACCGACCACCGCCAGCAGGACCACGACCGCCGGGAAGGCCATCACGAAGACGCCACCGAGCACGGGGGCCATCGCAACCATCAGCAGCGTCGGGATGCGGCGGTACTCGGCGCCGGTGCGGCCGTCGAGGGTCTCGTCGTCAGCGCCGACGAACCGGACGTCGAAGGGCTTCATCGAGACGTACACACCGTAGGTCACCTTCTGTCCGCTGTTCCAGGTCTTCATGGCTGTCTCCTTTACTCGTCAGGGTGCGCCACCGCTTGCTGGGTGGCTTCTGCGGTCAGTATGCGGGGGGACGAGGCAGCGAGGTATGCGGAAGAAGACTCAGTTGGCCTAGGAAAAAGTACCTAGGAGGTCGATTCGTGTCACTCAGGCGACGCATCTCGCTTGGAACGGGATGGCGACGACGCTGGGCCGCCACGTGCCGACAGCAGCCTATCCTGACGGGCTTTCCGTCTGCCGACAAGCAGGCTACAAGGCTTCGCGGGGGTCGCCTTGGTCACTGAGCTGCTCACAGCCAACGTCATCCACGGACTCGTCGCCCTGGGGTGGGCGTTCGGCGTCGAGCGCGTGGCCGGTCCCTGGACGGCGTCGGCGAGAATGCGCCTGTACCAACTGGCCTTGGCGCTGCCCGTCGTCGTCCTGTTGCTGCGCCTGTTGGGTGTGCCGCCGTTTCCTGACGGTCTGCGACTCGTGCGTGTCGACGTCTGGGCGGGCTGGTTGACCGGCGGGGGCATGGAAGTCCAGGTGCCCATGACGATCCTGTTTGGCGGCACGGCAGTGGTGTTCGCTGTGCAGGAACTGGCCCCTTTCTGGCAGCGCCGACGCAAGCCGCGGGAAGCCCCCCGCGCGCCCGACCAGCGCTTGGAAGCGACACTGCTGCAAGTGCGCCATCTCTATGCGGAAGTTGGCGTGCGCCTGCCTCGCGGCAACCGGATCCTCGCCCGCCGGATCGAAACGGACCAACCCACCGCCGCGCTCCACGGCCTGCGCCACCCCACCCTGCTGGTGTCACGCAAGCTGTTGAATACCCTGGATGATGACGAGCTGGCGGCAGTGGTGGCGCACGAACTGGCCCACGCCGCGACCGGTGGCAGTCTGGAGCTGCTGGCGATGTGGCTGCTGCGCGCCCTGCAGGCGATGAGTCCCGCCGCGCTGGTGGCGTTTCGGCATCTGGTCGAGGTGCGGGAAGAGACGTGTGATGCACTGGCCGCGCGCGTCACGGGACGTCCGGCGGCCTTGGCGTCGGCGCTGCTGTCGGTGCACGACCTTGCGGGTTCCGGGCGCGAGTCGACCCACTTGGTGGACCGCGCAAGGGATGAGGTGTTGCGTCGGGCCGAGCACGCATCGACCCGCGACCGGGTCAAGGCGCTGCTGGCGTGGCGGTTCGAGAAGGGCCACACGGTGCTGGGTCCGTGGTCAGCGATGCTGGTGTTGGGAGGGCTGCTGTGGACCATCGGCTAAGAGGGCTGTGGCGCGGCGTGCGTGTGCTGGCGTGGACCGCCGTGCTGGCGGGGGCGCTGTGGACTGCGGACCGCGGCGTGTTTGGCCCCACGGCACCCAAGGGCTGGCAGCAGGCCGCAACGCTGCGGGCCATCCCCGTCACCGCCGGCCGTGCTGTCGTTCCTGGCTACCTGCCGGCGGGCTGGCAGTGGCCGCCGGCCGCCTTCTGGCGCAAGGATCCCACCCCAGGGTGGTGGTGGCAGTCCGGCCCCACCGACGCCGCGGAGACCCAACTTTGGTTGGGAACCGGAGGGTTGCCTGCTCCCGAGGCCATGGGCAACGCGGCAAGCTGTCTGGGAAGCGCCCCGGGCCAGCGCTGCCCCAAGGGCTGGCACCTGTTCTCGCGCAGCTTGGGCAACGGACAGGCCGCCACCGGAAGCGCGGGCGATCGCGTTGTGTGGATGGTGACCAACGCCGACCCGACCGAGGCCCTGCGGGTGCTGGACGGGCTGCCGACCTCGCGCGAGGGCGTGGCCCGTTAGGAGCGCCCGTTCACTCCATCGGCAACAGACCGACCTTGATCGAGAACTGGATCAGCTTGGATCGATTGTGGATCCCCAGCTTGTCCATCAGATTGACCCGGTGCGTCATCACGGTCTTGATGGCCAAGTCCAGTGAGCTTGCGATCTCCTTGTTGCTCAGTCCCTCAGCGATCATCTTGAGGATCTGCTTCTCGCGCGGCGTCAGTCGGCCGTACGCCTCCTCCGAAGCCGCAGCGGTCGACTCCTGGTCCTGGGGCCCGCGGGTGAAGAACACGCTGGCCAGGCTGGGGTCGATGTAGGTGCCGCCGGCCAGAACCGCCCGAATCGCCACCAGAAGCTCTTCTCCCCGCGCCGACTTCAGGATGTAGCCGTTGGCCCCGGCTTCCAGCAACCGCCGCAGGTAGATCGACTCGCTGTACTGCGTCAGCACCAAGATCTTGCTCCGCAATTCGCGCTTGCGGATCTCGATGGTCGCTTCCAGACCGCCCATCCCCGTCATCGCAAGGTCCAGCAGCAGCAAATCGGGCCGCAGCGACTCGACCAACGCTACGGCCTCCTCACCGGAAGATCCCTCCCCCACCACGTGGATCTGCAGGTCCTTTTGCTCTTCCAGAAAGGCACGCATGCCCACCCGCAGCACCACGTGGTCGTCAGCGAGCACCATGCGGATGTTCTGGCTCATGCGTTCTCCTTCGCGGGTATTTCGGACACTTGCGGCTGCGTCTCGGTCGCGTGCGGCATGGGCACCGACACGTGAATCGTCGTGCCTTGACCGGGCTTGGTATCAAACATCACTTCGCCGCCCAGCAATCGAGCGCGCTCCTGCATGCCGACGAGCCCCAGACCGTGGTCCTCGTGTTGCACCGCAAGGGCCTGCACCCGCTCGACATCGAAGCCCACGCCGTCGTCCTCGATGGTCAGCTCTACGCGGTCCTTCAGGTAGGCCACCGTGACCAGCGCGTGCTCGGCCTGCGAGTGCTGCACAAGATTGCCCAGTGATTCCTGGAAGATGCGGAACAGCGTCACGGCCATCTCGCGGCCCAACTCGACCTCGTCGCCATCGACCTGCAGGCTGCCGCGAATCGAGTGGTCACGGCCCGTCCGCTCCAGATACCACTGCAGCGCGGGCAGGAAGCCCATCGTGTCCAGCACCGACGGCCGCAGGTCCAGCAGGATCCGCCGGACGGTGCCGAGCATCTCGTGGGCGTTCTCCTCCAGACCGCGCAGACGCGTGGCAACCTCGGGCGAGTTGCCCTCCTGATTCGCCACCCGCTCCAACGCCAAGCGCAAGGCCGCAAGATCCTGGGCGACCGTGTCGTGCAGCTCCCGGGCCACCCGACGACGCTCCTCTTCCTGCGCGGTCAGCACGCGGTGCAGGAACTCGCGACGCTGGGCGTGACGCAGCTGGCGTTCCTGTTGGAACAACCGGCCCGTCGCACTCAGGACGACGTGGCGCAGGACGGACTCAAGGCGACGCGCCTCTGTAAACGGTCGGGGCTCGTTCGCGCCCAGCACGCAAACGACCTCCAGCCCTTGCGGCGCGGTCAGTTGCGCGATGACAACGACCCCCAGGTTACCGCGGCTGAGATCATTGCGCGCGAAATCCTTGGGTTCGAACACCCTCATGCGGTAGACGATGGCCGGACTTGCGCCAGCCGTCGCGGTAGCGCCGCCAACCACCGTCGGCTCGTTGGGGCGCGCAGGTTGGTCCAGCAGCTCGCGCCAGTGGTCCACCAGCCCCTGCGACTGGTCGTCCCCCAGCCCCCGCTTGGCAAGGAACACGCGTCCGCGATGCCCCATCTGCAGGGCGCCCGCGTCGAACCGCAAGAACTCCAGCAACTTGTCGAGCCCTCGGGCGGCCATCGCGTCGAGATCCAGCCCCTGCGCGCTGAACTCGGCCACTTCCTGCAACACGGCCAGGTGGTGCTGGGTCAGGCGGACCTCGTGGCGCAAGGCCGCACGGTGACGTTCAACCTCCTCCAGCGACTCGATCATGCCCGACCGCCAGCGCTCCAGCGTCCGGGCGAGAATGCCCACCTCGTCGTGGCCGAACGAAGGCAGCTCCATCCGCTGCTCACTGGACTCGGCGTTGCGCACCGCACGGGTCAGGCGCGTCAGCGGCCGCACGACGCTGTGAACCGACAGACCGGTGAACGCCAGAAACAGCGGAATGAAGGTAAATCCCAACCAGAACAAGCGCTTCTGTAGGGTGAAGGCCGGTTCCAGCGCCTCCTGCTCCAGCTGTCGGACCGCCACGCCCATGTCGAGCTTGGGCAGGGGCACGAACGCCAGCACCTCGACCTCGCGCGTCGTGGTCGACGAGTCTGCGTGGCAGCTGTGGCAGCGGCTGCGGATCTCGGTCCGGGTCGCAATCGCGCGGGTCAGCTTGCCTTGGTGGTCTGCAGCGCGAAACAACCCTCCCGGCGCACTGGAGGCGACCACCGTGCCGCCTGCATCGACCAGCTGCAGGATCGTCGAGCTGCCCTGCCGCACGCCCTGCAAGGTCGCCAGCAGGTTGTTCGACGCCGGATTCAGCAGCCCGCCCACGTAACCCTGCACCGTGTTCTGCGTACCGCCCCGCAGAGCCTGAACGACGATCACGATGGCGCGCGGTCCCGGCGGCAGGTGGGTCAGACGCGAGACAACCGGCCCCTCAGTCTTGGCGGCCAGCGCCAGCACGCGGCGAAACTCCTTGATGGCGTTCAGGTATCCTGCGCCGTCCGGTACCGAAGCGATCGGCATCCCTCGCGCATCCAGGACGAAAGCACCCTCCTCGAACATCGTGTCGCGGTAGGAGTCCAGCGCGGTCCGCAGCGTCAAGGCTTCCGGAGATCCAATCGCGGGCACTTTGGCAGGCACACGACTCGCCAACACGTTGACATCACGACGGATCAGCAGTTCGAGATAGCCGCCGGTCGCCTGCGCCAGATTGGTTCGCTCGGTCAGCAGCCGGTCCACCGAGCCCTCGAGCATGATCCAGGACTGCACGCCCACCGCACCCAGCAGCGTCGCCGACCCCAGCACCGTGAACAGCAGCGCCCGCGAGTACAGGCTGTGGCGCCAACGGAACCGCCGCGAATGGCGCGGGGCCTTGGGCGCGGGCGTCGCGCTGGGCTGGGGTCCGGGCATGGGTGCTCAGGGCGTGGAGGGGAGGCGCTTGGCGAGTCGGGCCACCTTCGCGACCGACTCCAGACGGCCAAGTCTAGCACGAAGTCGGCGGATCAGCGCACGTAGAGGAAGCCGGACTGCCCCCAGCCCTGCAGGTTGTTGTAGCAACCGGGCCAGCTGGCGGTGTAGTTGCCGCCATTATAACCCTTGGCAATCGAGTAGATGATGTGGGGGCTGTGGTAATTGTGGTCGCCGAAGTTGCAGCAGGCGTCGTCGGTGCCGGAGTAGGTCGCCCCACCATAGGTCTCGCTCCACGTCATGTTCTTGTCGCCGGTCGACGAGTTGGTGTTGAACTTGGCGATGGCGTCGATCTTGCCCCAGCGACTGGGCGTCAAGGTGCCGCAGGACAGCCAGAACTGGTCGGAATACAGGCCGCGAATCAACGCGTCCGACAGCTTGGCGCAGCCGGCCTGGTTGGGGGCGGTCAAGGTCCCTGCGGCGTTCGGGTCGATGTGGCAGTACGAGTTGCCGACGATGCGAGCCGCCAATGTCCAGCCGCCTCCGTTGGTGGTCATGTCGCAGAAGGCCTGCACCGCCGTTGCCGTGCCGCCGTTGACCCAGTAGACGCCGTCCTTGGCCCCGGACATCTTGGTCAGGATGTCCTTGCAGTTCTTGCCCGGGTTGTTCTGCGTGCCGGGAATGTCGAGCGCGAGGGGGAAGAACCCGGTCCCGTTGCAGATGTAGAGCGCCTTGTCCTTGTCATTCGCGTAGGCGTAGCCAAACGTCGACGCATCACACGTCACGGGGTGTTCTTGCGCGACCTGGAACTGGAAGCCGCCCGCCGCCTGGAACAGCCCGTTCGACCTGACCTTCTTGGACGACAGCGTAGCGACCGAAACGCTCCAGTTGTTGATCTTGCCGTCGACGCCGTTGTTGAGGAACCCGGTGTCGATCACCTCCAAGTACCACTTTCCCTTGGGGTTCTTGCCCACCCAAGTGGCCAGATCGCCGGACACGGTCTTGGTCGGCGAGGGCCACGACGTCTTGATGGCCGTTCCCTTGGCGGTCTTGTCCCACAGCACGAACTTGGCACCGCCCGGGTCGATGGCGCTGACCTTCAAGCTCGCAGTGTCGCTGTTGGTAATGTCGGCCGTAATGGTCAGGCCCTGGGCCACGCCGAAATCAGGTACGTCGACCGGGTCGCTGACGCCCACGGGATTGTTGTCGGGGATGTTGACAGGGGCTTTCAGGCTCGCTGCCACCTCATTGAATTGGTTGGTCAAAAGGTTGTTCGAGATCTCGTCCAAGCCGTCGGGCGGCAGCGCAGCCGGGTCCATCGACTTCACACAGTCGTAAGAGCCGTCGTCCTTCACGCCCTTGATGACCAGACCGGTCCCGCACGCAACGCCCACCTTGGCCAGCACCGGCAACCCACTGAGATCACTGTACGCCCCCGACGTCGCCACCTTGGCAAGCTTGGCCGTCTGCGCGTACGACGACAGGTCCGGCGCGCCCTCGAGGTCGGCAAACGCACCCGTCGTCGCAACCGTCGCAAGGGCAGCCGTCTTGGCATAAGCGGCGAGATCCGCGGACTTGGCGTAGGCCCCAAGGTCAGCGGCCTTCGCGTACGCGGCCAAGTCCGCGGTCTTGGCGTATGCGGCGAGGACTTGCGCGTCGATCTGCCCCACACCGATGCAGCCGGAGCAATCGAGACCCTCTGCCACCTGAGCGCGCAGGGCGTAGGGGACCGAGTGCACCTTGGCGCGCTGCAATGCCGGGTCGCTGCCCACCTTGACCTCGAGCCAGGTCTCAGGAAGCTTGGCCAGCACCGTGGCGGGAAGCGGCGTGTACTTGCCGAGGACCTGCGTGAATCCGCCCCCCAGGATGGGCATGCCCATGGGCCCCTCGGTCCAGATCGGCTGGCCGCCCGACTGGGCCGTGTAGAGCGAGACGACAACCTGATAGTCGCCATCGGCCGCCGGACCACCACCGGTCGAGAGCAGGCCGCCCTCCATCAGCACAGTGGACGGAATGGCGGCAGCCGCCAGCATCGGCAGCAGCAAACCGCAAACCGCAGCAGTCAGGGCCAGCAAAACACGCGACAGCGACGGGCACGACATGGGGAGCCTCCGCAAGAACAGGTGCAGCAACGGCGACATACAAGTGCCGACCGTAACAGCGCACAAGGTTGCGGGCAATCGCAGAGTGTCGGCTAGAAGCTGTTGCCGATGGTGAACTCGAATACCAGCGGCCGCTCGTTGGCTTTGCGATTCAGTGGCACGCCCCACTCAAACCGCAGTGGACCCACGGGAGAGAACCACCGCACGCCCCAGCCCAGTGCGAGCCGCATGTCCTGCAGCGTAATGTCCTGAGCCTCGCCAAACGCGTTGCCGACGTCGAAGAACAGCAGGCCGCGCAAGTTCATGGGCGCCTTGAGGATGGGCACCTCGATCTCGTTGTTCAGGTACAGCTGCTTGACGCCGCCGATGTTGAAGCCTGAGAGCGAGGAAGCAGGGTCGCCGCTGTTGGGGATCGCGATCTCGGGTCCCAGCGTGTTCCGGTCAAAGCCGCGCACGTTGTAAATGCCGCCCATGAAGAAGCGCTCGAACAACGGCACCTGCTTGCCTTCCGGGGCGCGAATCAGGCCGCCGACCAGGTTGAACTTCAGCACACCGTCGAACGGCAGGGGCACGTAGCGGCGAACCTTGGCCGTGAAGCGATTGAACTCGTTGTCGCTGCCCAGAAATTGTGCCGCCCACTCGGCCGTGCCGGACATGAACCAGCCGGTGGTCGGGAACATGCGGTCGTCGCGGTCGTCATACGACAGGCTCATGCGCATCGACGACGTCAGGCCGGACCCGAACAGCGAAGCGATGGGCACGTCGGTGCGGCCAGAGAGGCCGCCGATCGACGTCGACACCTCTTCCAGATTGTACCCCGCCTCTGCCGTGAGCTCGTCCGTCAGCCGATAGCCCCACGACATGCCGCCGCCCGTGGACTGACGCGAGAAGTCGGTGTAGAGCTGCTCATAGCTGAACAAATCCAAGGAGAACGTGATGTTGCTGTCCAGGAAGTACGGCTCGTAGAACGACCCCTGAAACATCGTGCGAACCGACGACAGCGAGCCCTGGACCGACATGCGCTGACCGCGGCCAAGGAAATTGTCCTTGGCGATCTGGGCCGTGACGATGAAGTTGTCGAGTGACGAGTAGCCCATGCCGACCTGGAAGGTGCCAGTCGTGCGCTCCTTGACGTCCACGACGACGTCCACCACTTGGGGCAGCGCGGTCGGGCGGGTCTTGATCTCGACGTTCTCGAAGAACCCCAAGCGCTGCACACGGGCTTGCGACTGCTGGATGCCCTTTTCGCTGTAGAGCTCGCCCTCGGCAATCGTCAGCTCGCGACGGATCACCTTGTCGCGGGTCGAGCCGCCGCCCTGCATCAAGATCTGGCCAAAGTAGACCTTCTTGCCCTTCTGGATGTGGTAGGTCCAGTCGACGACGCGCTTCTCGACGTCCGGAACGCTCTCGTTCGACACCGTGGCGTGGGCATAACCGTAGTTCTTCTGAGCCCCTGCAAGGGCCTGATTGTCCTGCTGAACCAAGGCGTAGTTGAAGATGTCGCCCGTCTTCAGCTGGACCTTCTTCAACATGTCCGGCAGCGGGTCCACCGGGTCGCCCGTGACGTCGAGCTTGCCGACGCGGAACTGCGGCCCCTCGTTCACCCGGATGGCGATCGAGATGTACTTCATGTCGGGTGACAGGCTGACGACGGGGTCCTCGACCTTGGCCTGAACGTAGCCCTTGGTCAGGTACAGGTACTGGATCACCTGCAGGTCGTACTCCAGCATGTCGCGCTTGAAGTTCCCGGCTTTGCTGAGGATGCTGAGGACCGACCCCTCCTGCGTCTTCAGCACGGCCTTGATCTCGGCGTCGGAGATGCCCTCGTTGCCCAACAGCTCGATGCGGCGAACCTTGACCTCAGCACGCTCCTTGATGTCGAAGACGACGCGCACCTGATTGCCGCTCACCGCCTCGACCTTGTGCGTCACGGTGGCGAGGAAGTAGCCCTCGTCGTCGTACATCTCTTTGATCTTCACAGCGTTGCGCTGGGCGTCGGCTGGCGAGTACAGGTGGTTGACCTTCAGGTCGACGACCTTCAACACGTCCTCTTCGCTCTGGTCCTCGTTGCCGCGAATCGTGATGGCCGCGATGCTGGGCCGCTCGAGCACCTGGAAGCGCACGACCACGCCGTCGTCGCCCGCCTTCTTCAGGCCGACGCGAACGTCGTCGAACAGGCCCATCTGGAAGATCCGCCGCAGGTCCTCGGCCACGATGGCGGGGTCCAGGTCGCTGCCCACCACGGTGCGGATCTGCTTGCGCACCGCCTGCTCGTCCACGCGCTCGATGCCTGCCAGCTCCACCGCCTTGACCGTGGGGCCCTTCACACCCGGCTCGTCCGAACCTTCGTCGACGTCGCTGGTGTCATCGGTCGCCGCGTCGTCGGTGCCCGTCTCGTCCTGCGGCGCATCGCCCAGCGAACCAGGCCCGAACAGCGAATCCGACTGCGCCCAAGCGGAGTTCGCAGCTCCCGCGCCCGCAGCAAGCACCAGCAGCACCAACCACAGGCGCAGCAGCGACTGGTCCGCGCGAGGCAACCGATGGACCGTTCCGAACGTCATGCCACGTCTCCGCTGGACTCGACGATGCGCCCGTCGGCGATGCGGAGGACGCGGCTCATGCGCCGGGCGAGCTCCTGATTGTGACTGACGACGACAAAGCCTGTGCCGGTCTCGGCGTTCAGTTGCTCCATCAAGTCGTGCATCTCTTCGGCGGTGCGGCTGTCCAGATTGCCCGTCGGCTCGTCGGCCAACACCACTCGCGGCTGCATCACCAATGCCCTCGCCAGGGCCACACGCTGCTGTTCTCCGCCGCTCAGCTCACCCGGATGGTGGTCCAGGCGCTCGCCAAGTCCGACGCGCTCCAGCAGCTCGCGCGCGCGGGCGCGGGCCGGACCCTGAGCTTGGCGGGCGATCAGCGTGGGCATCCGCACGTTCTCGAACGCGGTCAGCTCCGGCAGAAGGTGATGAAATTGAAACACGAAGCCAATCATCCGGTTGCGAAAGGCCGCCAGCTCGGCATCGTCGAGGGCGTCCAGCGTCTGTCCTTCATACGTGATCGCGCCTGCACTAGGCTGGTCCAAGGCACCCAGTAAGTGCAACAGCGTCGACTTGCCCGATCCCGACCGCCCCACGATCCCAATCATGTCGCTGGAATGCAACTCGAAGTCGACCTGCGACAGGACCTGAATGCGTCGCCCGCCCAGCTCGAACCACTTGTCGACGCCCACCGCGCGGATCAGCGGAACACGAGTGTCCACGCCGACTTGCGCCGTCGGTGTCGGGGAATTCAGGGGGGCATCAGCCATGCCTCAGCCCCTCCAGCGGACTCAAGCGGGCCGCACTTGTAGCAGGAAACACCGTCGCGACAAGAGAGACCGCCACCGAAGCCAGCGCCACGACCGCGATCTCGGCGATCTGCATGTTCACCGGCAGGGTCCGCACGTAATAGGCCTCCGGAAGCTGAATGCCGAGCGTCTGGATCAGCGTGCACGTGCCGATCCCCAAGATGCCGCCCGCCATGGTGCCGATCAGGCCGATCACACCGCCCATCTGCACGAACGACGATCGGATCGCTCCGGCCGAGCTGCCCATCGCCCGCAGCATCGCGATGCTGTCCCGCTTCTGCAGGATGACCATCGTCAACGCCGACACGATAGAGAACGCCGCAACCAGGATGATCAATCCCAGCACCAGAAAAATCACCAGCCGCTCAAACGCCAGCGCTGAGAACAGCGACCGGTTCAGCGCCCGCCAGTCCAGCACCTGCACGTCGTCGGGAGCGCCCAGTTCCTTCAGCTTCGCCCGCGCGGCGGCAACCACGGCGTCCGGCTGTTCTGGAGCAACAAGGCGCAGTTCCAACACGTTTGCATCGCCGTCAAGGTTGAAGTAACGCGCTGCCTCGCCCAGATCGATGTAGGCGACCTTGCTGTCGGCCTCGTACAGACCCGTCTCGAAGGTGCCGGCCAGTCGGAACGTGCGGACGCGGGGACGCAGACCCGTCGGGCCCACGTCGGCATCGGGCGTGACGACCTCGATGCGATCGCCCAGCTCGACCTGCAGGGACCGCGCCAGCTCCGACCCCAGCAGAATCCCAGGCGCGACGGGCACATCCACCGACTCGCCGGGCAGCGTCGCGCTGTCGTCGCCCAGCATGCGACCCAGATCGGGGGCAACCAGCTTGGGCGGCGCGGGTGGGCTCAGCTGAACATCCGGCAACGCATTGGCATCCGACGGCAATTCCCCTGGACCGGTGGCATCCGGGTCGGCCGCAGGGGCCAAGCGCTCCGGTTCGTCGGAAGGCAGCAGGAGCGGACCGTGCTCGGTCCTGGATGCTGGTCGACCGTTGCCGGGCGGAGCCAGCTGCGGCGGTGCCGGCGTGGCTGGACCGGGCGCCATCCGCAGCAGATCCTCGATACGCTCGCGTGGCTGCGGGTCGCTGGACGGCACGAAAGCGGGGGCGGGCGGCAGGTCGCTGTCTTCCTCAACAGGGCGGCGAACCAGCGCGCGGTCAGTGCCCAGCGAGGCCGGTTCTTGCAGCAGGCTCAGACTGCCCGTCACCAGAGTACCGCCAAGCTCGCGGCGAACTTCGTCCAAGTGCACGTCGACACCGCGAACGGCCACGAAATTGTTCACGTTGAAGGCCGATGACAGAATCGCGTCGCCGCGAACCTGCGGGCTGACGCCGGCCACTCCCGGCAAGGCACGCAAGGCTCGGGCGATGTGGGCCGCGTCGTCCAGAGGCTCTGCCCGTCCGGGGCGTTCCACCAGCGCGTGGGCATTGGCCACCAGCATCTTGGCGCGAAGGTCCGACGCGAAGCCGCCCATGACCGACAGCACGACGATCAGCGCCCAGGTGCCCGCGGCGACGCCCACGATCGACACGAACACGGGCAGCGACACCTTGGCCTGGCCCTGCAACACGAGATAGAGCCCCGCGATCGCGGCGACCACGGCAACAGAGCCCACTGGCACCGCCAGCCCACGAGGCGCCACGCCGAAGGCCACGGCGGCGGCGACCAGCAGCGACAACCCCACCGGTAAAAGGATCTGCCCAAGCCGCTGCAAACGCGTGGCAAGACCCGGGGTTGAGCCGGCCCGCCATGCCGTGAACGCAACCACGACGGCCAGCGTCCCCAACGCCCACGGAGCGTCGAACCACTGCAAGACCAGCGGGTGGCGCGCGGCCCACGCCCCAGCGACCGCCGCTGCCGTCAAGACAAACAGCATCAGCACTCGCCTGACCCTCGGCCAAGGCAGCCCTGCGACCGCAAGCAGCGTGCCGTGAAGGGCCAGCACTCCAGAAAAGTTGCGCAGGGCGACCGTCATGGCGTCGCCGCCACCGTCCAGCACACCCCACTGCATCACGCCAGCCACACCGGCAGCCGCCAGCCCCACGCCGATGGGCAGCCAGCGCCACGGCCGCACCACGCTGGCGTCGGGGACCGCGTCGACCGCTCCGCACAGCTGCGACCACAGGCGCATCGGCAACGGCCGCACCAGCCGCGGCGCACGCAGGAAAGACCATGCAATGAAAGTACTTGGTCGATCATGCATCGGCCGGGTCAGCAAGCGGACGATGCCAAGCCCGAGGACGGAGAACATGGCTGCGACGGCGAGCGCGGCGACGATGACGCCCAGCAACTGCAGCACCAGCCACGTCTGAAAGCCGATCTGGTCGTTCCCCGAGCGCACGAGGGCCTCGGGGACCGCCGCCAGCGCTGCGAGCGCCAGCAGGAACGCCAGACGGCGCGTATGCACCTAAGCTCCCTCTGGAGAGTCTGGCGCGACGACATCTGCAATTTGTCCAGCATCCACGCGGTTTTCTGGTCGCATATGCGGAAACAGGATCACTTCCCGAATGCTCTCGGTGTTGGTCAGCAGCATCACCAACCGGTCCACCCCGATGCCACAGCCAGCCGTCGGAGGCAGCCCGTATTCGAGGGCGCGCACGTAATCCAGGTCCATGTCCATCGTCTCTTCCGCGCCTTGTGCCTTCTGCGCCAGCTGTGCCTCGAAGCGCTCGAATTGATCGACCGGGTCGTTCAACTCGCTGAACGCATTGGAGATCTCCATGCCGGCAACGTACAGCTCAAAGCGGTCGACCAGGCTGGGGTCGCTATCCTTGCGGCGGGACAGCGGCGAGACCTCAGCCGGGAAGTCCATCACGAAGGTCGGCTGGATCAGGTGCGGCTCGGCGGCGTGCTCGAACAGGTCCATCTGCACCTTGCCCAGACCGGCCTTGGGGTCGATGTAGAGATCGAGTGCATCCGCACGCTTGCGGAGGGCCACCACGTCGTTCACGTCATCCGCAGCAACGCCCGCCCAGCGCTGCAGGCCCTCGTGGACCGTCACCCGGGCAAAGGGGGCGCGGAATGAGATCTGCCGCGGTGTGCCGTCCGGGTTCGTGCCGTACACCAAGTCAGGGCTACCGGTGACGTCGATCGCCAGCTTGGCAAAGAGCGTCTCTACCTCATCCATCAGATCATGGTATGTGGCATAAGCCCGGTAAAACTCTAGCATCGTGAACTCTGGATTGTGCCGCTGCGACAGCCCCTCGTTGCGGAAGTTTCGGTTCAACTCGTACACGCGCTCCAGCCCGCCGACCACCAGCCGCTTCAGGTGCAGCTCTGGCGCGATGCGCAAGTACAGGGGCATGTCGAGCGCGTTGTGGTGCGTCGTGAAGGGCCGGGCTGCCGCGCCGCCCAGCAGGGTGTGCATCATCGGCGTCTCGACCTCGAGATAGTCCCGACTGTCGAAGAACGCCCGCAGACCGCGGACGACCAAGGCCCTACGGCGCACGATCTCTCGCGTGTCGTCGTTCATGATCAGGTCGACGTAGCGCTGGCGAAAGCGCGTCTCCTTGTCCTGCAGGCCGTGGTACTTCTCTGGCAGAGGTCGCACGCCCTTGGTCAACACGCGCACGCACGCGTCGCCCGCCCGCTCGCCCACGAACGGAGCGAGTGCGTCGTCCGTCACGCACGCCCGCAGCGATGGCTCGCCGGTTTGCGTGCGGAAGGGTCGACCGACAACACCAAGGATATCGCCCAGATCGATGGCGCGGTCGCCCTTGAACATCTGGTCCCACAGCGCCTCGTCCTCGTTGCGCTGGAAGAACACCTGGAAGGTCGACGCCCCCTCCTCCCGCGCCTCGAGCCCGGCCGCCACACGCAACGCGTTCTCTTCCTTGCGCAACCGCAGCACTTCGGGACCGGACCGATCGCGCAGGCGCAGAAAGGCAACCTTGCCCTTGATGTTCACCGCCATGACGCGACCGGCCATGCGAACGGCGGGTCCCGGCGTCCGGTCGGGATTGTGCGACTCGAGGTGAGCAAACAGCGCGCGCATCAGGTCGGCGCCGGTGTGCGTGGGCTGAAAGTCGTTGGGATACGGAATCTCGCCGGCGGTTCGGGCCGCGTCGATCTTGGCGAGCCGCTGGCGCATCATTTCGTTGCGTTCGAGCATGGAAAACCCTCGAGGGTCGGCCGGCTGCGGGCGGGGGTCCCCGAGTCGGGCCAAAAACGACTTGCGCCGCTCCCCTCATCGCAAGGCAAGGGGGCGGCGCAAGTTCGCAAGGGCATCTGGTCGGGGCGACAGGATTTGAACCTGCGACTCCTTGACCCCCAGTCAAGTGCGCTACCAGGCTGCGCTACGCCCCGTCAGCACGCGGCCCTTCGGCACGTGCGGGCGGGGCGTGTACCATGGCGGACCGAAGCGCGCAAGTCCCCCTGCCCTGGAATGACCTTCAGCGCGCTTGCGCCGGCCCGCAGGATGGGCTACGGACACAGCATGATGACCGAACACCTCGACCCCCATGCTCCCCTTCGCGAAGACGTCCGGATGCTCGGCGAGCTGGTCGGCCAGACCGTTGCGCTGCAGGAGGGCAGGCTCAGATACGACCTGGTCGAGCGCGTTCGCCTACTGTCGAAGGCCGCCCGGCACGGGGATGCCGACGCGTGGACCGAGCTGCGCCGCGTGCTGGCGGACGTGACGCCGCAGGACGCCCTGGTCGTGGCGCGGGCGTTCGCGCACTTCCTGTCGCTGGCGAACATTGCCGAGCAGTACCACCGGATCCGCAGGCGCAAGGCATGGTTGCGCAAGCCGTTGGGAGCGCCCCAACCGGGTTCGCTCGACGAGGCGTTCCCGCGCTTTCTTGCGGCCGGCATCCCGGCGACGCAGCTGCGGCAGACCGTGTGCGACCTTCGCATCGAGCTGGTGCTGACCGCTCACCCCACCGAGATCAACCGCCGGACCTTGCTGCACAAGCACAATCGGGTGGCGGAGCTGCTGGCGGTGCTGGACCGCACTGACCTGACCCCCGGCGAGGTTCGCGAGGGGCTGGACGACCTGCGGCGCGAGATCTCAACCCTGTGGCACACCGACGAGGTGCTGCGCCATCGCCCGACGCCCGTGGACGAGGCACGCGGCGGCCTGCTGGTGTTCGAGCAGACGCTGTGGAACACGGTGCCGCGGTATGCAAGGGTGCTGGACGCAGCGCTTGCGGGCCACACCGGCGAGGGATTGCCGCTGGATGCCGCGCCGATTCGCTTCGGCTCGTGGATGGGCGGTGACCGCGACGGCAATCCCAATGTGACGCCTGCGGTTACGCGGGAGGTGTGCATGGTGGCCCGGTGGATGGCCGCCGACTTGTACCACCGCGAGATCGACCAGCTGCGCGCCGAGCTGTCGATGGTCGGTTGCAGTCCCGAGCTGCGCCAGCGCGTGGGCGAGGTCGAGGAGCCCTACCGGGCGCTGCTGCGTGTCGTGCGCGAACGACTGGAAGCGACGCTGAAGTGGGCCGCGGCCAGCTTCGTGGTGTCTGTGCCCGCCCCTGCAGACGCATACCTGGACATCGACGACCTGCGCGAGCCCCTGCTGCTGATGTGGCGGTCGCTGCACGAAACCGGTCTGGAGGTGGCGGCGCGTGGCCGTCTGCTGGATATCCTTCGGAGAATCGCGTGCTTCGGTCTGACGCTCGTGCATCTCGACGTGCGGCAGGAGGCCGACCGGCACACCCGCACACTGGACGCCATCACCTGCGAGCTGGGTCTGGGGTCGTATGCGGCTTGGAGCGAGGACGAGCGGGTGGCCTTCCTGCGACGTGAACTCACCAGTCGCCGTCCGTTGGTGCCGAGGGGGCTGCAGGCAGCGCCCGAAGTCCAGGAGGTGCTGGACACGATGGCCGTTCTGGCGCAGGTGCCGCGCGACTCGCTGGGAGCCTACGTGATCTCGATGGCGCGCTCAGCCTCGGACGTGCTGGCAGTCGAACTGTTGCAGCGCGAGGCGGGCGTCGAACCTCCGCTGCGGGTGGTGCCCCTGTTCGAGACGCTGTCGGACCTGCAGGGCGCCGCCGCATCGGTGCAGTCGCTGCTGGACCATGGTGGCTACGGAGAGCGGGCGGGCGGGCGGTTGGAGGTGATGATCGGCTACTCGGATTCTGCCAAGGATGCCGGTCGGCTCGCGGCGGCATGGGCGCTCTACCAGGCGCAGGAGGAGATCGTTCAGGTCTGCGAAGCTCGCGGCGTGGCGCTGACGCTGTTCCACGGCCGTGGCGGGTCGGTCGGACGTGGCGGCGGTCCCACCCACGTAGCGATTCGGTCGCAGCCCCCAGGAACGGTGCGCGGCACACTGCGGGTGACCGAGCAGGGTGAGATGATCCAGTCGAAGTTCGGCCTACCAGGAATCGCCTTGCGCAACCTGGAGTTATACACAACGGCGGTGGTCGAAGCGACGCTGGTCCCCCCTGCCCCGTGCCGCCCGGAGTGGCGCGAGTTGATGGACCGGCTGTCGGAGCGGTCGCTGCAGGTGTACCGCGGGGTGGTGCGCGAAGAACCGAGGTTCCTGGCCTACTTCCGCGCCGTGACGCCAGAGGCCGAGTTGAGCCGCCTGAACATCGGCAGTCGCCCGGCGCGGAGGCAAAAGGCAGGAGGGATCGAGACCTTGCGGGCCATCCCGTGGATCTTCGCATGGACGCAGACGCGGCTGATGCTGCCCGCGTGGTTGGGCGTCGGTGAGGCACTGGCCGAGGCGCTGGCCGGACCGGACCGCGAGCGACTGCTGGACATGGCCCAGCACTGGGCGTTCTTCCGCATGTCGCTGGCAATGGTCGAGATGGTGTTGGCCAAGACATCTCCAACCATCGCAGCGCGTTACGACGAGCTGTTGGCCAACCCGGAGCTTGCCGGCCTGGGACGCGAGCTGCGCGACCGGCACGACAGGACCGTCGAAGCGCTGGTGGCAACGTTGGGACAAAAGGCACTGCTGGAGGACAATCCAGTGCTCGCGCGGTCCGTGCAGGTGCGCAACCCCTACGTGGACCCGCTGAATCTGCTGCAGGCCGAGCTGCTGCTGCGTGTGCGCAAGCAGACCGACCCGACGCTGGACGACGCCCTGATGGTGACCATCAAGGGAATCGCGGCGGGGATGCGCAATACGGGTTGACGCAGCAAGAAGCTGCGAGCGGACCCGCCCCGCAGGCTAGGTGCGCTGGGGCAGTGCGGCTGTGGGTTGTGGCAGGGGGTCCGGGGGCGGTTCGGCCAGAGCGGCGTCCTCGGCCTCCCGAAGCTCCCGCCGCCGCTCGAGCGACTGGTGGTGGGCGATCAGGTACAGCAACAGGATCGGGAACCACAACGGCAGTCGAAATACCATCGTACCTGAGATCGACGCAGAGAAGCTCGCAGCGGCCGCGGCAAGCGCTGCGTTGCCGTACATGTGGCGCGAGCTCCAGCGCCGAATTCCGCGGACTCCGACGATGACTCCGCCCAGCACCATCGAGACATACAGCACCAGGACGGGGATGCCATAGGCGACGACCAGCGACAGGATGGACGAGTGCAGCGCCGTAACACGCCCCGATACCCGATAAGCGTGCATCGACGGGAAGCCCGTGCTGCCCCAGCCAAAGAACGGCCGTTGCGGAATGAGAACCTTCGCGAACTCTAGCTGGGACAGTCGCTCGGACGTCAGGTCGTCGTCGACCTGTTCTGCGCGAACCGTGCCCAATACCCGCTGGTCATAGGATCGGGGCGACACCAACACGAATCCAGCAAGAAGTGCAGAGATGACCAAGATGTTGCCAAAGCGCGAGGCCAGTGACCGTCCTGAGGCCACAGCGAACACGACAAGGCCAAACACCATGCCGAGCGACCCCCCACGCGAAGCGGCGGCGAACTGGCTGTATGCGGCACCCGCTACCGCCAAGAGTCCAAGCAAGCGAGACAGCCATCGATTCTCGCGGTCCAGCAGCAGCGCCAGTGCGAACGGCAGGACACGAGCAGCCTCCTCAGCCATCAGGTTGGGCTGGGCCATCGGACCGCGTGCGCGAACAACGCCGGTGCCCAATCGCTCCCAACCGACCTCCATGAACACAACGACCGCGATCAGCACGATGCCGACGGCCTGCCCCATGCCGATGACGCGAACCGCTCGATAGTCCATCGGGATCTGGCTGAGCATCAGGAACATGCCGAAAGTGCCCATGATTTCGTAGAGCATCGTCATGGAGGAGCCGTAGGGTGCCAGCGTCTCAGACAGCAATACGAGGGCGCTCATGGTCAGGATGGCCGCAGAGAAGCCGACCGGGATGGCTCTGACCCGCCGCTGCTTCAGGATGGTGCCAAGCGTAGCGATGCCCAGAAGGACGCCGACCACCTTGAACGGGGTCAGGAACGGGCCGAAGCTGTACTTGCCCCAGGCTTGGGCGGCGATCGTAAGCGCCGCGAGAGCGGCCGGACTGCGCGCAAGGCGAAGCAGGAAGGGAGAAGCAAAGGCCAAGCCGATAATCGGCAAGGCCATGTCCTGCTGGAGGGTCGACCAGGCGAAGAGGGCCGCCACCAGAACGACGATGACCGGCATCATGGGCGGACTCCAGCAAACCACCGTCGAGTCGCGGTCCAATCAGAAAGGCCGCGGGGCAGCATCCAGGGCTGCAGGACTTTGAGTTGCATGAGCCGAGCAGAAAGGATGCCGCCGGTTAGAGCAGTGACCAACCCGACGAAGGCGAACACCGCGGCGTCCTCACCAAACGGCTGACCACCCGCGTGCAGTCCAGCCAGCAGGACGGCTTGCAAGAACAGGGAATGACAAAGATAAATGCCCAGCGACATCCGCCCTAGCGCCGGCAATCCGGGCACTCTCGCCAACAGCGGTGCCATCGCCACGACGGTCAGGAAGGATGCGATCGCGTCGATGTCGGTGATCAGCATCCATGCGGGGTCACGCCAACCGAAAACCGCCAGCACGCCTACGTTCGTATACAGCCCCATCGCTCGCGTCGTGACCGCAAGCGCAACGGCCACGCACGCGAGCACCCAGGACGGCACGCGACGTGCGTAGGGCCACAGCCAAGCGGCCGTGAGGCCCATGGGCAACACGTAGACCGCAACAGCAAGGCCCAGCGGCGCGCATGACCACCCGCCCAGCCACAGCGCCACAGTGCCGTGCAGCGCCCAAGCCACCGCCGCCGCAGCTGGTAGCCACCTTCCGGGCAGCTGTGTCAGGACCGCCCGCAGCAACGTCACGGTGAACAAGGCAGGCAAGAACCAATACAGCTGAAAGCCGGTTGCCGCCTTCAGGTCCAGAGCGTTCCCCGTCCAGAGGCCCCATGTGGTTCGCCGGACGAATTCCAACGGCGCGCCGCCCGCACCCACCGTCAAGTCGAACACAATGGCGGTCGCCACCACCCACATCGCGTAAGGCACCAAGTACCGCACGGCCCGGTCAGCCAGCCACCGCGTCTGCCACTTCGCCC
Organism: Myxococcota bacterium; assembly: GCA_049317445.1. Taxonomy (GTDB): domain Bacteria; phylum Myxococcota_A; class UBA9042; order UBA9042; family UBA9042; genus CAJBNH01. Next base: position 19,813 of record JBMOIG010000021.1, on the reverse strand, counting down.
GCCCTAACAGGAATGGCAACAGCAGGAAGCTGACTACGTGGAAGCGGTAGAGCACCGGAAACACCCACCCCATGCCCGGCACATACTGCAATGGCGACAGGTGCCCCACGACAATCAGCAGGATCAGCAGACCCTTGACGGCGTCGAACGCATCCGAGTCACCGCGGGCCGAGGCCGGGGGCGACATGGTGGGCAGCGAGGAGGGCGCGGTGGCCAGCATCATGCGACGGCCTCAGCGCCTCTTGGGGAGCGGCGCGGCGGCCGGACTGTACTTCCCGACGGGCTGGAGGGGCAAGCCATCCCCCCGGGGCCGGTCCGGGATGTAGGCGAAACCGGCTGGGATTCCGGTTGGGGCGCGTTGCGGGTTTGCGTTCACCTCAAGGGTGCAGAGTGGGCGTACTTGACATCGTCCTGAGGAGTCCGTATCACAGTCACACTGTGCTGGTACAGTAATACACCAGATCGTTTGCGACCCGCCGGAGCCCCCATGAAGCCCCTTGCCTCCGAACCTGTGCATCCCGACCTGCCCGCCGACCTGCTGCGCCTGCTTGCGGACCTGCGCGAGCCGGAAGCGCTGCGTCTGGTGCTCGCGGACCTGCTGACCCCGGCAGAAACCGAGGCGCTGACCGAGCGTTGGGAGATCGCCAAGCTGCTGCAAGCCGGCCACAGCCAGCGCGGCGTCAGTTCGGGTCTGGGCGTCTCGATCACCACCGTCAGTCGCGGGGCCAGGCAGCTGAAGTACGGCCATGGCGGGTTCCAGCTCGCCTTCCGAGCCCTTGGCCTTCAGGCGGGTGCGTGATGGCCCGAGCCGCTCGACACGACTACGGCATGCGGGTTGCGCCCGAACTCGACCGGCTGCTGGCGCACGACGGTACCGAGACCCACGCAGCGCTGTCCGTAGAGCTGGTGGCAGACACCGAAACGCCGATCTCGCTGTTTCGCAAGCTGGCCGGCGACCGACCGGGCGCGTTCCTGCTGGAGAGTGTCGAGGGCGGCGAGCTGCTGGGGCGCTATTCCTTTCTGGGCTGCGACCTGCTCGACCGGCTGGAGAGTCTGGACGGTCACACCCTGCTGCGGACGCCCCGGGGCGACGAAGCGCAAGCAGGCCCGTTGCTTGGGGTTCTGCGCGAGTGGCTGGGCCGCCGTTCGGTGCTGGCCCGGCCCGATCTGCCGCGTTTCCAAGGTGGCGCAGTGGGTTACGTGGGCTTTGATGCCGTGCGGGGCTTCGAGCCCGTGCCGCTGCCTGATGAGCGGGGTCTGGGGCTGCCGGAGGCGCGGCTGCTGCTTTGCGAAGACCTGTGCATCTTTGACCACTTGAAGCACCGCATCGTGTTGGTAACGCACGTGCCGCTGGCGGGCGACCGGACCGCGGCGTGGCAGGCCGGGGCGGCGCGGCTGCAGGGGCTGGTCGACCGACTGGACCGCGAGCTGCCGCCCGAGCGCTTGGCACGGCTGCAACCGCACGAGTCGACAGAAGAACTGGTGCGGGGCCTGGAGGTGACCGCCAACCGCAGCCGCGAAGACCTGATGCAAGCCGTGGACCAAGCGCGCGAGGCCATTACGGCGGGAGAGGTGTTTCAAGTCGTCGTCAGTCGGCGCTTTACGGTCGAGGGTGCCCTGCCGCCGTTCGAGGTGTACCGGGCCCTGCGGTCGCTGAACCCGTCGCCGTACATGTTCTACTTCCAGTTTGCGGACTTCTGTGTGGCCGGTGCGTCTCCTGAGGTGCTGGTGCGACTGGAGGCCGACGAGCTGCTGGTGCGCCCCATCGCCGGGACCCGCAGGCGCGGTGCGACCCAAGAGCTGGATCTTGCGCTGGAGCACGACCTGCTGGCCGACGAGAAGGAACTGGCGGAACACCGGATGCTGGTCGACCTCGGACGCAACGACTTGGGGCGGGTCGCGGCGCTGGGGACGGTGCGGGTGGAAGACCCTTTGCATGTCGAGCGCTTTTCTCACGTCATGCACCTGGTCACCGACGTCCGCGCGCGGCTGGCCCCTGGATTCGACGCGTGCGACGTGCTGCAGGCGTGCTTTCCGGCGGGGACGGTGTCGGGCGCGCCCAAGGTCAGGGCGTGCGAGCTGTTGGCGACGCTCGAGCCCGATCGGCGCGGCCTGTATGCCGGCGCGGTCGGCTGGTTTGGCTGGCAGGGCGACATGGACACGTGCATCGCCATCCGCACCGTGGTGTTGGAGCCCGGTCGGGCGCACGTGCAGGCGGGGGCCGGCGTGGTGTTCGACTCGGTGCCGGCGCACGAGGCAGACGAGTGCTGGAACAAGGCGCGGGCCGGGCTGGCCGCGATCGCGCTGACGAAAGAGCGGGTGCGGCGGGCGCAAGCGTGGATGACGGGAGGGGCGGCGTGAAGGTGCTGATCCTCGACAACTACGACTCGTTCACCCACAACCTGGCGCAACTGTTGGGAGAAGCGGGAGGCACCCCGGTGGTGGTGCGCAACGACGCCATCGACCTGGACGGCATCGCGCGGATGGCGCCGGACCGCATCGTGATCTCCCCCGGCCCTGGCACTCCGGAGCGCGAGCGCGACTTCGGCATCTGCGGCCCGGCCATCGACCGCTTTGGACCGACCCTGCCGATCCTGGGGGTTTGCCTGGGGTTGCAGGGCATCGTGCACCGGCTGGGGGGGCGGGTGGTGCGGGCGCCCGTCATCGTCCACGGCAAGGCCAGCGCGGTGCGGCACGACGGCGACGGCCTGTTCGCGGGCGTCGACAACCCGATGCAGGCCATGCGCTATCACTCGCTGATGGCCGAGCGCGCCACCCTGCCCGCTTGCCTGCGGGTAACGGCCGAGACGGTGGAGGACGGACTGGTGATGGCGGTCGCGCACCGGGAGTGGCCGCTGCGGGGGGTGCAGTTCCATCCAGAGAGCATCGGGACACCGCAAGGCAAGATGCTGCTTGCGAATTTTCTGAGGGGGGCGTGATGAGCGCATATCGCGAGGCAGTGGCGACGCTGCTGCGGGGAGGCGAGCTGGGGGGCTCGCTGGCCCAGGCGACGATGACAGAAGTGCTGGACGGAGCGCTGACGCCCGCGCAGGTCGGCGGTCTGCTGGCGGCGCTGGCGCGACGGGTCGAGACGGTCGACGAGCTGGTGGGCTTTGCGCAGGTGATGCGGTCGCGCGCCCTGCGGGTCCGGTCGGAAGGCGAAGTCATCGACACGTGCGGCACCGGCGGCAGCGGCCAGGCGACACCCAACACCTCCACGGCCGTGGCGTTTCTGCTCGCAGCGGCCGGTGTGAAGGTCGCCAAGCACGGCAACCGCGCCAGCTCGGGTGTGTGCGGCAGCGCCGACGTGCTGGAAGAGCTGGGCATCGCCCTGGACCTGGAACCCGAGGCGCTGGGCGACCTGCTGGAGGCCGAGGGCGTCGCCTTTCTGTTCGCCCAGCGGCTGCACCCGGCGCTGAAGGTGGTGGGGCCGATTCGCCGCGAGCTGGGCTTTCGCACCGTGTTCAACTTCCTGGGCCCGCTGTGCAATCCGGCGGGGGCGACGCGGCAGTTGCTGGGCGTCAGTGATGCGAACCGGGCACCGCGCATGGCGCAGGCGCTGGCGAGGCTGGGCACCCGGCGGGCGCTGGTGGCGACGGGCGACGACGGGCTGGACGAGCTGAGCCTTTCGGCGCCGACCCGGTTGTGGGAGCTTCGCGACGGCGAAGTACGCGCGTTTGTATTGGATCCGCGCGACTTGGGCCTGTCGCTGGCGAGCCCCGAGGCCTTGGTGGGCGGCGACCGCAGACGCAACGCCGAGCTGCTGCTCGAGGTGCTGGACGGCCGGGCGCGCGGACCGCGGGCAGACCACGTGGCGCTGAACACAGGCGCCGGGCTCTATGTGGCCGGGCGGGCGACGACACTGGCGCAAGGGGTCGGCCAGGCGCGGGAGCTGATGGCGTCGGGGGCGGGTCGCGAGGTGGTCGAGCGGTACCGGAGCGCAAGCCAGCGCATCGCGAGGGCCGCGTGAACGTGCTGGACCGCATCCTGTTTCGCACCCGCGAGGACCTTGCCCAGCGCAAGGCCGACCTGCCACTGGCCGAGTTACGGCGACGAGCGGTGCCGACCCGGCGCAAGCTGAGCACGGCGCTGTCGGCGCCTGGGCTGTCGTTGATTGCCGAGTTCAAGCCGGCATCGCCGTCGCGGGGGGCGCTGCGACCGGACGCGGACCCGCGGGTGTATGCCAAGGCGTACGGGCGGGTGGCGAGCGCGATTTCGGTGCTGTGCGACACGCCGTTCTTCGGCGGTGGACGCCACCTGCTGAAGGCGTTTCGCCATCTGGAATTGCCGTTGCTGTGCAAGGACTTCATCGTCGGCGAGTACCAAATCGTCGAGGCACGCGCGGCGGGGGCCGACGCCGTGCTGCTGATGGCGTCGGTGCTGGACCGCGCGGCGCTGACCGAGCTGCTGGCGGTGGCGCACGAGCTGGGCATGGACGCGCTGGTCGAGGTGCACGACGAGGCGGAGCTGGAGCGGGTGTTGGCGACGCCGGCCCGGGTGGTCGGCATCAACAGTCGGGATCTCAAGACGTTGCAGATTGACCTGACCACGGTTCCGCGATTGGCCGCGCGCGTGCCGGCCGACCGCATCCGCGTGGCCGAGAGCGGCGTGTCGTCGCGCGCCGACGTCGACGCCTTTCGCGGTGTGGTCGATGCGGTGCTGGTGGGGTCGACGCTGATGGCCGCCGCCGACCCGGTCGCGCGGTTGCAGGAGTTGGGATGGACCGCCTGATCCTCAAGGTCTGCGGCGTGCGAACGCCAGACGGTGCGCGGGCTTGCGTGCAGTCGGCGGTCGACTTCGCAGGGCTGAACTTCGTGCCGGGGCGGCGCCGGGCGGTCGGTATCGATCTGGCGCGCGGCCTGGTGGCCATGCTGGGTCCAGTGCGTCCGGTCGGCGTGTTCGTCGACGCCACTGCGGACGAGGTCGTGCGCGTGGCGACGGCAGTGGGCCTGCGGTGGGTGCAGCTGCACGGGGCGGAACCGCCCGAGACGTGTGCGCAACTGCGGAGTGCCGGGCTGCGGGTGATCAAGGCGCTGCCCGTCGACGACGACCTGCCGACCGCGGTGGCGCGCTTTGCAGGTGTGGTCGACGCGTTGTTGTTCGACGGCGCCGTGGCGGGCAGCGGACAGCGGTGGAATTGGCAGCGGCTGGAGGGTGTTTCGCGTGCCACGCCGTTTCTGGTCGCGGGCGGTCTGACCCCGAGCAACGTGGCCCAGGCGGTCGCGCGCCTGACGCCCACGGGAGTCGACGTCGCCTCGGGCGTCGAGACCGACGGGCAGCTGGACCCCGAGCGCGTGCAGGCGTTTTGCGCCACCGCCCGCCTCGCGGCGCTTGCCGTGCCCGCCCACGCAAGAACGAATTGGGGAGGTCTGCAGTGAAGACCCTGGGAAGATTCGGCCCCTACGGCGGCCTGTTCGTGTCCGAGCTGCTGGTGCCGGCGCTCGAAGCCTTGGAAGCCGCCTGGCTCGACGCGCGCGACGACCCCGCGTTTCAGGCGGAATTGGCAGGCCTGCTGCGGGATTACGCGGGCCGGCCGACGCCACTGTACCGTTCAGGTGCACTGTCAGACGACGTGGGCTGCGAGGTCTTTCTGAAGCGCGAAGACCTGCTGCACGGCGGCGCCCACAAGACCAACCACACGCTGGGTCAGGGGCTGCTGGCCAAGCGGATGGGCAAGCAGAAGCTGATCGCCGAGACGGGCGCGGGGCAGCACGGCGTGGCGACGGCGATGGTCGGCGCCCTGCTGGGGCTCGAGACGACCGTCTTCATGGGCGCCAAGGACGTCGAGCGCCAACGGCCGAATGTGCAGCGCATGGAGCTGTTCGGCGCCAAGGTGGTGCCGGTGCGCAGTGGGTCGCAGAGCCTGAAGGACGCCATCAACGACGCCCTGCGCCACTGGACCGAGCACGTGCGCGACACCTTCTACGTCTTTGGCACCGCCGCCGGGCCGCACCCGTACCCGACGATGGTGCGCGATCTGCAGCGCGTGATCGGCGACGAGATGCGCGTGCAAGTGCTGGAACGGACTGGGAAGCTGCCGGACGCGGTGCTGGCCTGCGTGGGCGGGGGCTCGAACGCCATCGGCGCCTTCACGGCGTTTCTGGACGACCCGACGGTGCGACTGATCGGCGTGGAGCCGGGCGGACACGGGCTGGAGTCCGGCGCGCACGGGGCCACGCTGTCCAAGGGGCGGCCCGGCGTGGTGCACGGGATGCGGTCGTACCTGCTGCAGGACGACGACGGACAAGTGCAAGAGGCGCATAGCATTTCTGCAGGGCTGGACTATCCCGGCGTGGGTCCGCAGCACGCCTGGCTGAAGGACCAGGGCCGCGCGCAGTACGTGGCGATCGAGGATGGCGAGGCCTTGGACGCGTTTGCCTGGCTGGCGCGGCACGAGGGGATCCTGCCGGCGCTCGAGTCGGCCCACGCGGTGGCGTACGTGCGCAAGCTTCGGGGAACGCTGGCGAAAGATGCGGTGGTGGTGGTGAACCTGTCGGGCCGTGGCGACAAGGACCTGGAGCACGCGGCCCGGGCGCTGCGGGAACGAGGGGAGCGATGACCCGTCTGGACCAGACCTTTCGCGACCTGCGCGCCCGGGGGCGGCTCGGCTTCGTGCCCTTCCTGGTGCTGGGCGATCCGGACTACGACACGTCGCTGCAGATCCTCGAGCGGCTGTGCGACGCCGGCGCCGACGTGCTGGAACTCGGCATTCCGTTTTCGGATCCGCCGGCCGACGGCCCGGTGATCCAGGCGGCCGGGGTGCGGGCGCTGCGAGCGGGGATGCGCGTGTCGCGGTGCCTGGAGCTCGTGGCCGAGTTGCATCGGCGGCGACCCGACGTGCCCGTGAGCCTGCTGACGTATCTGAACCCGCTGGAACAATATGGATTGCAGCGCTTCTATCGCGATGCGGCAGCGGCGGGGGTGGATGGGGTGCTCGTGGCCGACCTGCCGTTGGAAGAGGCGATGCCGGCCATCGAAGCGGCCCGCGCGGCGGGCGTCGCGCCGGTGCTGATTGCCAGCGAGCTGACGCCGGACGACCGGCTGACTCGGTTGGCCGCGCTGGGCGAGGGTTACGTCTACGCGGTGGCCCGCATCGGCATCACCGGCGAGCAGACGGACCTTGCGTCTGGTCTGGCTGCGACGTTTGCCCGTTTCAAAGCCTCGATTTCACTCCCGATCGTCGCCGGCTTCGGCCTGTCGACCGCCGACCACCTGCGCGACGTGTTCCAGGCCGGTGCGGATGGGGCCATCGTCGGCAGCGCGCTGGTGCGCCGGCTGGAGGCCGCCCTGCCCGACCGTCTGGCCGTCGTCGAGGCCGTTGCCGAGTTGGCCGCCGAGCTCGCCGCCGCCGCCCACGGCCCGCATTCTCCCCCAGGAGCCCGCCCATGCTGATCGTCATGCAACACAACGCCCAGCCCGGCGACATCGACCGGGTCTGCGGCGTCATTCGCGAGCTGGGCTACGAGCCGCGCGCCATGCCCGGCGCCGAGCGCACCGCCGTCGGCATCACCGGCAACGACCGCCCCATCGACGCCGACCGCTTCGAGGGCCTGCCCGGCGTGCGCGAGGTGCTGCGGGTCTCGTCACCCTACAAGCTCGTCAGCCGCGAGTGGCAACCGGCGAACACCGTCGTGACGTTGGGCACCGGCGTGCGGATTGGCGACGGCTCGGTGGTGGTGATGGGTGGTCCGTGCGCCGTCGAGAGCGAGGAACAACTGATGCGCGCGGCGGAATTCGTGGCCGCGACGGGCGTGCGGGTGCTGCGCGGCGGCGCGTTCAAGCCGCGGACGTCGCCCTATGGCTTTCAGGGGCTGGGGCTCGAGGGGCTGAAGCTGCTGGCCAAGGCGCGCGAACGGTTTGGGCTGGCCATCGTGACGGAGGCCATCGACGCCGAGAGCGCGCAGTGGGTGGCTGAGTACGCGGATCTGGTCCAGATCGGCGCGCGGAATATGCAGAATTTCGCGTTGTTGAAGCAGGTGGGGCGGTTGGGCAAGCCGGTGATGCTCAAGCGCGGACCGTCGGCGACCATCAAGGAGTGGCTGCTCGCGGCGGAGTACATTGCGTGCGAGGGGAACTCGCAGATCATTTTGTGCGAGCGCGGCATTCGGGGGTTCGACGACTCGACTCGCAATGTGTTGGATTTGACGGCGATTCCGGTTGCCAAGGGGTTGAGTCACCTTCCGGTGATGGCGGATCCCAGTCACGGGACGGGGCGGCGTGACAAGGTCACGCCGATGGCCCGCGCGGCCGTGGCCGCCGGGGCCGATGGGGTGATCGTCGAGATGCACCCCGAGCCGGAGCGGGCGCTCAGCGACGGGGCGCAGAGCCTGCATCCGGGGGAATTTGCCAGTATGGTTCGGCAGGTGGCGGCTGTTGCCGGGGTTTTGGGGCGAGGCTTCTGACTGCGGCAGCCATGTCCCGCGTGACCCGACAGGCCATTGACTTGCCCCCCCAAGCCTACCAGCATCCTCAGCGCACACGGCGGCCCCAGAACCCCGCCCACGTGCCCCACTGAGGTGCCGACATGACGTCGCCTGCTGCCCCCCTGCTTCGCCTCGCGCTGACGTGTGCGGTCGTTGCCGCTACGACCGTCTTTGCCGTGCCGACTCAAGCCGCCGTTCCCAATACCGTTGCCGCAGAGGGCTTTCTCGGCTCTGGCGCCGGCGTCCCCGCGCCGGATGGCGAGTATGACCTGACGTTTGCCATCTACGGCGTCGCCCAAGGCAGCAACGCGCTGTGGTCCGAGGGACCGGTCAAGGTCGTGGTTGCTGGCGGGATGTTCCACTACCTGCTCGGCTCGAAGACCGCGCTGAACGCCCAGCAGTTCGCCACGCTGCCGCAATACTGGCTGGGTGTGAAAGCCGCGACCGACCCCGAGCTGCCGCGCATCGCCCTGTCGTCAACGGTGTTTGCCCTGCGCGCCAGCGTCGCGGAGGGATTGGACTGCTCCGGATGCGTCAAGATCGGTGCGCTGGACGCCGGCGTGCTGGCCGACTATGCCAAGACGAGTGCGCTGACCGATTTCGCCAAGAAAACGGACTTGAGCGCGTATGCCAAGCTGGCCACGCTGGCCGACGTCGCCACGACCGGCAGCTATGCCGACCTGTCGAACGTGCCGGTGTTTGCCAAGGTCTCGAAATCAGGCGAATACGCCGACCTTGCCGGCACGCCCGTCGTCCCCAAGGTGGGCACCTCGTGCGGCACCGGCCTGGCGATCCAGGGCTTCGAGGCCAACGGCAAATTCATCTGCACCGCCGCCGTCGACGTGAACGCGCTGCCCAAGGACGGCATCGACGAGATCTCCAACGGTCTGATCCTCAACCAGTTCGTCGACTCGTTCCTGCCCACCAAGCTGCCCATGCCGATCCTCGACAACAACCCGATCGGCACGACCAGCCTGATCGAGTTCCCCGATATCGGCGTCGCCCAGAAACTGACGGTGACGGTGGACCTGAAGAACTCGAACATCGCCAAGGTGCAGGTGACCTTGATCGACCCCGCCATCGTCGAGCATGTGCTGTACGACAAGTCGGCGACCGGCTCAGTGCTGAAGACTTCTTGGCCGACCCCGACGCCCGTGGTGTCGGGCAATCTGGCCGCTTGGTCCGGCAAGAATCCCGTCGGCAAGTGGTATCTCAAGGTCGTCGACAACGATTTCTTCAACAACGGCAACGACGGCGAGGTCACCAGCTGGAGCATCGACATCCAGACGCTGTCCAACAAGAAGATCCGCATCGCCGGCAACCTGATCGTCACCGGCAGCGTCCAGGTGGGCAACGAGGACGTCGCTTGCACCGCTGCCAAGGCCGGCACCGTGCGGTGGGACGGCACCATGTTCCTGGGCTGCGACGGCACCACGTGGGGCGCGCTGTACGGCTTCGACGGCAAGTCTGCGAGCACGCCGGCGCCCAACTGCAAGGAACTGAAGGCCCGCTTCCCCGCCTTGGAAGACGGCACGTTCTGGATCGACCCGAACGGCGGTGACTCGTCTGACTCGTTCGAGGCCTATTGCGACATGACCACCGACGGCGGCGGCTGGACGTTCTTCGCGCACGTGAACAGCAACTACGCGTGCGGCCCCCTGTTCGAGCAGAACGCCGGCACCTACCGGGCGGATCGCCAAGACGACAATACGACCTACAGCAAGGCCGGCGTGCTGCTGCCCAACATGGCGCACAGCGAGATGATGGTGGCCCTGGACACCCCCACGCCAGCCGCGGCCAAGGCGGTCAATCGGTTCGTCGCCTACACGTACACCGACCCGGTCTCTTTCAGCTACGGTCCCTGCCCCTGCTTCGGACTGGGCGGCTACAGCTACCGCACTGCACTGGCGGGCCCCTACACAGCAAACGGCGTCAGCAACTCCTGCGCGGCCGGCAGTTGGTACACGCGAACCGCCAACAACGCAGCCTACTTGGTGCTGTTCAACAACGGCGGCGCCTATGGCAACTACTGGGGCGGCGGCATGGGCGGCAACGACAGCTGGAATCACGACGGCTGGTGGTACGTCCGCTGACATGCCCAAGCACTTTCCATCCTGCAGTGTCCGGTTCGGGTTCGCGGTGGCTCTTTGGGGTGCCATCGCCTTGGCTTCGCCCGCCACGGCGCATCCCGCTTCTTCTCCGCGCAGCAGAATCTCTCGTGAGGTCCAGGACCTCGCCGCGGCCACTGCCAACCCCGACCCCATCGTCCTGCAGCGGCTGAGCCAACGAGCCCGGGCCCGCTGGGATGGCGACCGGCTGGAGCTGCAGCTGCACCTGCAGCCCGGCACCGTGCCCGAGTCCGTGACCGACGCTTCGCTGGCGAAATTCGGCGGGCGCGCGGGTGTGCGCGGCCTGGACATGATGGACGCCTGGCTGCCCCCGCAACGGCTGGCGGCCTTCCTGCAGGCGCATCCTCAGGTCGCGTTTGCGCAATTGCCGTGGCGCGGGGTGCCGACGGTAGGGCCGAACCAGAGCGAGGGCGCGACGATTCTGCGGCCCGCCCAGACCGAGTGCCTGGGAGCCGACGGCGCCGGCGCGACCATCGCCATTCTGGATGCCGGCTTTCAGGACCTGGACAAGTCCATCGCAGCGGGGGAGTTGCCTGAGGTCCTGGGCAACGTTGCTCAGACCGGTGGTGCCCACGGAACGATGTGCGCTGAGGTCGTGGCCGACGTCGCCCCCGGCGCGCGCCTGCTTCCGGTGATGGGCGGGTCGTTCTCGGCGGTGCAGAACCTGGCCAAGAAGATCGTCAACGGCAACCCCGACGCCATCGAGATCGTCAGCCACTCCGTCATTTGGCTGGGCATGGGCTTCGGTCGGCACGAAGGCCCCGCGTGCGCCGTCACCGATCTCGTGCGCAGCGCCGGCGTCGCTTGGGTCAACGCGGCAGGCAACAGCAGCGGCGGGCAGTTCTACAAGGCCCGGTTCGTCGACGCGGACAAGGACGGCCTGCACGACTTCCAACCCGGCGAGCCGCATCTGATTTTCGTGCAGGGTCACGGCGGCGCCATCCAGCTGTCGCTCGACTGGGACGACTACGAGCTGCGCAGCCAAAACTTCGATCTGGTGCTGTATCGGCTGGGTGAGGGCGGCAAGTGGGAGCTCGTCGACGCCTCGCGCCACGAGCATGGCCCGTATCAACCGCCCTACGAGACCATCCAGATCGACAACCCCGGCCCCGGGGTCTACGGAGCGGTCGTCGAGGCGAAGAAGGGAACCAAGATCGGGACTTGGATGCGCCTCATCAACCTGGGCGGCGGCGGCAGTACGTTCTCGGTCTGGCACAACAACGGCAACGTCTACGACCCGGCCTCTTGCGACCACGTCCTGACGGTTGGCGCCATCTACCACGGCCACTACGACAAGGGACCGCTGGAAGGCTACAGCTCGTACGGCCCCACCCCGGACGGCAGGTTGAAGCCCGAAGTGATGGCGCCGACCGGTGTCAAGACGAGTCAGGGCGCCTTCTTCGGCACCTCCGCTGCTTGTCCGCACGCGGCTGGGCTGCTGGCCGTCTACGCGCGGTCGATGGGGCTACCGGTGCTGGAGGCCCTGCCCTACATGGTCGCCGACGCCGTGCCGATGGGCGACGCCGACCCCGACGACTCTTACGGCAACGGGCGTTTGGTGCTGGGACTGTCCACGCTGGGCTGGCAGTGCGACGCGGGCATGGCCCCACCTGAAGACGCGACCTGCACCACCGCCTGCGGCACGGTCGGAAAGCCCGTTTGCGGCACCGGCTGCAGGTGGTCTGAGTGCGCGTTGCCTCTGGAAGCCTGCAACGGCTTGGACGACGACTGCGACGGTCTGACGGACGAGCTGGAGACCTGCGCGGCGGCCCCCGATGCCGGCGACACGGTCGACGACGCGACACCAGGCGGCGACGGGTTGGCCCACGACTTGGCGGCCGAGACGACGCCTGTCACGTCGACGCAACCAACGCTAGCCGGAGGCGGCTGTCAGGCGAGTCCCGCAGCGCCCAGGAACGGCTTGTGGCTGCTGGGGATTCTGGCGCTGTGGTTGCTGGTGCGGATGAAGTTGGTTCGCCGGGCGACGACTCGGGCCGCCGCAGGCTGCTAGCGTCAACGGACGGCTTCCGCCGTGTCAGCACGCACCCGGAACTACCCCACCCACTGCGTAAAGCCCCAGACCGCCAACCCAAGCAGCACGGCGCCAACCACGTACCAGACCAACGTGTCGCGCTTGCGGTGGCTCGTCTGCAGCCTGAACATCACGCTCATGTCGCGAAGTAGCTGATCGTCGACGACTTTTCGCGTCTGCTGCGTCAGCGGCAGATCCAGCTTTGCTCCCGTCAGCAGGTCAGACTCGGGCCCCGGAGTCGGAGGTGCGACCGGCGCTGGCAGCTCGGGCTGGAAGGACGGGTCATCCGACCAGAAGGAATTGGCCTTGCGCAACGGAGCGTTGGCCAGCGGCACGTCCGAACGCGCCGGAAGAGGAGCCAGCGGCCTGGTCGTTCGCACTGCGGACGGTGGCGTCGGTGCAGGAGCGGCAGCGGGGTCTGTCTGTGGCGCGGCGACGGCCGGCGTTGCGGCGTCAGCCGTCGAAACGGTGTCAGAGGCAACCTCAGGCACGGACGGAGCAGTGGCCTCCGGCGGCGCTTCGGTCACCGTCGAGGACTCGGGGAAAGGTTCCAGATCGAGTTCGGGCTCTGGCTCGGGCTCCGGCTCGGGCTCCGGCTCGGCCTGCGACGCCGACTCCGGCAGCACGTCTTCGTCGGGCAGAGGCGCGAGATCGTGGTCAGCGGAGGCGCCGACGAAGTGGTCGTCCTCAAACCACTCGCCCTCGTCCTGCACACCGGCCTCAACCTCGGTCTCAGGCAGCGACGGCAGCTCGTCCTCAGCCTTGTCCTCGTCGGTGAACAAAGGCTCCGGCGGTGAGGGGTCCAGCGTAGGCCACACACGCCGCTTTTCGCGCTTCAGCAGCAGTCGCGTGCCACAGGGCGGGCACTGCACCGGCAGCTCGGAGCGGCCCAGCCAACGCTGTCGACCGATGTCCGTGATCTCTTGGCAGATGGGACAAAGCAGGCGCACGCGGTCCTCGGGGGGCGGGCCGAAAGCCCGGAGTGCCCAAGGTCTAACCGGAGACGGCGATTTGTGCAACGGACGAGCACGCTTCTGTGCCCATGCGACCGCCCTGCCCGCTTCCCACCACCCGGCCCAAGTGCTCGATGCGCCCGCGCAGACAGCCCGCGCAGGTCTCTGCGGTCTCGTGCAGGCACGCCTTGTCGGGGTAGATGTCGTACTTCTCGCGGTAGCGCACCGGCGTCAGGTTGGGCATGACGACGTTGGCGCCACGGGACAGGCCGTCCTCACGACCGTGGTCCGGGTCCAGCGTGGCCAGGGCCGTGGTGCTGGGGATGTTGGCTTGCGGACACAGGATCCGCGCGATCGCCACCGCCTTGCACGTCATCTGCGCAGTCGACGGCACCTGCTGGCCGGGCTCCAGCGGCCCAAAGCCCGGGTCGCCGCGGCCCAGCGGCGTGTCGGGGTGCGGCAGGTACGGACCGATGCCGATCATGTCGAGGTCCAGCTCGCGGAACAGCAACAGATCGTCCGCCAGCGTGCCCCACGACTGTCCCGGGATGCCCACCATCACACCGCTGCCGATCTCGTAGCCCAGCGTCCGCAGCCGCCGCAACATCGCCACGCGGTCCGACGGACGGCCGGGCAACGACGGGTGGATGCGCGCGAACAAGAGCGGGTCCGAGGTCTCAAAGCGCAACAGGTAGCGATTCGCCCCCGCCTGTTTCCACAGCGCCATCTCGTCGTCGGCGCGCTCTCCCAAGCTCAGCGTCACGGCCAGCGGCACACCTGACTCGGTGGGCAGCGCCTTGATTCGACGCACGATCTCGGCAACGTCCGGCGCGCGCAGGCCCGGGTCCTCGCCGGTCTGCAGCACCACGGTGCCATAGCCCAGCCGAATGCCCTGCCGCGCACAGTCCACCACCTCGTCGGGTGACATGCGATAGCGCGAGAGGGGCTTGCGACCGCAGCGAAGGCCGCAGTAGGCGCACGAGCGCACGCAGTGGCTCGACAGCTCGATCAGGCCGCGCAGGTGCACGGCATCGCCCACGCCCTGCTGGCGAGCGGTGTCGGCAAGCGTCCAAAGCCCTTGCAGCTTCTCAGGATCTTCCTCGCGCAGCCAGGCGAGTATCTCGTCGCGGTTCACGCATCCACCTCTGCCGTCGCCGCCACTTCGGCCTTGGCCTTGTGATAGGCCGCCAGCGCCTCAGGGAATGGCCCCAACGCGCGGTCGAGGATCCCCAAGCTCCAGGCGATCGTCATACCGAAATTCGTCATCGCGACGCCCTGTTGCTGGGCCCGCCACAGCTTGGCCCGCATCTCGCGCCGGTTCGCCATGCAGCCGCCGCAGTGCACGACCGCACGCCAGGGCGTCAGGTCTTCGGGAAACTCGTGGCCGCGCTGGAATTCGTACCCCAGCTGCGCGCCGGTCTTCTTCTCCAGCCAACGCGGGATCTTGACGCGCGCGATGTCGTCCTCAGTCGGGTGGTGGGTGCACGCTTCCGCCAGCAGCACGCGATCGCCGTCACGCAGCCGGGCCAAGCCCGCCGTACCCCGCGCCAGCTCAGTCAAGTCCGCCTGCATCCTGGCAAAAAGGATCGAGAACGAGGTCAGCGGGACCCCGGGCGGCGTCGCGGCGGACACTTGGGCAAAGGCCTGCGAGTCCGTGACGACCAGCGCCGGGGGCTCCCGCAGGGCCGCCAACGCCTTGGGCAGCTCCGTGTCCTGGCACACGACCGAGATGGCGCGCTGGTCCAGCAGGTCTCGCACCGCCTGCGCTTGCGGCAGAATCAGTCGACCGCGGGGCGCTTCGCTATCGACCGGCATCACCAGCACCGCAACCTTGCCCGGTGGCACCAGGTCGGCCATCAGCACTTGCGATTCGTAGAAATCCTGCGGCATCGCGTGAAACAGGGCTTCGCGCAGGCGGTCGATGCCCCACCCCTGCGACGCCGAGACCTCGACGACCGCCACTCCGCGGGACCGCAGGTGACGCAGCAGCTTGGGGTCCGGCTCGCCCAGATCGATTTTGTTGAAGCAAACGACGGGCTGGATGCCGCGTCGAACCACCTCGTCCAACAGCGACGCCTCGTGGTCGGTCCACACCTTGCCCTCTGCGACCACCAGGGCGATGTCCACGCGCCCCAGCGCCAGCCGCGACTTGTGCACGCGCTGCTGCCCCACCAGCCCCTCGTCGTCCAGGCCGGCGGTGTCGATGAAGACGACGGGCCCGAGCGGCAGCAGCTCCATCGGCTTCTCGACGGGGTCGGTGGTCGTGCCCGCTTCTGGCGACACGATGGCCAGGTCCTGGCCGGTCAGCGCGTTCAGCAGGCTCGACTTGCCCACGTTGCGGCGACCGAACAGACCGATGGACAGCCGCTGGGCCTTGGGTGTGGACCGCATCGAACCCCCTGTGTGCGCACGGCAACGCTCGATCAGCAGTAGACGTCTCGCTTGCCCTTGCGCACTGCCTCGACCATCCGGCGTGCCCGCTCGTGCACCTGGGCGTCGTCCAGGTTCGCCAGCACCTTGGCGATCGCCTGCTCGCCCACCGCGCGCTCGTCCGGCGTCGCAAAGTCTTCCAGGTACTCCTGAAACGATGCGAGCCCATTGGGTTCGCAGTGCGTCTTGATGTCGCCCGGCTTGGCCAGGTCCATGAAGTCGGCGCCCGTGCGGCCCATGCGGTAACAGGCCGTGCAGAACGAGGGAATGTAGCCCAGTTGCGCGATGTCCTGCACCACTTCGCGCAGGCTGCGGGTGTCGCCAAGCGAGAACTGCGCCCCGTCGTCGGGTCCTGCGTCGGCATACGCGCCCGGACTGGTGCGGCTGCCGGCCGAGATCTGCGACACGCCCAGGGCAAAGGTCTCGTGGCGCATCGCCGCGCTCTCGCGCGTGGACAGGATGATGCCGGTGTACGGCACGGCAATGCGCAACAGCGCGACGATCTTGCGAAAGTCCTGGTCGGTGACGGCGTGGGGCGGCGCGCTGGCCAGGTCCGACCCGTCGGCAGGCTCGATGCGCGGCACGCTGATCGTGTGCGGACCGACACCGAACGTCTTTTCCAGGTGCGCCGCGTGGGCCATCACCGCCAACAGCTCGAACCGCCAGTCGGACAAGCCGAACAGCGCGCCGATGCCGCAGTCGTCGATGCCCGCCGTCATGGCCCGGTCGATGGCCGAGAGGCGATAGTCGTAGTCAGCCTTGCGCCCGCGGACATGCATCCGGGTGTACGTCGGCCGGTGGTACGTCTCTTGAAAGAGCTGGAACGTGCCGATGTTCGCGGCCTTCAGGCGCCGGAAGTCGGGCACGCTCATCGGAGCCAGATTCACATTGACGCGTCGGATGTTGGCCTTGCCGTGCGCCGTCGCATAGACCGTGTGGATGGCCTCGATCGTGTAGTCCAGGTCGGCCGCGCGGTGCGTCTCGCCCGCCACGACCAGCAGCCGCTTGTGGCCCTCGTCGACCAGGGCTCCGACTTCGGCCGCGATCTCGTCCTGGGTGAGCATGCGGCGGTGCAGGCCAGTGTTCGACGCGCGGAACGCACAGTACAGGCACTCGTTGGCGCACAGGTTCGAGATGTACAGCGGCGCGAACAGCACCATGCGGTTGCCGTAGATCTGCTGCTTGACCTGACGGGCGGTGTCGAAGAGCTCCTCGAGCAGGTCCGGGTCGCGCAGGGCCATTAGCGGCGGCAGGTCGTCGAACGAAAGCCCTTTCAGCTCGCGGGCCTTGGCCAGAATCTCCCGGATCCGCTTGGGGTCGTGGGTCGAAACTTGGGAAAGCGTGGCCTCGATGAGGGAGTGGTCGATGGTCGGAGCGGTCTCGGTCAGGGGCATCACACACCAGGGGGAATGAGGACTTGGGCGGGCCAAGGGGCCGTCCGCCGGGCGCCTTCCTTATCGTGGGGGGGCAGCGCCCGGCGAACAGCCGTGTCTCCGGCGCGAAGGAGGAGGGACGCGCCCGGAGCATGGCAGAGGCCCGCTGCCCCGCACAAGGCGAAGGCCGGGAACCTCCTGTTCAGCACCGCGGTCCGCAGCCTGCGGACGGCGGCTAGAGGATGAAGCGTCCGCGCACGGTGTAGCTCGTATGCAACAGCTCGTGGCTCTTGTGACCGCAGGGTCCGTCGGTCAGGAACTCCTCGTAGATCCTCAGGACATCGGGGTTCTCGTGCGACTTGCGGATGTCGTAGCCCATGTCTTCCGCGTAGATGGCCTTGGCGCGCGCTGCCCGAATCTCGGGGCTGGTGGGGATCGGCTGACCGCCGCCGCCCAGGCAGCCGCCGGGACACGCCATGAACTCGATGAAGTGGCACTCCGAGAACTTGCCGCCGGCCTTGATGTCCTCGATCACGCGCTTGGCGTTGGCGGTGCCGTGGGCCACGCCGACCTTGAGCGTCACGCCATTGAGCCACTCGAAGTCCTTGAACAGGTGCTGCAGGATCGGCGGCACCGGCCCCACCTTGGGGATCTTCAATTCCGCGTAGCGCACGCCGTCAAAGCCGCGCACGGGCATGATGTTGGCGTTCTCGAACAGGGTCTCGACCTTCTCGCCAGTCACGAGCTCGATGACCGTGCGCAGCGCCGCTTCCATCACGCCGCCGGTCGCGCCAAACACCACGCCAGAGCCGGTCGCGGTGCCAAACGGAGAGTCGAACTCGGACGGCGGGACGTTGGGCAGGTCCACGCCCGCCTCCTTGATCATCGCCGCCATCTCGCGGGTCGTCAGGCCGAAGTCGACGTCCTTGTAGCCCGAAGCCGCCATCTCGGGACGGTTGCACTCGAACTTCTTGGCCGAGCACGGCATCAGCGCGACGGTGACGATGTCCGCCGGGTCGATGTTGTGCACCTTGGCGTAGTAGGTCTTGATGATCGTGCCGAACATCTGCTGCGGGCTCTTGGCCGTCGACATGTGCGGGATCATCTCGGGGTAGAAGTGCTCCAGGTACTTCACCCAGCCAGGCGAGCACGAGGTGAACTGGGGCACGGCCGCAGTAGTGTCGCCGCCCACCAGTGCCCGATGCAGGCGCATCAGCAGCTCTGTCCCCTCTTCAATGATCGTCAGGTCAGCGGTGAAGTTGGTGTCGAAGATCTTGTCGAATCCGCAGTAACGCAGGGCGGTGTTCAGCTCGAACGTCAGCGCGGTGCCGGCAGGCTGGCCAAAGCACTCGCCGATCGCCGCGCGGGGCGAGGGCGCCGTCTGGATGACCACGTGCTTCTTCGGGTCGTCGATCGCCGCCCACACGTCGTCGGTCGGGTCGTTGGCCATCAGCGCGCCAGTCGGGCAACGGTTGATGCACTGGCCGCACGCGATGCAGACCACGTCGCCCAGGGGCTTGTCCTGGAAGGTCGAGATCAGCGTCTCGGCGCCACGGCGGGTGGCTTCCAAGGCGCCCACTTCCTGCAAGTCGATGCAGGTGCGCACGCAGCGTCGGCAGCCGATGCACTTGTTCATGTCGCGGACGACGGAGTAGCTCGACCGGTCGATCTCGTGCTTCGGCGTCACAACGCTGCCGAAGCGGGTCATGTCCACGCCGTACTCTTCGGCCAGCTGCTGCAGCTCGCAATTCCCGTTGCGCCAACAGGTCGTGCACTGTCCGTAGTGGTTGGCGAGCATCAGGTCGAGCACGTGCCGCCGTGCCTGACGCACCGTGCGGCTGTGGGTGTTGACCTTCAGCGGCTGGGTCAGCGGATAGGCACATGAGGCCTGCAGGTTGCGCATGCCTTCGATCTCGACCACGCAGATGCGGCACACGCCCGCGACGCACAGGTCGGGGTGGTGACACAGCGTCGGGATCTTGATGTTCAGCTTCTTGGCAGCGTCCAGGATCGTTGTGGCGTAAGGCACTTCGGTCGTGGCGCCGTCGATGGTCACCGACACCATCGTCCCGGGGCCGATCGCCTCGGGTTCGTTGCGGCGCTGACTCTGCGGCGCGCGCGTGGTGGAAGTGTTGGGAGAGATGGGCTTGAGGAATGCCATGGACTTGTCCTCCGGGAGGAGTTGGAGGTCGGGAATCGGTGCGTCAGGCGGCGAAATGCGGCGGTTCACGACCCAACACTTCATCGTGGAAGTGCTCGATGATCGAGAGGAAAGCCTTGGGAGCCGATTGGCCCAGACCGCACTTGGAGGCCAGCTCCATCGTCTCGCCCAACGCCTTGAGCTCATTGAGGTGCCGGATCGAGCAGGTGCCCTTCTCCAGCCGCTCGATGCCGTCCAGCAGCACCGAGTTGCCATAGCGGCACGGGGTGCACTGGCCACACGACTCGTCGACGAAGAACTCCATGAAGTTGC
>JBMOIG010000020.1:0-44280 GCA_049317445.1 Myxococcota bacterium | reverse complement strand
GTCCTTGCCAGGGCTGGCCTTGGGGTCGATCGCGGGCGCCTTGAAGCTGCCGGTCGCGTTGCCAAATCCGATGATCAGCGCATTGGACGACGTGTTCCACTGGTCGCGGTGCTCGTAGCCGACGAAGAACGCGGCCGAGCTGCCCTTGCTGCCGCCGTTCGCGGCTGAGCGACCGACGATGTTCCACTCCAGGTGACCGCCGTACACGGCCTCGTCGAAGCCGAACAGCGACTTGCCGGTCTGCAGGTCCTTGACCTTCAGTTGGGTGTCGTCGCCCTGGAGCACCGCGCCCACGTAGCTGGGCTGCAGGTAACCGCGAATCCGGAACCAGGGGCCGAGGTTCGCCGCAACCGTCGCGCTGGCGCCGTAGGCCAGCAGCAGCGGGACGGGGCTCTTGGCGTCCGCGCCGCCCTCGAGACTGGCCGTGCCGTGCACGCTGATGCCGATGAAGTCGGCGATGAAGTAACCCAGACCGAGGCCGAGCTTGGTATCGAGCATCCACGCGCCGCCGCCGCCGCCCCACGCGTTGATGTCGCTCATGACCGAGTACGGAAAGCCGCGGTACGGGGTCGTGTCGATGCGCAGCTTGATGCCGTGGCGGGTGTCGCCGGTGCCGCCCAGTGCAGTGTGGTCGGTGCTGAGCATGCTGTACGCCGCCCACGCTTCGATGACGGAAGTGCCTGAGTCGCCATGGGCTTCTTGCACCGCGCCGACGATGGCCTCGAGGTCCGCGGCGACTGTCGCAAAGTCCGCCGAGTTCGTGTCGCCGTCGTAGAGGACGTTGAACGCCGCGCCGCCCGACTTGCCCGTCTGGAAGCGGCGGCCAATCGTGATGGTGGTCGAGGTCTCGGTGCGGAAGTCCGAGTAGCACTTGCGGTCGTCTTGCTTCAGCGCCAGGCAGGCGATGTAGGTGTTGCCAAAGCGGCCCATCTTGGTCTCGATGCGCTGCGGCCAGGCGCTGGTGCGGTCGAAGTGCTGCACGTTTGTGAAATCGCCCCAGTAGTCGCCGCACGGATCGAAGATGCTCGACAGGGTAATCGCCGTGAAGCGGATCTCGATCTCGACGGGCAGGCCGCCGGCCGAACGCTGGATCCGGGTGGCGTGCGAGTCGCGGCCGTCGCCGCCCAACTCGGGCAGCAGAGTCCAGGTGTTGGGCGAGTCCTTGGGGAAGTGAACGGTGGCGTCGACCAGCGGCAGGAACAGCGTCTTGCCGGTCTTGGGCCAGGTCTGGTCGTCCGGCCACATCTTCGGGCGCGGACCGGAGGCCGTCGTGGGCGTTGCGGGAACGGGAAGTGCGGCGGCATCGGCGGGAGCCGCGACGGCGTCGGCCTGAGCAGCAGGCGTTGCGGCCGGAGCAGCGGCGGGCGCTTCTTGGGCCAGAACGGGAACGGCAAGACCGAGTCCCATCAGCGTAAAGACAAGCTTTCGAAGCAACATGACACTCCTGACCGCGGGCAACCAGTGCGCGCAAAAGGTCCGCAAGTTCTCCCCTCGCCCCTCGCGTGGGAGTTCGTTGGACTGCGTGAGCATCGCTGGGGGAAATGGCGAGTCGTCGCGGATCCTAGCAGGGGTTGGGGTGCGTGCCAAATTGTGACGATTGGATATGTCTCAAAATGGGACCTATGGGTTGGGGTGTGCGGGTTCCCATCGGCAGCGCGAACGTGACCAGTGCCCGGCGTAGGGCGGCGGTGTTGTTCAATCCATTGGAACACAACATGAAAACCGTTGCTTGACGGGCTGCCTGCCGGGCTGTACACGTCGCGCGGCGCATTCAGCAGTCCGTCGGACGGTCGGCGGCATGGGGTTGGAAATGGCACGCAGGTGCGGGGCGAGGATATTTGGCATGCAGAAATTGCAGATGCGACGGACGCAGTGGGTTGTCGGCCCTGCGGACGGGCGCTGCCGGACGGTGGCGTGGCTGGCCCTGGGCTGTCTGGCGTTGGCGTGCCAACCCGAGTCGCGTCCTGCACCGCCTGCGGAAAAGGCGATGCCGTCCGCAGAGTTGCCCGTTGCCGCTGCCGCGCTGGTTCCTCCGCCGGTCGCCGCTGCCGCGCCGGTTCCTCCGCCTGTCGCCGCTGAGCCCGAGCCCGAAAAGCCCAAGCCGACTCGGTTGTGGGTTGTCGTCAGTGAAGAGCCGCCGACGGAGCCGGTCCGCGAGATGCTGGCCAGCTATGACCGCAAGGGCAAGGGGCAGACTCCGTGGCATGTCGACGTCCACACCGACCGCAACGCCGCGGAATTCCCGGGTTCGGTCACCCGCGTCAAGCTTGGCTATGTGGCGGATCCGGTGGCGGTCAGCGGTGCCAAGGCCCGTGCGATGAAGGTCGAGCTGACGCTGAAGAACCAGATGACGCCGTTTGCCGGCTGCGACACCAAGCGCGGGTCGGCCACTGGCTGCGGGTGCGAGAAGATCATTCCGTACACGTACATCGCGCTTGTGCACCGACTGGCGGTGTCGACCCGGCTGGACAAGTCGAAGTACCTGTCGTTCTGGGCGAAGAGCGCCGAGCCGTTCGACTTGCAGCTGGCCTTGGGCTGCTACATCGAGCCCCGTCCCGATGCCGGCTATCTGGACGCCGCGCGGCAACACCCGGACCCGTGCTGGCTCAACCTGCGGTCGGAGCTGAAGCTGCCGGATCCCGTGCAGATCCGAGGGGATGACCAGTGGCATCGCTATCAGGTCAGGATCGACGACCTGCCGCCCAGTGAGGTTGTCGAGGGCATGTCATGCACGCTGCGCAACGTCACCCAGATCTCGTATGTGCTGCAGAAAGGCGTTTCGCCAAAGCCGGGTGAGTTTCCCGCCGATCAGGGCATCGTGGTTTTCGACGATCTGGAGGCGTTGGGCACGCCGTGATCCCCTGCCATCGGATGGGGTTACGCTACAGCCGCACGCCAGCGAAGAAGCCCGGCCACATGCGCATCGACACGTCGTCGTTCAGCTGGCGCTCAGGGGCCTCTGGCATGATGGACGGAAACGGTGCCGGCGCGCCCTTGAAGCTGAACGCTGCGTTGTAGGATGCACCGGCAAACACGGCAAAGTGACGGCCCAGCGGCAGACCCACCGCAAGACGAGCTTGCGACAGCAGCAGGTGGTTGGCCCGCTCCCAGTCCCACCCCGTGTGCGGATTGCTGCCGGTGACGTCCATGTCCAGATAGATCGGTCCGAGATCCAGGTGGCCGCCCAGACCCACACCCAGCGTCCAACGCTCGAGGTCACCCGCCGACATCACGCCGCCTGTGAACAGCGTGTAAACGTGCCGGCCACCCAGCTTGGCGCCCACGTTGACGGCAGCGGTGTCGCCCGACCAGACCTCGAAGTGCTTGTAGCCGTTGCCGATGATCGAGAGCAGACCGATCGCCTCGCCATCGACCTCGTCCGCAATGTTCACCACGCCCAGCTGCAACCCGGTGACCTTCGACGCGATGTTGAGCGTGCCGATCTGGGCGCCGGTCAGTTCGTCGGTGATGTTGCAGGCGCCGGCGGCCTGCAGGCCCCGCGAGGTTCCGGCCGAGATGTTGACGGCTCCCGCCGCTTGGACGCCACGGACCCCGTCGAGGGCCAGATTGACAGCTCCGGCCGCCTGGACGCCGCGCAGCGGGCCGGTGGCAAGATTGGTCGCCGCCGCCGCTTGCACCCCGCGCACGCCGCTGCGGGCCACGTTGACGGCACCAGAACTCTGTACGCCATGCACCAGCTCTTGGGCGTAATTGAAGGTGCCTGCGGCCTGCACGCCCTCGACGCCGCCCTCGTTCATGTTGAAGACGCCAGCGGCTTGCACCCCCCGGATGCCTGCGCGCTCGATCGTGAAGACGCCTGCCGCATCGATGCCGTGCACGCTGTGGTGCAGGTCGCCGAGGATGCCCAGCGCCGCCCGACTGACATGCACGTCCTGCGAGTCCGGCACGGTGCCCAGGCCTGGGACGAACGAGAGGCTGAATTCGACCTCCCGAGCAGCAGTGGGTGAGACGTCGCTGCCGAAGCCGACGACGGCGTCGTCGTCATCGGTCTGGCCGTCGCCCCGGGCGCGTGTGGCGGTGGTGGGGATCTCGGTGAAGAGCTCAGCGCTGACGACGACCTTCTGGCCGCGGGCCAGCGTCACCGTCGTCTGGTACGAGCGGCCACCGGTCGACAGGCCGATCTTCCATGGACCCGCCTCCAGCCCCAGCTCGATCGGCATGCCTGCCGTCTTGTCCAGCTCGGCCACCAGCCGACCGCCGCCGTCACGCACGAACAGCTTGCCCGACAAGGCCTTGTCGAACATCAGCACCGACGACACTGGGGTCAGCTCGGTGATCACGATGTCGCCCGACCCCGCGAGATCGAAGTCGTAGTTCGGGTGCTGGGCGCCCCGCTGCGTGGACTCCGTGCGGGCGAGTGTCTTCTGGAATGCGAACTGGTAGGCCTCTGCCAGCGTCACCCGCCGGTCGCCCGACGTGTCTGCTGCCCCACGCAGGCCGGTGACCAGGTTGTGGGTGAAGAAGGACGCGCCGATGCTGTCCGATTCCTGCGCCGCTTCGTCGGCCGAGCTGGACGTCAGGTAGGCGTGGCCCGTGACCTGCGAAGAAGCATCCACCAGAAAAGGCGCGCGCTTCTGGCCGCCCTTGGCGCGCAGCATGGCGCCCGATGCGCACGAGTCCAGGATAGCGATGCGCACGTCGGCCGGTTGGTCCTTCAGCGCCTTTCGCAGCTCTGGCCATCCCAATCGCTGGCCCGAAAGCAGCAAGCCTTCTTCGTCCGAGTGGCCGGAGTAGTACACGACCAGCTCCGGGCGGGCGCCACGCGCGCGCGCACGCTGCAGCTTGCCGTCGATCGTCTGCAGCGCTTGCAGGAAGCTCGCGCGGTCGGCCTCTCGCAGCAGCACCAGATTGGCGGGATCG
Organism: Myxococcota bacterium; assembly: GCA_049317445.1. Classification (GTDB taxonomy): domain Bacteria; phylum Myxococcota_A; class UBA9042; order UBA9042; family UBA9042; genus CAJBNH01. Next base: position 39,399 of record JBMOIG010000020.1, on the reverse strand, counting down.
ACGCCGCCCAGGTTGGTCAGCACCTTGGCCATGGCCTCCGCATCACTGTTTGCATAGCGCAGCCGCACGCGGGAGGGCCCCCCGTCGTTCGAGCCGGCGATGAGGGCGTAACGCTCGATCGGCCCTTCGGCATGGGCGGTCAGGGGGGCCAGCGCGGCGACCAAGGTCAGCAGGGTCAGCGACAGGGTGCGGGGACGAAGGAATCGCGTGTTCATCTCTGCACCTTCGGTAGCGTGAGGGAGTGGACTTCCAGCTCGCCGGGCAGGCTGAGGTCGCCCGAGCGAGCGGTCTGAGTGGCGCGGGCGAGCTCGCGGACGGCGGCCAGCACCGTGTCGACGGCGATCGGCCTGTGCGAGGTCACGAAGAAGAAGCGTTCGAACTCAGGCGCATCGTCCAGCTCATAGGCGTGCGACAACACATGCTGACGGTCCCGGACCAGATCGGTGCCACCGCCAACCTCGGGCAGGTGCTGGGTCACCGTGCCGCGGCCATCGACCGACACGATGACGCCATAGGGGCGACCTGCGGCAACATAGCCCACCTGCAGCAGATCACCCTGTCGCACCCCGGTGGTGGTCGCCAGCCGCTCCACGCCCGCGGCCGACTGGCGGAACACCACCAGATGCGGCTCCAGACCCTTGACGCGCGCGCCGCCGGTCGAGTCGGCCAACGGCGACGCCGCCTCGTCGAGGGCCACCGACGTACCTCCTTGCGGCGCGTCGAACATGCGCAGCGCCGGGCGGGCCAGCCCCACCAGCAGCACCACGCCAGCCAGCGCCGGCACGCCCCACCGCAGGGCCTCGCGCACCTTGCTGGGCTGCTGCGCGGCGGCTACCTGCTGCATGTGCCACCGACGGCGGATGGCCGCGGCGGTCGCGTCGACGGGATGTTCTTGCAGAATCCGGTGGTTGGAGGTCTCCAGCGCCGCGAGTCGCGCCGCGCCGTCAGGCTCGGCATCCAGCCGCTGCTGAAGATCGCGCGCCTGGTCGGGCGGCAGGTCTCCGACCACCAGACGCTCGAGCAACAGCTCGGGCACCGGGCCGGACTTTGGGTGATGCATGGGTCGTGGCATGGCTAGACCCCCTCCAGCTCTTGCAGATGGCCGCGCAGGGCCCGCAGGCGCTTGCGGACGCCAGACACCGACAGGCCCACCTCATCGGCGACCTCGTCCAGCGTCAGACCGTCCAGCAGATGCAGGACTGCGATGGTTTGCGTGCTCTCCTGCTCGGCCCCGAACAGCCGCCCCAGAACCGCTTGCGCCACGGTGCGTTGCTCGGTGTCACCGGCGTCGGCGATGCGGGCCAGCAGCTCGCCGCCGGTCACTTCGGGGCGGCGCCGCTCTGTCCGCAGGCAGTTCAGGCAGACCTGGGTGGCCATCCGGTACAACAGGCTCGACAGCCCCGTGTCGTCCAGCCGCCCGGCATGGGTCAGTAGACGAACGAAGGTGTCCTGCATGGCGTCGACCGCGCGCGCCTCGTCGCCCAGCAGCCGCCGACAGCGCCGCAGCACCATCGGACCGTGTTGGGCATAGCAGGTGGCGACGTCGACGCTCAAGCGGGCTCCGGGCGGCAGCAGAAGGTGGGACGGGCACGGCCCCACGTTCCTGAAACACCGGACCTGGGGAAAAGTGTCACCGGCCGAGTTCGATGGCGTACACGAAGCTGGACCGCGGCTCTCGCGACAGCCGTTGGCGCACCACTTCGCGCAGATCTGCCCACGCGCCGGGGGCTTGCACGTACTTCTCAACCAGCGCCTCGGCCCCCTTGCGGTCGCCGCGCGCCTTGATGCCTGCCACCTTGGCCATCAGCTTCTCGTGCGCGGCGGGGAACTTGGCCAGATCGAACGCCAGGCAGCCCTTGTCGCGGTTGTTGGCGGCGATGGCGTCGGGCTTCCAGCTCAGCGCGCCCGTTTCCAGCAGCCAGCCGACCTGAATCGCCGCAAGCTGGCTGTAGGGCTTGGGCCGTCCCTCCGGCGTCAGCATGCCTTGCGACACGTGCCCCAGCGCCCAAGCCACGTCACCGGTATGGGCCTGACGCCGCAGCCCGTCGTCGATGATGCCCTTGGCGGCCAGCCAATCGGCCAGATAAGCCGCCGCCTGTTGCGCCTTGAGTTCCTCCAGCGTCGCCGCCAGCCCTCCGCCGAAGGTCTCGTCGTCCGTCTTGCCCTTGACGCGATACTCGTGCGCGGGTCCCAGGTTGTGGGCGGCCTCGTGCAGCACCGTGCTCATGACCTCTGGCTCAGGCGCGGTCGTGTAGAACTCCATCGCCTCTTCGCAGAACAGCGATTCGACCTTGCGACGGCTGGACGCTTGGCTGTCGGCGTCGGTGCCGATGTTGGTCATCGCGACGGTGCGACCACGGCCCTCGGCGGCGACCTTGCCCCAGTTCGGCAGGCTCTGGCCCACGGTGGCGCCCAGGGCCGACCGCGCCTCGCCCGCGTTCAGTACGATGTCAATGAAGTCAGGCAGATGAAACGCAACCGGGCGAGCCTTGTACGGCTTGCCCGCCAGCTTCGCGAGGGCCTCTTCCATGTCCTTGCGCACCGGGACCAGCTTGTCCTGCCAGCGAAGCGAGTCCTGGTTGATGCGCGCAAACGTCAGGTGGAATGCGGCCTTGCGGCTGCACGGCTCAAAGTACGTCTCGTCCGGACCCACCCGCACATACCACTTCGAGTTGCGGACATTCATCGCCGCCCACGCCTCGTCCGCCGGCTCCCACAGTCCGTCCAGAAGCGACTGGGCCGCCGCGCGCAGGTAGGTGGCCAGCGCCGCCTCTTCCGGCCCTAGCACATCGGCGGCGGTCTGCAGGGCGCGCGACACGGCGGCCAGCTCCACCCGGTAGGCGTCCTGATACGGCACCGCCTCCAGCGTGCCGTTGGCTCCCTCGCGCACAACGGAGAACGGGGCCAGCAGCGTCTTGGCATCGGGGCGGGCGGCCAGTACCTCGCAGAAGCCGGGATCCTCTTGAATCTTGGCGGGATAGACGCCGAACACGTGTTTGGGTCGTGACGGCACTCCCTGGCAGTCCGGGTCCCGCGCAGTCGCCGGCGCCTCGCACCAAGGCCCTTGGTTGCGGGCGAACAGGGCGCGGCTGGCCAGATCGTTCTCGGGGATGTCGTCCTCCAGCCCTGCCGAGCCCAGCTGGCGCGCGTACACCCCCTCGATCAGATCGGCGGCCTTCAGGATCTGCTTGACGAAGGCCTGTTCTTGCGGCGTCGAGTCCGTCAGCACGGTGTGCAGCAGCGTTGGGCGACCCTGCTTCAGCTCATCGAGCACCGCTTGCCGGCGCGTCCAATCGGCGGGCGGCGCCTTGGTCAAGTCCAAGCCGTCCTTGCCGAATGCGATCATGTGCTCGTAAGCGGGGGCGAAGCTGGGGCCGAAAGCGCCCCGCACCAGCCATGGGTCGTTGCGACCACGGCGCATCCCCCACAGCTCGACCAGCTCATTGGCATCGACCGCGGCGTCGTGGTCGCGGTCGTCCACCCAGAACAGCGGCAGAAAGGTCTCCGCCGCCAAGCGGTTGAATTCACTGCGTGTCAGCCGGTCGAAGTGCGGCGCGGCCGGGGCAGCGACGGGCACTTCGTTGCGGACCGCGGGCTTGGCGGGTGGCGGGACCGTCGGCTTGCGACAGGCCGGCAGGGCCGAGATCAGGAAGGCGAGGAACAGCAGGGTCTTGGCAGGCATGGGTGGCACTCGCGGCCGACGGGGGATGCGCCGTCGGATTGGCGTGCGAGGCTACGGCCTGAGGGGCGGCGAGGCAACCGCAGAACCGGGGCTCACCAGCAGCAGGCATACGAGTAGAGGGCGGAGTTCTGCGGGTCGTCGGCGGTCGAGCCCACGCCGATCGCCGCTTGGCTGCCGTCGTTGTCGGAGAACGAGGCGGTCCAGTTCGCGCTTGCGGTGATCTTGCCGGCCGAACGCAGTACGGCGCTCTGCGAGATCGAGCACACGTTGGCGCCCAAGGCAGTGCACGCCGTCGTCGTGGTGTTCCAGTTGTAGCTGTTCGCGTTGGCGAGCTTGGCCATGCACACGCCGTCGACAACGGTGCCGCCGACGGGGCAGTCGGGACCGGTGCGGGTCGTCGCGCAGCACGCATAGCCGTACTTGTTGGTGGGGCTGGGGTCGTCTGAGCCGCTGCCGATGCCCTTCTCATAGTTGGTGCTGTCGTTGTCCGAGTGGTCCGACGACCAGACGTTGACAGAGATCTTGCCGTTCTGGCGCAGCACCCAGTACTGGCTCTTGCTGCACAGGTCGGCTTGCTCTGCGGCGCAGGCAGAGACGGCCTCGTCCCACGTCTTGTCCGCGGTGTTGCGAAGGGCCAGGACGCGGATACCGGCGACCGTCTGCTCGTTCGCACCCTTTGGCGTCACGTTGTGGCAGCAGGGCGTCAGATAGATGCTGTCAGCGGAGTGGTTGTCGCCGGTGCCGCCGTTGGCCGCGTTCCACTGGCCGCCGTCGTTGTCCGCGAACGAAGCCGTCCAGTTGGCGTTCAGCGCGGTCAGCGAGTCGCGGCGCATCAGGTACGCCTGGCTGTCGGTGCAGATGTCGGCGTTCTGCGACGCGCAGTACTTGGCCGCCGCAAGGAACGTGCGCCCCTTGGACAGGTTGGCCTTGCACATGCCGTTGGGGTCGGTCCCGGCGCAGAGCTGGAAGTCCTGTGTACCCGCAGGGGTGGTGCTGCTGGGGGTGCCGACCGTCAGCGTGCCGTCAATGATGAGGTCGCCCTTGATATGGATCTTCTTGCTCGACAGCGTCTGCAAGTTGATGGACCAACTCGTGATCTCGCCGTCGGTCGCGTTGTTCAGGAATGCCGTGTCGATGACCTGCAAGCGCCACTTGCCCTTGGGGTTCTTGCCCACCCAGTAGGTCAGGTCGCCAGAGATCGTCTTGGTCTGGTCGGGGTACGAGGTCTTGAGCGAGTCGCCCTTCTTGCCGTTCTTGTTGAACAGCACGTACTCCTTGTTCTCCGAGTCGTAGAGGACCAACTGCAGCGCCGACATGTCCGAATTCGTGACTTCGATGCTCACAGTCAGCGATTGGGCAAAGCCGACGTCGCCGACCTCGATCTCGCTGTAGATGCCGATCGGGTTGTTGTCGAGGATCGGAATGGCCGCCTTCGACGCAAACGCATCGACGAACTGGTTGAAGATCAGGTTGTTCGAGATCTCGTCGATGCCGTCGGGCGGCAGCTTGACGACCGGTTCCGGCAGGGCCACGCAGGTCAGCGTGCCGTCGGCCAGGATGCCCGCGACGACCAGACCGGTGCCGCAAGCCTTGCCAAAGGTGGCAATCGCCGGCAGCCCTTGCAAGTCCTTGTACTGACCCGAGTAGGCGACCTGCTCAAAGTCGCTGGTCTTGGCGTAGGCAGCCAGGTTCGGCGTGCCGGAGAGGTCTGCGTAACTGCCCGACAGCGCGACGTCGGACAACATGGTCGTCTTGACGTAACCCGCCAAAGCGTTGGCCGCCAAGTGGCTGGCTTGGACGCAGCCGGAGCACGCAAGCGAGTCCGCCAGACCCGCTCGCATGGCGTACAGCACCGAGTGCAGCGGCTGGCGCTCGAGCTCAGGCTCCTGCCCCACCTTGATGCCAAACCAGCCGATCGCCGGCAGGTTGGCCGCGACCAGCGGAGAGGCCGTGCCCAGCGCGGTGCCGAAGCGGCCGCTCTCGATCTTGACCTTGACCGGTCCCTCCGACCACAGCGGCGCGCCGCCCTGCTGTTGCAGGTAGATCGAGAAGATCAGGTCGTAAGAGCCGTCGGGCGCTGCGCCACCGCCGATCGCGGTCATCGCGCCTTCGACACGCACCGTGGCGGGCACGGTGGCCAGCGCCGCCCCCGCGTACAGCGATGCGAGCAATCCCGCGATGAGCAGGCCGGTGACGGGTCGGCGCGACAGCATGATTCCCCCTGAGTTGGCAGCCCTTGGGACGGGGCAGGCAAGCGAACCGCTAAGCTAACCTGAGGTTTGGGTGGGAGACAAGCTGAACCACGATGATCCGCCGCGGTGCGGTCACGCGACACAATCTGTCGCAGGGCCATGCCATGGTGTTGCCGAACGCCGCCCCAACAAGTGCTCCGACGTGACCCCAAAGGAGTTTCATGACCACCACAACTGCATACGGTTCCACGGCTTCTTCGCTCAATCCGCCGCGTACCGCGGTCGTCACCTCACTGACCCTGCGCGATCGCAGTCGCGGCTGCCTGTTGGGCGGCGCCGTCGGCGACGCCCTAGGGGCACCGGTCGAATTCGACGCTCTGGACACCATCCGCCGTCGCTTTGGTCCGCAGGGCATCACCGCATTCTCCCCTGTGTACGGGCGGTTGGGGGCCATTACCGACGACACGCAGATGACCCTCTGGACAGCAGAAGGGCTGATTCGCGCGTGGGTTCGCGGGTCGCTCCGCGGCATCTCGACCTTCCCGGGCTGCGTGGGCCACGCGTACCTGCGCTGGTTGCGCACCCAGGGCAAGCGCCCGCGCCCGCAGGTCCAGATCGGCGAGGACGGCTGGCTGTGGGGCGTGCAGGCGCTGTGGAGCTTGCGGGCGCCCGGCAACACCTGCCTGTCCTCCCTGTCGACGGTCGCGTGCTTCGGCGACTTTCCCGCCAACGACAGCAAAGGCTGCGGCGGCGTGATGCGGGTGGCGCCGGTGGGCTTCATTCGCCCGTTCGGTCGTCCCTTCGCGGTCGGCTGCGACGTGGCCAGGCTGACGCACGGTCACCCCAGCGGCTACTTGGCCGCCGGGTACTTCGCCGCGGTGATCGCTGCCATTGCAGACGGTTGCGACCTGCAGGCGGCGCTGGGGCGGGCCGACGCGGACCTGGACGGCTGCGAAGGGCGCGACGAGGTCGTGCGCGCCGTCGCCGCGGCGCGCGCCCTGGCTGCAAACGGTCGGACCGACGTACTGCCCGCAGAGCTCGGGGCCGGCTGGGTCGCCGAAGAGGCCTTGGCCATGGCGCTTTGGTGTGCCTTGGTCGGCCGCGACTTTCGCGACGCGGTGGTGCTCGCGGTCAACCACGGCGGCGACTCGGACTCGATCGGCAGCCTGACCGGCCAGCTGCTGGGCGCACTGCACGGACCGGACGTGATTCCCGCCGAGTGGCTGGAACCGCTGGAACTGCGGGCGGAAATCGAGCGTCTCGCAGACGACTTGGCGACCGCGTTCGGCGACCCGGCTGCCGACGCCGAAGCGATGGGGCAGACAGACTACCCGGGGTGGTAGCCGTGGGCGTCCGTCGTCTTGGCGTGCCCTTGCCGCGGGTCTATGCTGGCGGTTCAGCGTTCGCCGGCCAACGGAGGCACACATGCAAGCGATTCTGCGAGTTCTGGGTGGCATGGTCCTGACGGCTCTTCTGTGGACGCTCCCGGCGTTCGCGGCGGTTCCCACCTCGACGTTGGTTGAGGGCCTGCTGCAGTCGTCGGGCGGCGGTCCAGCGGCAGATGGCAAGTACCCGATCACGTTCGCGATTTATGGGCAGGCGCAGGGTGGCGTGGCCGCCTGGACCGAAGGCCCTGTCGAGATCGCAGTGGCCGGTGGCCAGTTCACGCACGCACTTGGCAGCGTCAAACCCTTGGATCCCAAGCTGTTTGCTGCGTTGCCCCAGGCGTGGATCGGCGTGAAGATCGACGCCGACCCGGAACTGCCGCGCAAGGCGACGCTTGCCGTGCCGTTCGCCCTGCGCACGGCGCTGGCTGAAGGGCTGGACTGCAGCGGCTGCGTCACGCTTGCCAATCTGGATGCCGAGGCGCTGGCGGCCTATGCCAAGACCGCCGACCTCGCCTCGGTGGCCACCTCGGGCGCCTATGCAGACCTGACCGGCGCCCCCGACCTTTCGGCGTTTGCCAAGACGGTGTCACTGGCCAAGGTCGCGACTTCGGGCCTGTTTGCCGATCTGGAGGGCGGCCCCGACCTCACCGCCTATGCCAAGTCGGCCGACCTTGCCGACGTCGCAAAGACCGGCGCGTACGCGGACTTGGGCAACCTGCCGGTGCTGGCCAAGGTGAACACCGCGTGTGGCACCGGTCTGGTCGTCGCCGGACTGAAGGCCGACGGCAGCCTGGACTGCGTGGCGGCGATGACCAGCCTGCCCCCCGACGGCTTGAACGAGGTCTCGAACAACCTGCTGACCAACCAGTTCACCGACGCGACGGCCAGCGCCAAGACCCCGTTGGCCATCCCCGACAACTCGCCAGTCGGCGTCAGCGATGCCATCGACGTGCCGGACTATGGCGTTGCGCAGGGCGTGACCATCAACCTCACGCTCTCGTCCAGCGACATTTCGCAGGTCAAGGTGGCGCTGATCGATCCCGCCAACACCACCTACTTGCTCTACGACAAGTCCGGCACCGGCACGCAGCTGAAGACGTCGTGGCCGTCGCCCACCAAGACGGTCTCGGGCGATCTCGCCAGCTGGATTGGCAAGAACCCCAAGGGCAAGTGGCAGCTGCAGGTGATCGACTCGAAGTTCCTGAACAACACGACCGACGGCAAGATCGAGGCCTGGAGCGTGTCGGTGCAAACGCTGTCGTCCAAGAAGGTGGCTGCCGGCGGCGCGTTCGTCTTCGTCAGCGCGACGACGCCACCGGTTCCCTGCAACGCCAGCAACTTCGGCGCCACCTATGGCGACCCGGTGGCCAAGGCGCTGTACGTCTGCAACGGCTCGGAATACGCGACGGTCTCGCTACTTGTCCCCGGCAGCAAGGGCAACCCCGCGTTCTCGTGCAAGGATCTGCTGACCAAGGTGCCCACGACCAAGGATGGCTCGTACTGGATCGACGGCAACGGCGGCGACCCGGCAGACGCGCAAGAGCTGCTCTGCGACATGACCAACGGCGGCTGGACGCGACTTGCGGTCGACGACTTCGAGGCAGCGGCAACCGGCTGGAGCATGGGTACCATCTCGTCGTGCGGCACACTCGGCAAGATCCTGGGCGGTTACAACACGTTCTCGGGCGGCTGCTTCAACCGACAGTACGACCTGGCTGGCGTCGCTCACACCGAAGCCAAGGTCTCGCTGACCTATGTCTCGATCGACTCGTCAGACGGCGAGAACGGCAGCGTGCAGTTGGACGGCGTCACCAAGTGGTCGCAGACACTGAACAATTGCGGCCTTCAGGTGGGCACCAACTGGTGCGGCGGTGGCAGCGGGCCGCCGTGCTTCGGCGACTCGAAGTACGACGTAGCGTTCACCTCCGCGCACTCCGCCGCCAAGGCGACGGTCAACGCCTGCTCGACGCTGGATCAGGTCGCGACGGACGAGAGCTTCGGCATCGACAACGTGGTGGTCTGGGTCAAGTAGGTCTCGAGACCGCGGGCCGAGACCGGTCTCGAGACCGGCGTCCGCTCCGGTTCGATCCTGCAAGTCTTCGGGATCACTCAAGTCCAGCGTGGGCACGACTTCTGCAAGGTTGGAACCCAGTTCCAGTCTTGGAGGTCGCCCTTGTCGCAACGCTACCATTTCGCTACCGTCATGGTACCAAACCCGCTGGTCGGGGAGGACGCCATGCCGAACACCACACTCAAGGGCCTGCCCGTCGTCGTCTACGAGCGCTTGCGCCTGCGGGCCCAGCGCAACCGACGCAGCCTGAATCAGGAAATGATCGCCATCCTGGCCGATGCGGTGGAGGCACCGGGTCCAGCGCCGTCGCTGTCAGAGGCGCTCGAGCCGTTTCGCCAAGCATTCCGTGGGGCGCCGATCACCGACGAGGACCTGCGGCGGTGGAAGGAGGAAGGGCGCGCATGATGGTCGTCGACACCAACATCTTGATCTATTTGGCAATGGACATGCCACAGACCGAAGCCGTGAAAGCATGGGCAGCGCGAGACCCGGACTGGTGCGTGCCGGGGATGGCTTGGACAGAGCTTGCCAACACGCTTGCGGGTGGTGTGCGCGCCAGCAGAATCGCCGCCCCCGTCGCCTTGGGCATTCTCCAGACGCATCGGGAACGGGTCACGACGCTGCCTGAGGCGGACACCCTCGACGTCTTGCAGACGGCGCTTGCGACAGGCCTGACCGCCTACGATGCGGAATTCGTCGTCGCGGCGCGGCGTGCGGGGCTGAAGCTGCTGACCAACGACCAAGCGGTTCTGCGCGCCTGCCCGGACGTGGCCGTGGCGCTGGACTGCGCGCGGAATTCCGCAAAGAGCTGAATCAGGCAGGCTAATTCGGCAGGAACTGGCGAAAGCTGAACACGTCGGCGCCCACCAGTCGCGACACCAGCCGCCCGTCCTTGCCGTAGATGTCGAGCACCGGGAAGCCGCCGATGCCGGGCAGGTAGTGGTCCAGCTTGGCATCGTCCCACTCACTGCCGTCCATGCGTACGAACACGAGGTCGGGGCGTTGCTGTTCGAAGGCGGCCAGCTCTTTCTCCAACCTCTCGCACGGCTCGCACCACGTCGCGCCGTAGTCGACCAGCGTCACCCGGCCCGGCACCACCTTGGCTGCCACCTCAGGCGCATTCGGCTGGTCACCGGGTTTCGCCATGACGGGGGCGGGCTTGGCAAGCGTGGGGTTGGACTTCTCCGCCGTCGCCCCCAGGTCTAGCGCGTACTGCAGCGATACATAGCCCGACGTGTTCTGCACGCCCTGCATCCCGCGCACGTTGCGCCACACCGGCACCCGCAGCGTGAACGAGCTGGACAGCGCCTGCGTCCACTCGACCCGCACCGTGGGCGTCACGTCGAACCAGTCGCCGCCGCCGCTGATGAAGTCGGTGCGCTTCAGCACCGGGGGTTCCTGGTTCACGTCGTAGACGAGCTCGGTCGCCTTGCCGCGCCACTGCCACTCACCGGCAACCGAGGCGGTCAGCCGCTGCGGGATCGCCCGCCACGAGCCCGCCACGCTGACCCGCCGCTCAGCGCCCCAGTCGAAGCCGTTTTCGGCCTCTCCCAGCGGCGTGCGGGTCCACAGCGACGCGTACCAACCCAAACGGTTGCCGATCGGGCCAAAGAGCTCGACATCCCCAAGCGCCCACCACACGCCGCGTCCCAGCGATGCGTACTTGTCTGGCGGCGGAGGCGGCTCGCCCTCCCCAACCCACAGCAGTTGCTTGGAGATGTAGGGACCGGTCGGCGCCACGACACCGCCGCTCACCACCAGATGCGGCCAGCCGCGAAATGCGGGCCCCAGCAGCGTGACGGCGTCGGCGCGCAGCCGCATCTCGAGATCGCCCAACCCGTTGTCGTTCGTGGTCTTCTCCGCGTCGACCCGCTCGATGAAGCCGTAGGGCAGCACGGCCCCGACACCCAGCCCGGACGAGTGGTCCAGCGACGCGTTGAACGACGCAAGGTGTAGCGTTGTGCGGAACACTTGGTCCAGCGTGACGTCTTCCGTTCCGGCATAGAGCCGGTCGCTCTCGCTATAGCCGTACAAAAGTCCCAAGCGCAGCCGCAGCGAGGCGTCGGCAGTCCCCTGATCCAGCGCGCGTGTCATGTCGACGTCTCCCACCGGGAGCGCGGGGTTGCCTCAGGTCGAGCACTGTGCGTCGGCCGTCCCCGAGCTCGCCGCAACGGCAAGCAGGGCACCCAGCAGGACAGGGATGGCGCGACCGGCGATGGCGAGAAACGGGGTCGGGGTCATGGCGGCTCCGGCGTCTGGGAACGGGGGCGGCCCCACCGCCGCGCCCCAAGGCCGCATCGTGGCACGACCTTCGGCACGCTGTCATCGTCCCCGTGGTCGCAGCAGCAACCTGCGTCGACTCAGACCTCGGTGCGAATATTGATCCATGTCATAAATGCCACATTTTGGCGAAGATTAGGTAGGCATTGCAAGCGGTTGGGATGGTCGAGATCTCCATCGAACACGTGGCTATCCCCTTGTCGCCATGGCAGGAAGTGGGGTAGCTTTCGCGAACGCGGAAGGGGCCGTCTTCGTGCGGACCCGTCGCGTTCGAGAGGGTGGTTGGGGATTCTTGGCTGGGGGCTCGTCCGAGGGCGACACCAGCAGATCGTGACTGGGGGATTCCGAGAAAGAGAACAGTGCAGAATCGGTGCTGCCCGTTTGCGCGCTGTTGTGGTGCGCGGCCGCGCAGCAGCGGTTGCGGGTCGCCTCGCGAGCTGCAAACGAGTTCAGAGCGCTGCGTGCCGGGAATCGCTCAGCCAGGGCTGGTGGATTCGCCAGCCGTCCCAGCGAACCCCGCCGAAACACACCTGCAGGACGTCCCTGTCGCTGCATGGAGGACCCGTGAAACAAGCTCGCAACCATCGCTTCAGGATCCTGTTGGCGTACCTGGGCGGCATCGTCTCGGCTCTCGGCTTCGGCTGGACCGTCAGCATCGGTCGGGAACAGAACGCCGCGTTGGGCGTGGCTGTGGGCCTGGCCGTCCTCACCGTCCTGCTCGTCGCCATCGGCACCAACCTGTTGCTGACGGCGCGTCGGCTTGAGGCGGGCGAGGACGTGCCTGCCTCCGACTACCGCCACACCATTCCCGTCTTTGCGGTGCTGGTGGGCGTGGTGCTGGTGGCCGTTGGGCTCAGAGGCTTGGCGGTGCCAGAGACCTTCGGTCAATTCGGCCACTTCCGCGGCGCTGCGGCGACAGAAGCACGGGTCAAGACACCGCGCCATCTGGGCAAGGACGCCTGCAAGAAGTGCCATGAGAAGGAATTGACACTGCACGACAAGGACATGCACGCGGCCGTGCAGTGCGAGACCTGCCACGGTGCTGGCTCTGCCCACGTCGCCGATCCGAAGAAGGTCCATCTGGTCAAGCCCAACACCAAACAGGACTGTCTGGTGTGCCACCAGGCGATGGCGGCTCGTCCCGGACGCTTCCCGCAGATCCAGTGGCGCGACCACTTCAAGTTCGCCGGCGTCGACGACGAGAAGATCGAGTGCGTGAAGTGCCACAGCCCCCACGAGCCGCTGTTCCTGGACCGCGACGTGCGCAAGGCGCGGCTGCACCCGATGATCAACCGCTGCCGCGACTGCCACATCGGCCGCACCGACAGCACGCTCAAGCAGCCCGACGACCACCCGCCGCTGTTCCAGTGCGATTACTGTCACAAGGAGATCGCGGCGAAGTTCGCGAAGCTGCCCCACGCCAAGATCGAGTGCACTTCGTGCCACATCTTCCAGCAGGTCTCAGACACCGCCGGGCGGATCGTGCGCGACGCTGACCCGCGTTTCTGCCTGTTGTGCCATGGTGCCGCGGACTTCCGCAGCAAGAACGGGCCGCCCACCATCGAGTGGCCGGCGCACCGCGACGAGATGGGCTCGGGCGAAGAGGACGCGACCAAGCGCTGCGTCGACTGCCATCAGGAGAACTACATCCATCCCGTAGGCCATGCGGCGCTGCAGCCGACCGCGGTCGCGCCGGCCGGTGAAGTCACTGCCACGGCGCCCGCCGCCGACCCGACCGCCACCGCGGGCCAGGAGGAAACGAAATGACCGACCGCAAGAAGAACGAGTCCGCCGCCGACCGGTCGGCCATCACCCGGCGCAAGGTGCTCAAGGCCATGGGGATCACCTCGGGCCTGCTGCTCGTGCGCTGCACCCCCGCCGCCCCGCCCACGGGCCCGGCCAGCGACGGCTACGACTGGAGCAAGCACTACTGGGGCTATGCCATCGACACGGAGAAGTGCATCGGCTGCAACGCCTGCATGCGCGCCTGCCGTGCCGAGAACGACGTGCCTGCGGGCGTGTTCCGCACCTGGGTCGAGCGCTACGAGATCACCAAGTCGGGTGAGGTCCGCGTCGACGCGGCCACGCACGACAACTTCGTGTTTGCGGAGACGAAGGGCGACGACGTGGCGCAGGCCTTCTTCGTCCCCAAGATCTGCAACCACTGCGAGAAGTCGGTGTGCAACCAGGTCTGCCCGGTGGGCGCGGCGTACCGCACGGTGGACGGCGTGGTGCTGGTCGACCCCGAGCAGTGCGTCGGGTGCGGCTACTGCGTGCAGGCGTGCCCGTACGGCAGCCGCTTCATCAACCCCAAGACGCACACCGCGGACAAGTGCACGCTGTGCTATCACCGCATCACCAAAGGTCTTTTGCCGGCGTGTGTGCAGGCGTGTCCTCGCGAGGCGCGCATCTTCGGCGACATGAAGGACCCGAAGAGCAAGCTGTCGATGCTGTTGCGGCAGAAGCGGTTCCGTCTGCTGAAGCCTGAGCTTGGCACCCACCCCAAGTGCTACTATCTGGGTCTGGATCGGGAGGTCGTATGAACTTCGTGTTTCCCAACGAGGTGAACGTCACCTGGTCGGTCATGATCGTGCTGTATCCGTACATCACGGGCCTCGTGGCCGGCGCGTTCATCGTGTCATCGCTGTACCACGTGTTCGGTCGCGAGGAGCTCAAGCCCGTGGCGCGATTCTCGCTGGCCTCAGCGTTCGTGTTCCTGCTGTTCGCGCCGCTGCCGCTGCTGGTGCACTTGGGGCACCCGGAGTCGTCGTACCGGATGCTGACGACCCCCAATTTCTCCAGCGCGATGGCAGGGTTCGGGTACATCTACTCGACGTATCTGATCCTCGTCATCCTCGAGATTTGGTTCGTCATGCGCGGCGACTTCATCCTGCGGGCCAAGGGGGGAGGGTTCGCCGGGATGCTGTCGAAGCTCATCCTGCTCGGCAACCTGAACGAGACCGAAGCGACCCGCCATGCCGACCACAAGATCGCTACATTCCTGGCCGGCTTGGGCATTCCGCTCGCGTGCCTGCTGCACGGCTACGTCGGCTTCCTGTTCGGGTCGCTGAAGGCCAATCCGTGGTGGTCGACGGCGCTGATGTTCGTGATCTTCATCTTCTCGGCCATCGTGTCCGGCATCTCGGTGCTGATCTTCCACTACTTCGTGGTGGCGCGGATCAACGGCTGGAAGGTCGATGGGATGTGCGTGCGCTCCATGGGCAAGTACCTGTGGGGCTTCATGATCATCGCAGTCGGCCTCGAGCTGCTGGAGGTGATGTCGATCGCCTACAAGCAAACCGAGGAGTGGGAGATTCTGGGCCGCCTGATCAGCGAGAAGCTGTTCTTCTCGTACGTGGTCATGCAGTTCGGCGTGCTGTCGCTGGTGCCGTTCCTGTTCCTGTCGATCGCGGCGCTGTTCCGCCTCAGCGAGCGCGTCGCCCACACCCTCATCTGGCTGTCGGCGACCATGCTGCTGGGTCAGGTGCTGTTGATGCGCTGGAACGTCGTCGTGGGCGGCCAGTTGCTGTCCAAGTCGATGCGCGGCTTCACCGACTATTTCCCAGGAATTTGGGAGAAGGAGGGGATCATCACGGCGCTTGTCATCTTCACCGCTCCCTTCCTGATCCTTTACCTGTTCCACCGTCTTGTGCCGCTGTTCCCCCCGGCAGCGAAGCCCGCGGCTCTGTCCGCCAAAACGGAGCACCAGTCCACCTGATCCGAGGTGACCGATGACGACGGAGCGATGTCAGGGGTGTGACTTCGAGACGCTGCACAACACGGTTCACGAGCTGCAGCAGCGCGTCCACCGCCTGGAGTCCGGTACCTACCCGGTCGCCACGGTTCCGCCGCCGGTGGTCGAGCCGCGCGAGCTGCCGTCGGATTTGCACATCGAGGGCTCGGTTTCGGCGCTGCTGGGGGGCGTGGCCGTCGCAGCGTTTGTGCTGCTGGGGGCGCTGGTCCTGCGGGTGGCGTCGCAGCAAGGGATGCTCGACGCCCAGCTGGGCACGTGGCTGGGGCTGGGCTACTGCGCGCTGCTGTTGGGCGCCCACGACCTGTTGCGTCGTGCGCCGATCCTCGCCAGCCATCCGGCGGTCATGGCGCACGCGGGCGTTGTGCTGGTTCCGCTGATCGTGCTCGAGACCGTCCACAAGACCCAAGTACTGCCGATCTGGCTTGCCGTCCTCGTGTTGGCCGTGGCCGCCGCCGGTGCCGTGGTGTCCGCCTTGAAGCACGACAAGCCCTCGCTGGCGGGTCTGGGGCTGGCGCTGGCGGTGCTGGCGATTGCCGGGCTGGGTCGCGCCGACGTGGACGCCTGGCCGCGGACCGCGACACTGGTGGCAGCGACGACGGCGGCGTTGGTCCTGGCGCACCGGCGCTGGCCGTTCCTGCGCCCGCTGGTGCTGGTTCCGGTGGGGACGGTGATGGGCCTGGCAACCCTGCTTGTCGCCAAAAGAACCGAGACCCCACCGCTGACCGTGGTGGCGCTGGTGGCCGGGGTGGGGGCGATTGCGGCCCTGGTCCTGAGCAGCACAGCGGTCCGGCGGCAGCGACTGTCGACGGCAGAGGCGGCGTGGTTGCCGGTGACGTTCGCTTGGGCGTTTGGTCTGCTGGCCTTTGCACACGGGCAGACCGGTGCGTGGCTCGGCGTGGGACTGGGCGTGGCCTTGGCGTTGGCCGGCACCGTGGCTGCGAGGCGAGGCGACGACCTGCAGCGGCTGGCGACGACGCTCATCACTGCGGGAACGCTGGTGGCGGGTTTGGGGTTGCCGAGGCTGGAACCCACAGGCATCGCGCTGGCTTGCGTGGGTCTGGTGGCGGTCGAGGGCACGCGGCGGCTGAAGAGTCGGCGCCTGGCCGTGCTGGCGATGCTGCTGGCGGGCACGGCGGCGGTGGTTGCGGTGGTCTGGGGGCCGGCAGACGGCGTGATGCCTTTGGTGACCGGCGTGTGTCTGGCCGCCATCCTCGTCCTGCTCGCCGTCCGCTTGAACGGTGCGGGTCTTGGCGTGTGGGGCGACTGGCTGGCGCCGGCGGTGCTGGTGGCCGCGCTGGTCGTCGGGTTCGTTGCCTTGCGCCAGGGCTGCTCGCTCTTCTGCGGCAACGGGCCAGAGCTGGGCCTGGCCGAGACGCTGATTCTCGCGGTCATCTCGCTGACCGGCGTGACCTTGGGCCAGCGGGGCGTCGGCTACAAGCTGAAGATTCTGGGCTTTGTGGGGATTGGGATGCTGGCCGTCAAGGTCGCGCTGATGGACCTGCTGTCGTTGTCGGGCGGCCTGCTGCTGGGGTCGGTGGTGGCCTTGGGCGTCGCGTTCCTGGCGGCGTCGTGGATCGTGCGCAGGTCGGGTGGGGCGGAGACGTCGATTGGCGACCGGCAGTAAGCCGGGCACGGGCGCCGCGCCCTCGACGGCCGTCAGCAACGAGCGGGGCGCGTGGTCACGCAGACCGAATGGACCGGCCCTCGCCGCCAACGACCGAACTTCAAGGCAGCTCGGGCCCCGCCGCGACCCAACCCACTGCGACGTCAACGACGCAAACCTGCCCCTTGGTCGCGTGGCCTCCGCACCAGAGCCCGACGCTGACCTCGTCTCTTGTCAGCAGCCAATCCGGGCGCTCGAGCAGGACGCGCAATGCGACCATTTCTCCCGTTCCGGGTGCGAACAGCGTCAATTCGTCGGGGTCGGCTGTTTCGTTCGTCTGGCGGTAGCTGGATGCAGGGCGCATCCTCCAACTGCCTGCATCTCCTGGCACGCGCCCGGGCGTGAGTTCGCGCACCAGATCGCGCGCCCGCTCCTGCAGGTCGGCCGACGGCTTGAGTGCGGGCAACGGTTTTGCTGCCGCCAGCCGCGCGATCAGCTTCTCCAGCGCCTCGCTACCCCCCGGCAGTGGCACCGTGCCTTGCGGCAGGCGCAACGTCTCGCCCTTGGTCAGGGGCAATAGCTGGCGCCAGCGCGCGGCCTCGCCCGCAGGATTGGTGCGCGCGGCGTCGAGGCGTTGCACAGCCGCTACGGTAGGGGCGACACTCGCCTCGTCGTAGTCTGCGAAACCTTTTGCGTACACCAACGCGCACCGCAGCGGGTATTCGGACGACGGCCCACACGCCACGCCTACCTGGCTCGCGTCGGCTTGCAGCAGCGTTCGGTTCGGTCCTTGGCCTTGCACCACCCAAGTGGCGATGATGTCGAACGCCTCGCCCTCGCCCTGCATGGTCAGCGCACCGCACAGCGGACCCCACCCATAGCGCCGCACCGCGTCGAGGGCCGAGTAGTTGCGGTCGAGAAACGCCGGATGCGCCCACCGCACCCGCACGTAGTCGCGCGCGCCCGCCGCAAGGCTTGGCAGAAACACGGCGGGCGGCTGCGGTGCCGTCGCCTTCAGCATCGCGATGGCCTGGTGCACCGACTCTGGCGCATTCGACCAGAACATGGCAGTGCGCCCAGGCCGCCTGAGGATCGAACCCTCGAACAGCGGCAGCAGCGCTTCGAGCTTGGCTGCCCAGGCTTGCGGATCCGTGCGCAGCGCGTTGACTTCGGCAAACACGGCCAGGTCCAACGGCGTCGGTGCGCCCGTCGGCACGCGCGCGGTTGGGCTTGCAAAGGGCTTGCTCTCGTCGAAGGGATTCGGATCGACGGGCGCCGGCCGGGCCTTGGGCACCTGGTCTGCCTCGACGAACTGGCCAGCGATGTCCAGTACGCACATCGACCGGTAGTCCCGATGCTCGCCGCACGCCACGCCGACAAACGCCCCCTGCGGATAGAGCAGCGCGGTGCGGTGGCCGCGTGACGGGGTGCCATCGTCGACCAGCAACTCGAGAATCGTCTCGTGCGCGGTGGTCGCGCCAAAGGCAATCGCTTCGAACACCGTGCCTTGCCACTGCCCGTGCCGCTCCAGCCGGCCGCCGAGGGTGCTGCCGTCGGTGCCGACGTGCCCGCGCCCGCCTCGAGGCCCCAGGTCGTTCGCGTGCTCCCTCGCCGCCAGGGTCATACCTGCCGAAACCTGCACCTGGGGCATGGGGGGCGTTGCCTTCAGAACGGCGATCGCCTCCCGCACCGCAGCGGGCCCTTCGATGGTCAGGATTCGGCCAGAGGGCCCGGAGAACTCCAGCCCTTGGAAAAGCGGCAGCCATGCCTCCAGATGGTAGGCATAGCCGGGAGGATCGGCGCGCACGGCATTCCACTCACGCAGCACGTCTGCCTCGTTGGGCTCGGCAAAGGCGGAGGCGGAAAGGGTCAAGCCGACGAGAAGGCACATCGGTCTCAGCATGTCATCACTCCCGCATGTGTCGGCGAATCTGCAATTGAACGTATGGATTGTGACCCTACCTGCAACATCGAAAGGCTTCAAGGAGTTGCTGCCGGGTCAGGGACAGTGAGGATTCCTGCACGCGCCAAGGCCCACAATTTGCTGCGATTGATTGCGCTTGACACGAACATATCCCCCCCAATAACCTCGGCTCCCCCCTTCACGATGAAAGTATCGGTTTCTTGTCTTCGCCGCGGCCTTTGGGTCTCGGCCACCCATTCGAGGTCCGCGCTGATGCAGCGATCCCGCACGTGCCGCCTTCTTCTTGGCCTACTTGGATTGTCGAGTGGGCTCCTGAGCGGCTTGGCCCCCACCGTCGCCCATGCGGACGACGCCCGGAGCCTGCTCTACGACTACTCGATGACGACCAGCGCCTTCTACGAGGGCGGGACGACGGACTACAGCGGGTTTCGCAACAGCTACGGCATCGCCCCGCGCGGCGTAGGCGTTCGCTACAGCGAGCGCAACGGCATGATTTCAGGAACGATCGGCGCCTTCGTCCTGATGTTCACGCGTGCTGCCGGATCGGTGGGCACCGTCAAGAACGAGCGGACGTGGGAGGAGGGCGACTACCGCTACACAGAGAAGACCTTCTACAGCGAGGCAGAGAAGGACGAACGCCGGGCGCGGGCGTCGCAGGCTGGTGGCGAGCAGGCGGGCGCGGTCATCGGGTCGCCTACGCAGGGCTTCGACCTGAAGATTTACTCGAGAAATCTCGGCGGCGATGCCACCGGCTATCACGCGACCTTGATGTTCTTCAGCTTGTTCGAGACAGACAAGTCTCGCCTCGATCTGGGCCTGATGTTCGGCAGCGTGTCGACGGCGACCTCGCGCGACGGCCTGCACTTGCTGACCCACGCGAGCACGGGAGGCATCCCGATCCGCTACAACCGGGCGCTCGGGCCGGTGCTGACCTATGCGGAATTCGACTGGAATTGGTATGGACACGGCACGCCCAAAGCAGACGTCGTCGTCCGCGACACGCTGGCTCAGGACGTGCGCAACATGCCGTTCCACATCGGTGCTTCTGCCGCCCTGTTTCATCGGCTGTATCTCGAGGCCGCGGTCACCACGCCACGGCTGTTCTCGGGTGAGTTCGGCTTCACCTCATCCCTGGGGGCGCGATTCTGATGCAGACCAGAACACGGAATTGTGCAGTCGCGGCGTTGGCTTTCTTGCTCATCGCCAGCCCGGCTGGGGCAGATGAAAGCGAGCAGAAGTTCGTCGGCACGATGGGTCCCGGCAAAGGCCACATGGCCGCGTTCGACCTCGTGCTGGGCAACGGCACCGGGTATGGCGCGTCGGATCGGGGCAGCCAGGTGTTCTTGCACTTCGAGGGGGGCGGCTACTTCAAGTCGAGCGCGATCGGCAACCTGGCCGGCATCGAGGGCGGCCTCGAGATGGGGTGGGACGGTGTGCCCAAGCGTCACACGGCAGCCTTGGCCGACTATACGGACAACTTGGGAATCGCCATGGATGCGTGGGTCGGGTTCCCGGTCACCCTGCTCAACCTCGGCAATGGCAAGGACGATTGGCTGCGCTGGAACGTCTCGCCCGGCATGGGGGCCAGCCTCATCTGCGGCTACATGTCGCTGAAGAGCGCCCTTGCGGTCAGGCTTCCGGTGGTCGGCGACGCGGAATTGGCCGTCACGTGGTGGCCAGACGCCGCAAGCTACTCGTTTGGCAACTCGAACGACGCGATCAACGCCGGGGCCCTCAAGCTGTCGTACTTCTATGACAAGCGGTACCACTTCTTCGTGCAGTACCGCCGGAGTCAACGCGTGGCAGAGAGAGCGCCGGTGGCGGACGACCCGATGGTCTATGGCGGCCTGACGGCACCACCTGGCATGGACAAGATCCCGTTTCCATTGGAAGAACGCTACGACTCGGAGCAGGTCGTGACCATCGGGGTCGGCATGATGCCCTTCTGATGTCCTGTTCGCTCAGCCCGTTCGCTCAGTCCCTTGGAGTCGATGATGAACGCGCCCACCCGTTGCCCGTACCTGTGCCTGCCCCTGTGCCTCGCCCTGCTGGGGCTGCTGCCTGCCTGCGAGTTTCCGCTCGAGGTCGACACGCCGCAGCTCAACGCCAACGCGCACGCCGAGCTGGTCGCCTATGCCGAGTCAGGCAGCTGCACGCCTGGCGTCTTTGTCGACAACGTCGGGGGCGCGGGGGGCAAAGGCTTCACGCGCGAGTGCACCGTCCAGGGATCCGTCTACATCGGTAGTTCCCCAGATCAGGTGCTGCGCCTGAGCCATGTCAAAGAAGTGCTCGGCTTCATCTACCTGACCGGTAACGTGGACCTTGCCGACGCGCTGCCCGACCTGGAGAAGTGCAGTGCGATCAGCGTCAGCGGCTACAAGGGCACCCGCCTGACCGGTCCGGCGGGCTTGCGAGAGGTTTCCGGCTTGACGGTAGAGCTGACCGAGCATCTGCAGACGATCTCGGGCTTCGACAGCGTCAAGGCGCTTGCCGGGCTGCGAATTGCCAAGAACAACGAGCTGGTCAGCGTCAGCGGCTTCAGTCAGCTCACGACGCTTGTGCGATTGGAGCTCGAGGACAACTTCAAGCTCAGTTCGTTCACGGCCCTGCCCAATCTGGTTTCCGTCAGAGGGGTGTCCGGCTACTACACCCCAGGGCCGATCTCGATCAAGAACTGCACCTCGCTGCTCGAACTGCCCAAGTTTCCGGTCCTGACCCAGATCGAAGATGAGCTGGTGCTGATGGGGCTCAACGCGACGAAGATCGACGGCTTTCCGGCCCTGAAGACCGCCAAATCGCTGAAGCTCAATACGTTGCCGAACCTGAAACAACTGTCGTTCCCAGAGCTTGGCGACGTCGGCTTTCTGCAGATCCTCATGGCACCCGCGCTGACCTCGCTGTCGGGGCTGCCCAAGATCAACGTCACTTCGCAGTCCGCCATCTGCGTCGACGGCGTGAGTTGCGCCGAGCTGGCTGAGTTCAGAGCGCAGCACACCAACGGCAGCGCGTTCAGCTGCGGCGCCTACGTGGCGTGCAAGCCCTAGCCGAGGGCGGTGCGTCACAGCGTTGACTCGGTGGCCACACCAGTCACTTCCGACGCGTCACGAGGAGCTTCCATGACCGACCCCACCTGGCTGCGACCGGCTGCCGCCGCCGCGATGCTGCTTGCCTTGTCATCCCCGGCGCGCGCATGGGATGGCGTGACGCCAGCGCCGGTGGCCGTCAACGCGAGCGGTTTGGCCGTCGGCCCGTTGCTGGGCACCGCCGATTTTGGCGGGCGCGCGATGTGGGTCGATGCAGCTGGTCGCGTGATCGCCTTGGACGCCACTCCGAAGGGTCCAGCACAGGTCCTCACTTCCCTGCCGCCGCGGTGCTGGCAGCTCAACGTCAAGGACTCGGACCTCGGGCCGATCGTCGGACCCGATCTGGCCCCGCAGGACTCCGTCGAGTGGCGGCTGGCGGCGCGGATGGGTCGAGACACGGTGCTGGCGCTGGCCTTCCATCGCACGGCCGGGGACCCGTACCCCTACAAGCTCGGGTCGGTCGACGTCTTCGAGAGTTCCTGCTCGACGAAGGCCAAGCAGATCACCACGTTCACCGTGCCGAAAGGCATCGCGATGGCCAATCGGATCCCGGCAGAGGCCCTGCCGCTGACCGCCAAGGGGGTCGTCTACCTCGTGCTCGACGACCTGGTGCGCATCGACACGCAAGCCGCAGCGCCGAGTTGGGAGGTCGTGGCGACCCAGGCCGACCTGCGGGCGCTGGTCGGGGTGCCGGCGACGCAGAAGGTCGCGTTTCGGGCGATTGCGCTGACCGCGGACGAGCGGTTGTGGGCGACCTACGAGCTGCTGCAGCCCGACAGCGAGGTGGCTACGGCCGGCGGCCTAGTCGAGCTGGGCAAGGACGGAAAGCTCAAGGTGTTGCATGGGCCGGACCCGAACCTGACCGGGTTTGCACAGATGCTGCGTTCGCCGCAGCTCGACAAGATGCTGATCGCGCTGCCCAAGGTGTTCGTGCCCCCGGTCGCTCGCTATCGGGCGCTGGCGGTGCTCGACGAGGCCGCGCCCTTTGCGTTCAGCGGTCACGCGCCGCCCTGGCCCGTCGCCGGCCCGCTGGACGACGACACCGGCCTGATCGGGTCGTTCGACGGCAGCGTGTATGCGCGCACTCCGCTCGTGGTGACGACGATTCCCGAGAAGTGGATCATCAATTCGAGCCTGCAGCCCGTGGCATTCGTTCCGGCGGTGGCCGACTTCGACCGCGACGGCGTGTCTGCCAAGCGCGAGGTCGAGCTGGGGCTGTCGGACCAGCAATACGACTTCGACGGCGACGGCTACAACGATGGGGCGGAGTTGGGCCTTCTGGGCACCGATCCCAAGGATCCGGCAAGCCATCCCTCCGCCCCGCCGGCACTGGCCGACGTCATGTATGGCCCGTCGTTCCTCATCGGCGACGCCAGACAGTTCACGCCCTACTACAACGACGTCGGGTTCCAGTCGGTGCCGGACCAGGACACCTCGCTGCAGTGCGGCCACGTCACGGGCACGAATTGTCCGTCCCCGGCGAAGCTGGCGACGGTCGGTTCGCTGGCGTGCGTCGACAGCAAAGCCACCCCGGTCTGCCTCGCCTGGCCCACGACCTTCAGCTACGGCGCCGTGACGCCCGACCGGCACTACGCGTTCTACTTCGTGCTCGCTCCGCACAGCGGCGGCGGCGCGCCCGACAAGGTCGGCATCGACCGTTTCGACTTCACCACGGGGCAGATCGACCACCCCTTTCCCCTTGCCACCGACCTGAGTGCCTTCGACGGAGCCATCTACCCCGTCTCGGCGACAGAGGTCCTTCTCAGCAAGCAGTTTCGCGAGGTCGTGCGCGTCTCGGCGGCCGGGTTGAAGCCCATTCTTTGGTCCGGCGGTGACAGTGGCTGCCCGATGACGGCCGACCAGACCTCGCTGGTGCCTTGCACGGGCGACCAGGGCCCGGGGCAGGCAGGATCGATGCGCACCGTCGGCTACCACGCCGGCACCCAGTCGTGGGTCTTCAGTTTCCCACGCGGCATCCTGAGCAGTTACATCGCCGTCTCGAAAGACAAAGTTGGCTTCGTGGGCAATGAATACGAAATCGCCGACGGGCTCGAGCTCGAAGTGTTGCGCGACATCCCCGGAGGCGGCCTGCTGGCCAAGGCGTCGCGCTTTGCCGAAGGCGCGGGCTGGAATGGAACCTACCTGCTGCCCGACCTCTTTGGCCCGGGGCTTTGGTCTGGTCGGCCGCAGCCGCACGTCTTCGGCAACCCCGGCCCGTGGTTCTTCCGTGGCTTCTTCGGCGACCAGAACGAGACGTACAAGAAGGTGAAGATGCCCGCGGGGTGCATGCCGAAGATCCCCTGCAAATTCTCTTTCGAACCTCCGGTCATCGACTCGCTCGAGTCGTTTCGCGCCGAGTGGGTGCCCGTGGGCGCGGCGCTCGAGAAGGGCGAGGTGATCTTCGCCACGGAGCAGCGCTACCGCGCCCACATGACGGGCAGCCCGCTGTATTGGAAGGAGGCCGACGGCAGCTACCAGGGCTTCGGGTCGAAGTGGTTGTTGGGGCGCTTCACTCGCTTGGGTGCCGTGGTCGAGTGGCTCGATGCGGCCTCGTTTGCCAAGCTTGTCACCGATCCCGTCGCCGCGGCCGCACTTGCAAGCATCCCGCTGGGGGAAGTCACGGCCATCGGCGCGTCGGCAGACAATTCCCGCCTGTGCGTCGCCGAGTCCGGTCGGGTGTGGGAGCTCGCGCTGACCGACGGCCGCCTCAAGGGCATCACGCTTGCCGATCCGGGCCCGGGCAGGGTCGGTTGCGCCTACGACCAGACCGGAAAGTTGGCCAGGCTCGAGGCGAGTCCGGCGGCGGTTCACGTCGGTGATCAGACGCTTGCCGGCGACCCGGAGTCCGTTGGTGCGGGCCTGGTGCGGGTCGGCAACCAGTGGCTCATCCGCAGCATGACCCCGGCCACCGGTGCCGCTGCGGGAGCTGCCGAGGCCTACTGCCTGAGCGACACGGGACAAGTCACGCCGACCGGAAAGCAGATGGTCGCCATTGCCGAGGTGCCCACCGGTGTTGCCTACATCGACCCCGCCCGCCACGGGTGGACTGGACGCGACCCGTGCGCCGCCACCAGCACCTTTCCCGAGGAGCACCTCGACGGCGTCGATGTAGGGGGCTTGTGGGAGACCTCGTACACGGGCCTGTTCACCACGGACACCGTCCCGGCCAAGACCGGCGCGCTGGCGATGCGGCCCGACCGCATGTTCTTGATGTCGCCAGGCAAGTTCGCCTCGTTCACGCCGCAGCTCCTGTTTCGGCTGATGCCGACCTACGCCCCGCTGGATCCGGCGCAGCGCATCGCCGAGAACGACCCGTACCGTCGCGCTGAGATGCGGCGCCTGCCTGCCTCCACCTGGGCGGTCTACGTCACGGCGATGGTGACGATCCCTGGCGGCGACCCGAAGGCGGACTGGGGGCAGTTCGACCCCGACCCGCCGGCCGTTTGGACCCCTCCCGCCACGAAGCCGCCGGAGAAGGGGGACCCGTCTGCCACAGCCGCCGCCGAGAAGGATGCCGGCTGCAGCAGCACGACCGGCGGGGGATCGGCCGCGGTGCTGCTCCTCTTGGTCGGGTTGCAGGTCGGGCTCTGGCGCACGCGTCGTCGCGCCGGACGCCAGGACCTGTCGGCGGCGCCCTGAGCTTGACCCCGCAGTACCCCGAGGACCGCCCCCCGCGGCGGTTGCCGCGCCGGGAGACTGGCGAGGTCTGGTCTGGGACGGCGCGCCAGACCTGGCAAACGCGCTTTCGTTCGTCCACATCGACTACGCGGGGGGCGACTCGCAGGCCAACAGCTTTCACTGCGACCCCAACGGCGGGTTCAGCGCCGATGAAGACGCGGCCGTCGCGTTGTTTGGGCAGCCCACCGCGCCGTTCATCCAGAATGCCACGTTCTTCGCCAGCGCGGGCGATGGCATCGACCTCGCGTATTCCGGCGCAGCGGCGGACTTTCTGACCAGCAACACATTCACGCAGGTTGCCGGCTGCAAGGTGAGCACGCCGCGCAACGGCGACGGGACGTGTCCGGCGACCGTTGTTTGTCCGTGAGCCGCAGACGGGCGGCGCAGTCCATGCGAGTGTTGTTCTTCACGGCAAATGCTGCAAAGCAGACTCGTCCTCGGCCGCAGGACTGACCGACAGGCGACACCGTCCGGCTTCGGGCGGGCGTGGCTATGGACGGGATACTCTGGCTGCGGGGCCTTCGTACCCGCCTGATCGACCGGCAATGCTTGGGGAGGCGCTGGCACATGACCGCGAGCAACGATCGATGGACCCTCGGGTTCTTGGCCTGGGTCGCGTTGGGCCTGGTCGCACCTCAGGTCGCGACTGCCGCGCCCATCGCCCCTTCGTGCATGGCCACCCTTCGTGCACGAATCGCCCGGCCGCCGAGGTTGTTGGGTCCCCCGGGGTTGTCCCAGACCGGTCAGCAGCAGCTCGCGGTGCTGCGGCGGTTGGTGGCGGGGCGGCCGTACGAGGTGCGTCTGTGGGCCGACCGGCAAGGCGACGGGGCCGTGGTGCAGCTGCGTCGCGAGGCGCTGTTCGAGACCGCAGACGGCAAGGTGGCGGCGACGTCGAGCGTGTACCTGTCGGCCGATGAAGACGACGGCACCCAGTCGCAGCCGGGGTTCGTGGTTGCGGCGACGCTGTTCGAGCGCGGTCGGCCGACCCTGCACGTTCACGACGGCGCGACGGTCGGGCCGGGGTGTCGGCTGGCGCGAACCCGGCGGACAGCGACGACCGTGGGGGTGGGCGACCCAAATGAGGTGCTCGTCCTCACCGAGCTGGCCGACGGCTCGACTGTGCAGAGCTTCAAGAAGACGTCTGAGGTTGCGCTGGCCGGCGCGGGTCTGGCGGCGCGGCTGATCGCGGGTGAACCGGACCCGCTGGGCGAGCGGACGACGCAAGCGTTCTACAGCGTAGAGTTGACCGACGTGACGATGCACACAGGCGCGGTGCGGCAGGTGCGCGAGCGCGACCCGTGGACGGGCGAGGACGCGGCCTTCGATGTGCAGCCCGTGGACCTGTTGCGGGGGGGCAAGCCCTTCTTCCACTTCGACGTCGGCCGGTCGGGGTCCTCGCCGTTTCGCTATCGACGCTACCCCAGTTTGCAGACCGAGTCGGTGCGGTTGCCCCAAGGGCTGTGGGGTCGCTTGGTGCTGGCCGAGCGGACGCCCGCGGTGGTGATGGAAGGCGTCATGGCGGCGGACTTCGACCGCGACGCCCTACCGCTCGAGGTGGTGGCCCCCCACTCGCTCGACTTCGACAACGCCAGTGCCTACTACGAGTTGAAGTCGGTGACGCAGGAAGGTGGCGCCTACCGGTACCAGTTGGTCCTGCGCCACGGCCCGACCACGCCCGCCGCAGACGTCAAAGCCTTTGACCCAGCGCCGTGGCTCGCCGAGACCGACTACTACCAGTTGCGCGACCCGAGGATCCGCGAGCTGGCGGCCGAGATCCTGGCGCGCGGTGGCCAGGGGCGAAGGGAGCTGACCGAGCGGGTGCTGCAAGCCGTGGTCGATCGCCTGACGTTTGACTACGCCATGGCGAGCGGCAACGCGTGTCAGCCCATCCGCTCGAGCGAGATCCTGGCGCGCTCGTCGGGCGTTTGCCAGCACTTCGCCGGCCTGTTCGTGACGCTGGCCCGCGCCGTGGGGGTACCTGCCAGGCAGATCAACGGCTTGCGACTCGGCACGCAGGGTGCGGGGGGCGCGGGCTGGCACGCCTGGGTCGAGGTCTCGCTCGATGACCGCACCTGGCTGCCGCTGGAACCCCAGCACGCCACGCCCGGGCTTTCGGACCTCGGCTACCTGCCGTTTGGGGTGGCGGTGGTCTACGAAACGGGCAGCGCCGTCGCCCTTCCCGCTGGGTCGCTGGGCGCGCCGGCTGGGCTTGTTGGCGAAAAGGTGCGGGTGCGGGGGCTGTAAGGTGTCGGGTCTTGCCGGTTTCCCCTCTTCGGTCGCACCACCGTCCGGACTCGCGCCCTCTCCATGGCGGAGGGCTTGGCGGGCTGCCATGGGCCGCAGCGCTTGATCTCCTCGAGCCCCGCGCGCAAGATCCCTTGTGTTCATCCAGTTACTTGAGGTTAGCGGCGACGGCTCGAATGCGGGGACCGGTCTGGGGCGTCCCCTGTTGGCGGCTCCATGCCCTGATGCCTCTGGTCGAGCTGCGGATCAAAAGGGCGAAAGCATTTACGAAGCGGGGGAATCTGCATGAAGACATGGATTGCGTGCGCGATGTTGTCGTTGTTCGCCTCGGTGGCCGGGGCTGCCGAGCCGAAGCTGCTGACGACGGGTGATGCCGGGGTTTCGGCGGTGACCCTGTCGCCTGACGGTGCGTGGGCGGTGTTTGCCCAGCGTCGGGGGGCTCAAATGGGGTCCGACGTGTGCGTGGCGAACCTGGCGTCGGGCGAGATCCGCAACCTGACGGCGCGCCTGCCCAAGCCGCCGGACAGCGACCAGTTTCCGCAACCGCAGGTCACGCCGGATGGCAAGTCCGTGCTCTACAACGATCATCAGGATCTGTGGTCGGTGCCGCTGGCGGGAGGCGAGCCGGTGCAGGTCACGCGCGACGAGCAGGTGACCGGTTTTCTGGTGCACCCCAAGTGGAACGTAGTGCTGTTCACGTCGCGGCGGTCGTTTGACACTCGCGAGCTCAAGGGCAAGGGACCCAAGGGAGCCGTGGCCTACCTGATCGGCAAGCTGTTCAAGATCGACCTCGCCAAGAACAACGAAGTCTCGCGGTTCACGAACGACGTAGTGTCCGACACCGACACGATGGCGCTGACGCCCGACGGGCTTGTCGTCAGCATCTCGGAGTACCCCGACTCTGACGGCCGCTTCTCGGACCGCAAAGTCACGCTCTTGGACGCCAAGGGCAAGCGCAAGGCCCTGCACGCCGCCGTGTTTGGTTTCCCGCCCGCCTTCCTGGGCAACGGCACGACGCTGCTGATGCTCGACCAGGTCATGGGCAAGGACAACCGCTTCACCTATCCCGTGTTGCAGCTGCGTGCCAAGGACGGCAAGAAGCTGGCCCCGCTACCGGTGACGCTGCCTGAGGGCCACGACGTCACGAACCTGTGGACGGCGCCCGACGGCAAGTCCGTGATCCTGGGCGAGGGCAGCCCCAAGACCGGCGTGCGCCTGTGGCGGTGGCAGGAAGGGCAGAAGGAGATGACGCGGCTTTGCGAGAAGGAGCTCCGCAGTCTCGAAGGTGGCGCCGTGACCCCCGACGGCAAGAAGCTGGTGTTCATGGCTGGGGAGGATGGCATGGCGTACGGACAGCTGGGCGTGCTGGACCTGTAGCGACGGTCATCCCCCGAGACAGCCCAGAGCCAGACTCATCCGGCGACAACACGGGCACCGAGATCGTCACGGACTCGCTGCGTCGCCTGGCTGCGCCACCCCGGTCCATGCCCACCAAAATTATTGTATAACAAGCCCTTTGCGCGACGTGCAGACGGGATCATGGTCCAGGCTCCCTTCTCCATGTCGGCCAGACGGGCGGCGACCAGCCGCCCGTGCGCGTCCTACTGTTAGAGTCACGCCGGTCAGCGAGCTGGCCGCCAGAATTTGCGTCTCAGTAAGGCCCAGCTCTGGCCCGTTGCCGCTGAAGAGCGAACAGCTCTGGCTCACCGTGTCGAATCCGACGACCAGCGCGGCCACCAGCACCGTCGGTGCCAGTCCGTCGCCCCACGGCGGCAAGGCCCGCTCCGGTGTGCGCCACCGCGGCCGCTACTGACCATAGGCTCCTGTCGCGCCTCTGCCGAGTGAAGCCGTCCGCTTGCCTGGTGACTGCCAACCGGGTGTTCGCCTTGGCAAGGTCCGGGGCGGTCCCTGACGATCAAGTTGGCGGCCGGCCTGTGGGACGCTGTGCCGCGGGGTTGGAGAGTCAGAATTATGATTGCCAGCGGAGAATTCCCGCTCGATCATATGTCTATTTGTAAAGAAGCGTAAAGGTTGTCAACCGCTGTCAGGCGGCGCCTCGTGATCAGGGAGCCACAAGCCCAAGGTGACTCCCGCTCGCGGGGAAGTCCCGCAGGGCGCAAAAAAGGAGCAAGATGCGACAATCCATGATCCTGACAATGCTTTCGACAAGCGTCATGACCTTGGGGATGTGGACTTCCGGGGCACAGGCCGTCAGCCCTATCCATTCCCCCATGGTAGGAGACGGTGCTGTCTACTCAGTCACTTCCACCGGTGTGTCACGGGTGGACTACGGCCTGATGGCTGCCGGCATGTCCAAGGCCGTTGGCCAAGACCGCCCTGTGGCGCAGGGGACGACCCAGGTTCAGACCATCCGCTACGATCTCTCGGCGAAGCTGCACACCCGCGTGTTGGCGTCCGACGCCTCCGGCGTGCTGGTGGCCGCCCGCCTGCAAGACGTCTCGCTCATCGTGGACGGTTCGATGGACGTTCGGCGCGACCTGTTGTCCGTGCCGTTCACCCTCCGTTACGACCGGTCGGGGCACATGGTGTCGTTTCAGTTCACCGATCGCTTCCCCCAAGACCTGCGGACCGTTATCCAACGCTTGGTCGAGCCGATGCAGGGCGTTGCTCCGCCCGCAGGCGGCGCTGCGGCATGGTCCGCGAACGAGCGGGACAGCGACACCAGCTTCACCGCCCGGTACCAGTCCAGCGCCGTGAACCCGGCCAATGGGCTGACGACCTGGACCAAGACCAAGACGGAAGTCCGTCCCCAGAGTGCGGACCTTGCGGCGATCCCGCTGCCTGGCGCCCCGTCTGCCCGGGTCAACCGGTCCCAGACGACCCTGACGTTTGACGCGATCCGTGGCGATCTGGCCAGCGTCCGCAGCGGTGAGAGCGTGACGACTCGCATGGGCTCGGCCTTCTTCTCAGACTATGACACGACTTACCAGGCCGTCCGCGTGCAGGCCCCCCTTGCTCCCTTGGCCCGCACCGTCGCCGAAGCAGAGGCTCTGCGCCACGACCCGGCGTTTGCCCGTGCCAGACTGTATGACGTGGACGCCCACACGCGGCGCGCCGTCGAGGGCGTTCGCCTGACCGACATGATGGCATCCTTCCGCAGCAAGGCCCCGACCGGGGTCGCGCTCGCCGCGCACCAGCTGGGCTCGTGGCTGCGCCTGAACCCTGCAGCGTCCTTGGAAGTTGCGCGTCAGATCAATGACATTGACCCCAAGACTGAGCGTTCCGCTTTCGGCTTTGGTTGGGCAGCTCTGGCCAGCGCCGGGCACCCTGAGGCCCAGAAGGCACTGGTCGCTGTGGCGACGCAGCCCGGCTGGAAGGCTCTCTCAGCGCACAAGGCCTTGGTGGCCATGATGAACCTCGACTCCCCCGAGCCTGCGACGGCGAAGCAAGTGTGGGCCCTGCGCTCCTCGATTGCTGAGCAGGGGAACTCGCAGCGGCGCTTGTCTGTGACCACGAACGTGTACGGCATTCTTGGCGATGTCCAGAAGGGCAACCCGGCACTGACCGATCAGGTGGTGGCGAACCTTGCCGGGCTGTTGAAGCAACCGGACTCCCAGAGCCGGGTCCTGGCCCTCGACGCCCTGTCGAACGTGGGCGACCTGAACCGGGTCGCGCCGCTGGCCGCGCAGCACCTCACCTCGACGGACCTTCGCGTGCGCAACGCTGCGTTCGGGACCTTCCGCCGCATGACCGGCGACGTCGCGTTCCAGAAGTTCGCGGCGGCCTTCGCCACAGAGATGGAGCCTGAGATGCGTCGCGAGGCGGCTTTGGTGGCGTACCAGATGGAGCCCGGCCCCGCACGCAACGCATGGGCCACCAAGCTTGTGACTTCCGAGGCTGACCCGAAGGTGAAGAGCGAGCTGGTCCAGATCTTGGGCCGGGGCATGAAGCGCTTCCCTGGGAACGCCCAGATTCTTCAGGACCTGCTGAGCACGACCCATGAGCGGACGGTGCGGCGCGACATCTACGCTTACGTGGCGCCCGTGACGAAGGGAGGTACCCGATGAAGACGACACACACCAAGACCCTGAGCCTCTCTCTGCTCGCAGTTGCCTTTGCGTTCGGCATGGGAAGCTGCACGAGCGAGCCTGGGATCCAGTGCGGCCCGAACACCAAGCTGGACGAGGCCACGAACAAGTGCGTGGTGTCCATGCCTCCCGGTATGAACATCATCGTTGACGACTTCATTGTCGGCGACTTCGAACTGACCAATGTCGACGTCCCGGAGCAACTCGAGGTAGGGTCGCCGCAGACCCGCACCTTCACCATCAGCAACAAGGGCAAGGCCGACCGTCCGGTGGTGTCGATCCGCTACGCCATTGTTCCGATCAAGGCCAACATCTCGGAACTGCAAGATCAACTTGCCTCGATCGTCGATGGATCGGAGCTCGACGCCACCTTCCTGGGCATCACGTTCATCAAGGACCTGAAAGCCGGTGAGACACGGTCGATCTCGTATTTCCTGGCCGCTCCGAACACGGTGGTGGATGGCCTGTACGGGTTCATGTTCGCCGTGGACGAGGTTCCGCTGATCGTGACCGAAGACGGCGGCTACGCCGTGGACTACTCTGCGGCCGGCATGAGCGACGCGGACGGTAGCGCACGCTTGGGTGACGCGGCGCTGTTGCACGCGCCTGCCTCCATCATCATCGGCAAGCCCGACCTGCCCAACTTGCGCGTCCTGTCCGCGAAGGTGGACAACAGCAGCTTCCAGCTGGACGAGACCGAGGGCAGCAAAGTCCCGATGTTCACGTTGAACGCCCGGATGAGCTCCCAGGCGATGAATCTGACCGAGCTGGTCACGGCGACGCTAGAGCTGAAGCTCCCCGGCCACACGCCGAAGACCCCGGGCAAGGATCTGGGGCGTGAGTGGTTCGAGGAGAAGAAGTTGGATTTCGACACCGCTCCGGAAACCACCGAGTGGGTGTACGACCAAAACCGGACCTTCCCCCTGCTCTTCCAGCAGTCGGCCGGGCTGGTGGCAAGCAAGCTGTACAAGCCGAGCTGCCGGATGGAAATGGAGCTCCCCGCGGACGCCACCGACACAGAGGCGGAGCCGGTCGAGGTCGAGAAGTGCGCCGTCATCTTCAACGAGGAGGGTCGGGACGATGTGTACCGGCTTCACCTGCATCCCGGTGACATTCGCGTACTTGGCCTGACGGCGGACTTGGCCGCATTCAACCCGGACATCGACGAAAACGGCGAGATCGCAGGCAAGCTGGTCTACCGTCTGGTCACGCCCGCAGCGCAGTATCAGGGCAACACGGCGGACGACTCTGCCGAGATCCCGGTCGTCTTCATGGCGCCCCCGGCTGCTCCCGACGCAACGGACAACGACACCGACAACGGCGGGACGGACGTTGCGGCAAACGCCGCCAAGGGGCCGTACTCGTACGTCGTCAAGGACGACCTCACCCAGTCAGAAGTCGGTAACGCTTGGTTCGGCGCCGGCTATCGGCTCGAGAATGCGGCCAGCAACGAAAAGCGCTGGGATGTGACCACGGCTGGTTATCGGAACGCCGGCGGCAAGGTGTACGCCAACCTCCTGAAGCAGGAAGTCATCATCCTGGGGGCTGGCGGCAAGCTGGACTGGAACAATGCCAATCCGGTCGGACAGTGGGTGGCCGAGGCGAACCTGACGGTCTTCAACTACAAGCTGTTGAACTTGGCCTTCCTCGACAAGGTCTGCAAGACCAAGGACAAAGTCACGGCCTGCCAGATCTTCGGCAATGTCGAAGGGCTCGACGACTGGGACCCCAAGGCGGAGAGCGAGAAGACCGACAAGGGCGACGACGCGGACACGGAGGAAGAAGGCACCGAGATGAAGAAGGAGTGGGGAACCACCTTCATGGCTGGTCCGATTCCCCTCATGTTCACGGCCGAGATCGCCTTGGAGCTCGGGCTCAACTACTCGGGCAAATTCCTGATCGACCAATCCGACCCGGTCTTCAAGTACGGCATCGAGTTCGCCATCGGCCCCTATGCTGAGCTGAAGGCCCAAGTGTTCGGTGGCATCAGCATCGGCATCGCCCGGGCGGGTATCGAAGGCAACCTGTCGATCATCAAGGTCGAATTCATGCCCACCATTACCTTCCTCACCCGGTCGGCGATGGACACGACGAAGGATTGCCTCCGCTACGGCAACACGACCCTGACCTTCGAAGGACCCCTGACCTTGACGGGTCCCAGCGGCAACATCCAGATCGTTGCGTACCTGGGCTTCAAGTTCTGCTTCTTCGGCAAGTGCTGGAAATGGGAGATCAAGGTCTTCAGCTTCACCATCGCCAGCTTCAGCACGTTTGAGTACACGTGGATGCTCTGGTCCGTCCAAAAGGAATGGTCCAAGCTGCCCACCGACGTTGGGATGTGCACCGACGCCTACGCACCGCCGGACAAGCTGGTGTGGAACTCGCCGACGAGCTGTAGTGGCAGCTACTGCAACTCCTCGTCGACAGGCACGGCCGCAAGCCGCTCGCCGGACAAGGTGCTGGCCGCCTACAAGTCGACCTACGATCTGGCAAAGGTCGCGTCGGGTTGTGTGGACGTCACAGTGTACGGCGTGACCGAGACGAGCAACGACGTGGTCGTCTTGTACGACGTGAGCGGAGTCGTGCAGAACTCGGTGACCGTCAAGGGAACGAAGGTGCTGGGATGGTCCGGTACGGTCAACAAGACGCTGCGGGTCTGCTCGCCCAAGGTGACTGCAGCTCTTGAGACCAATGCCAGCAACACCCGAACGGGTGTCACCGTCACCTTCAATCCGGTGCGGTAGTTCATGAGGATTCCTGTCCCCGGCAGGCCCGCGGTGCGGCTGTCGCCCCGGGTCTGCCGGGGGACGGGAATTCTGTGGCTTCTTTCCGTGTCGTTGCCATCCTTTGCGCTTGTGGGTGGCAGCGCCTTGCCCAATCAGGCCGACCCTGGTGCTGCCGGGCGCCGCGCCGTCGCACCGTTGACCCGAAGCGGCACGCCGTTCTGCACCGCCTGGTTGGCCTCGCCGCGACGGGCAGTCACCGCCGCGCATTGCATGTCTGATGTGGATGACTTGCCGGCGCTCGACCTCGAGATCCTGGCGGCGGACGGCAGTCGAGTTCCGCTGCCGGTGGTCGCCGCCGAGATCAAACCCGACGCCGACTTGGCCGTCTTGACCCTTGGGGTGGCGCCTTGGGTCGAACTGGGGGTCGAGCCTCTGAGCTGGCGCGCGGTGGCGCCGGCCAACAACTGGATCGGACGACGCATCGAGGTCGCCGGAGCCGGAACCGGAACGCCAGAGGACCAAGGCATTGCCTGGGGCGGTTGCACGGTCACCGAGGTGGAACCGGCCGGGATGCACTTCCTTTGCGACGATGGCGTCGGCCCCTGCCGGGGCGACTCAGGGGGCCCATGCCTGCTGGAAGCCGAAGGATCAACGCCGGTTCAGGTGGTCGCGGTCCAGACCTCCGGTGCGCTTGACTGCGACGGGGCGGGTTGGGCCATTCGGACGGACACGACAGCGGCGTGGATGGAGGAAGCGATCGCGCGGCCGCTCCCTGCCGTCAGCGAACCCTGCGGAGACGCCCCCGACAAATGCGACGGCCGCGTTGAGTGGCGCTGTCGCAGCGGCTGGTGGCGCACGCGGGATTGTGCACTGCTGGACGCAGGTTGCGGCGACCGTGGTCTCGGCCTGGGTGCCGGGTGTCTGCCGCCTTCCTGTGGCGACTTGGATGCCCGGGGTGCCTGCGACGCAGGCCAGGCTCGCTGGTGCGGGATCGGCGGCCTCCAGAATCAGAACTGCCCCGCCTTGGGGCTCGCTTGCGGTTGGGACGCGACCGCGGGCGGTTACCGCTGCGGTCCGGCAACGGCAGATGCAGTTTCAGAGGCGACACCAGACGCAACGACGGTCGTGACGAATGCGGACGAGCCCACGGCAGAGGACGCCGCAGGCACCGGCGGTTGCAACGCCGGGAGGAATCCGGCCTCGCTCCCCAGCGTCTGGATGGTCGCCGGACTGCTGGGCGGCTGGATCGTTGCGACTCGCCGAAACCGCCGTGAACGAGACCGCCAAGAACTTGTGCAAAAGAGGAGTCAGACATGACGAACGCGAAGACGACGGGGCAAGGTCGGATTTGGACACTTGCATTGGCGGTCCTGCTCACGGCAGGCGCCTGCGGGACCAAGGCGGAAGAAGCAGCACTTCCGACGACTGCCGTCGCTTCTGGCTTCGTCTTGAAGACCGACTCCTTCTACTTTCCCAACTTCGGCGGGGTCAGTGCCGTCGCCTCGATGAACCCGGCGTCCGTTGCCCGCCTGTTTGGCGAGGAGGCGGCGTGCGCGTCGGTCAAGAACGACGTGTGTCTGCTGCGCCCGGTGGCCAAGACGTGGATGAAAGCGGTCAACCAGTCGATGCAAGGGGGACGCTGCGAGGGGTTCGCCGTCCTGAGCGGCTTGATGTTTCTTGGGGAAATGTCGCCGAAGGATTTCGGGGCGGACACCGTCGCGGGTCTGGGCCTGAAAGACAACACGCTGTTGGCCCGTGAGATCGCGTTCTGGTACTCGACGCAATACCTGCAGGATGTCGTGATGACGGGTTCGCTGCAGCTGTCGGCGAAGAAGACCGTGTCGTTTCTGGCCGAAGAGTTCGCCAAGCCTCTGGCCAAGCAGCAGGGCTGGCGGTTGGGCATCGTGCGTCTGGACGACGACGGCCGGGTGATGGGCGGGCACGCGATCCTGCCGTACGCCTTGGAACCGGAAGCAGACGCGGGCAAGTACCGGCTTCTCGTCTACGACAACAACCACCCGGAAAAGGAGCGGGCCATCCTGATCGACACGAACCTGAACCGGTGGGAGTACGTGGCGTCTACGGACCCGACGAACAGCGACGCGCTGTACTTCGGGGACTCCAAGAACGGCAATCCGATGTACTTGGCCCCAGTTCGCGCCAGAACGGCCAAACACCCTTGTCCCTTCTGCACGATGGAGGAGGCAGCCGGTCAAGCCGCGTTGGCTCAGGTCTTCGGCTTCGGCAGTGCCGAGGTTTCCGTCGAATCCCCGACAGGCGAGAAGGCCGGACTGATCAACGGCCGCTGGGTCAACGAGATCCCGGAAGCCCGGGTCGAGCCGACCTTCAGCTTGGACCCTTGGGCGGACCCCATGCCGCCCGTCATGCTCGTTCCGCAGGCGGACGTCTCTGTGACCATCACCGGTCGGTCCGACGGTGGGTCCGCTGGTGCGATCGTCAATGGGCCCGGGTTTGCGGCCACCGCGGAAACGACGTTCCTGCAAGGGGACAAGGGAGTTACCCATCAACTGGACGTGTCCGGTGACGGCACCAGTGTGGGGTTCACGCCCGGAAAGGCCATCGACGGGGTGGTCACCGTGAGTCATGAGACGAAGTCGGGCAGCCAGCTGGCCGTGACGCTGACGTTCAAAGCGGCCGACGGAGTCTCTTCGGTCGAGATCGCCGTGGACATCGTCAAGGGCGACGCCACCTTGGGGGTCAAGGGCGAAGGCGACATGAACTTGACGATTGAGATCACCAAGTCCAGCAAAGACGGCGAGGACACCCTGAACGGCACCGTGGTCAACCCCGCTGGAGGGACGGTGACCGTGGACGTCGAGCACTGGAACGGAAGTGGCACCCCCATGCCTGTGGAGATCGACACCGACGGAGACGGCACCCCGGACCAGTCGAGTCAGATCGAGGACCTCGGCCCGCCGGAGGACTGTGCGAACAGCCAGAAGGACAACTCTGAGACCGACATCGACTGCGGTGGAGCGTGCACCACGAAGTGTGTCGACGGGCGTGGCTGTCTGATGGCAGACGACTGCGTCTCGGGATTCTGCAACGCCACGACCAACGTGTGCGTCGCGACGCACTGTGACGACGCAACCAAGAACGGCGGCGAAACCGACAAGGACTGCGGTGGCGGCTGCGCGAAGAAGTGCGACGCGGGCCAAGCCTGCGCCGCCGACGGGGACTGCTCGACCGGAATGTGCAACACGCTGACCCATCGCTGCAGCGCGACCGCGTGTGAGGACGGCCGCAAGGACGGGGACGAGACCGATAGCGACTGCGGGGGCACCTGCGGGGAGAAGTGCAGCCTGGGCAAGGGGTGTGGCAAGGGCGGTGACTGCAAGTCCGGGTTCTGCAACCCAACCACTCAGGTGTGCGTGGCATCCCACTGCCTCGATGAGGTGGTGGATGGCGACGAGACGGGCATGGACTGCGGCGGGTCCTGCCAGAAGAAATGCCCGCAGGGAATTGGCTGCTTGGTCGGGGCCGACTGCGCATCGACCTTCTGCAACGCGCAGACCCTCTTGTGCGTGGCGACGCAATGCGAAGACGGCGAGCAGGACGGTGACGAGACGGGCGCTGACTGCGGCGGAGCGTGCGCGACGAAGTGCGCCGATGGTCAGGGCTGCCAGACCGGCGCCGATTGCGCGTCGACCTTCTGCCACACGACGAACCTTGTGTGCGTGGCGACGGAGTGTGACGACGGCAAGCAGAACGGGCAGGAGACCGGCATGGACTGCGGCGGGACGTGTGCGACGAAGTGCGCCGTCGGCCAGAGTTGTGTGACCAACGCAGACTGCGCATCGGTCAACTGCAGCGTGCAGAATCACTTGTGCGTTGCAGGCGAGTGTGACAACGGCAAGCAGGACGGCGAAGAGTCAGGCGTCGATTGCGGAGGGGCCTGCGTGACGAAGTGCGCAGACGGTGTGGGATGCATGACTGGGGGCGACTGCGCGTCGACCTTCTGCCACGCGCAGACCCACCTCTGCGTGCAGACGCAGTGCGACGACGGTCAGCAGAATGGGCAAGAGACCGATGTCGACTGCGGCGGGACGTGCGCGACGCAGTGTACCGACGGTCAGGGCTGCGCAAGCGGCGCCGACTGTGCGTCGACCTTCTGCCACGCAAAGGGTCACATGTGCGTGGAAACCGAGTGTGATGACGGCGTAAAGAACGGGCAGGAGACGGGCGAGGACTGCGGCGGCGGCACCTGCCCGACGCAGTGCGCCGTCGGCGAAGGCTGCGCGACCGGCGCAGACTGTGCGTCGACGTTCTGCAACGGGCCGTCGCAACTGTGCGTGACGACGCAGTGCGACGACGGCAAGCAGAACGGCAAGGAGACCGGACAGGACTGCGGTGGACCCTGCGCGGCAAAGTGCGCGGAGGGAAATGGCTGTCAGACCGGCGCCGACTGCGCGTCGACCTTCTGCCACGTGCAGACCCACTTGTGCGTGCCGACGCAGTGCGACGACGGCGAGAAGAACGGCCAGGAAACCGGCGCGGACTGCGGCGGGACCTGCGCGACGAAGTGCGCCGACGGGTTGGGCTGCGCGAAGGGCACCGACTGTGCGTCGACGTTCTGCAACGGGACGTCGCAAGTGTGCGTGGCGACACAGTGCGACGACGGCGAGCTGAACGGCGACGAGACGGCGGCAGACTGCGGCGGGACCTGCGCGACGAAGTGTGCGGACGGCAAGGGCTGCCAGGCCG
>JBMOIG010000019.1:0-44364 GCA_049317445.1 Myxococcota bacterium | reverse complement strand
ACGAGAAGCGCGACGAGAAGCGCGACGAGAAGCGGGAAGAGAAGCGCGAGGAGAAGCGCGAGGAGAAGCCCGTCCGTGGAGACCGTCCGGCTCGCGACGACAAGGGGCCGCGCGACGGCAAGCGCGACGATCGTCCTCCGCGTGAGGAACGCAGCCGCCGCGATGAGCGTCCGGTTCGGGCAGAGAAGCCTGAGGGCGACACGTCCAACGTGGCAGTGCCGGGCGAGACGGCCGAGGAAGCCGAAGTCCGTCGTGGTCGCCGGCGCCGCCGTCGCCGTGGCGGTCGTCCTGAGGGCGAGGTCGGTCAGGTGGCGTCGTCGGCTGTCGAGGGCGAGGAAGTCGAGCAGGACGGTATCGATGCGACGATGGAAGGTGCTGAGAACGAAACGGAATTCGAGCCGATGACCGAGGAGTCTCAGGGCGTCGACGCGGTCGAAACCGCCGATACGGTCGAGTCGGGCGAGACCAGCGACGAAGACCGCGAGGCCGCCGCAGCCGGTGGCGAATCGCCGTCGCAACGCCGTCGTCGTCGCCGTGGCGGGCGTGGCGAAGGTCGGGAGCGCAGCGGGACATCGCCCGCCGAGACCTCGTCCAGCGACCAGGACCGGGAGGCCGAGGGCGATGGTCCTCCGGAGCTGCCGTCGGCCGACGAGTCGGAAACCACCGCAGACGTTTCGGATCTGCCCCAGGACGAGGAAACTGCCGAAGAATCCACGGTTGCTACTGAGCCGGGTGTCGACGCCGCTGCCGAGGCCACGCCGGCAGAGGAATCTCAGGTCGATGCGCGGTCGCTGCTGCAAGCGGAGATCGAGAGGTTGCGCTCCGAGGCCGACGTCCCTCCCGCGCTGCCGCCAGCGGACGCGTCTCCGGCGGCCCCCGCCGGTGAGAACCTGCAGCCGACGGCGGCCAATCGGTTCGTGGTAGACTTGCGCACGCGCTAGAGCCGCGCTCTGGGCGATCCCACGGAGCCTCAACATGGCCTTGCCCGAAGGGTCCGAGACGAACCGTCAAGACCAGAGTGACCCTGCCGCTGGACCGGGAGCGACCGGACCTGCGGCGGGGCCCGTGGTGTTGGTGGTCGACGACGATGCGTCGAACCTGGCGAGCGTGCAGAAGATCCTGCAGCGCGAGGGGTTCACCGTGCTTGCCGTCGGCGACGGCCGCGAGGCGCTCGGCGTGCTTCGGCGCGAGCGGGTCGCCGTGCTGGTCACCGACTTGATGATGCCGGGCATCGATGGCATGGAGCTGCTGCGCGCCTGCCAGTGGACCAGCCCCTCGACCGCGGTCGTCGTGATGACGGCCTATGGCACGGTGGAGACGGCGGTCGCGGCGATGAAGGAGGGGGCGTACGACTTCGTCACCAAGCCGCTGCGTCGCACCGACGTTGTGCGGTCGGTGGCTCGCGCCATGGAACGGGCGAAGCTGCACCACGAAAACCAGAGTCTTCGCGAGGAGTTGGAAAAGGCGGGCCGAAGCCGCGAAATCCTTGGCACCAGTCCGGCCATCCGGCGGGCGGTGGACCTGATCGAGCAGGTGGCGCCCGCGCGGACCACGATCCTGTTGCAGGGCGAGAGCGGCACCGGCAAGGAGGTGTTCGCGCGCGCCGTGCACCGGCTGAGTGCGCGAAAGGGGCCGTTTGTTGCAGTCAACTGCGCGGCAATCCCGGAAAACCTGTTGGAATCCGAGCTGTTCGGTCACGAGCGAGGCGCGTTTACTGGCGCCGTTGCGCGCACCGACGGCAAGTTCACGCAAGCCGACGGTGGCACGCTGCTGCTGGACGAGATCGCCGACCTGCCCATGGGCTTGCAGGCCAAGCTGCTGCGGGTGCTGCAGGAGGGCGAGGTTCAGCGGATCGGTTCGGGGCAGCCGACCCGGGTGGACGTGCGCGTGCTCGCCGCGACCAACCGCGATCTGGAAGACGAGGTGGCGCAAGGGCGCTTCCGCAGCGACCTGTTCTACCGGCTGCACGTGATCTGCGTGGAAGTGCCGGCCCTGCGGGAGCGGGGCAGCGACATCGCGGGTCTGGCGCATCACTTCCTGCGTCGGTTTGCGAGCGTGAACCACAAGGACATCCACGCGATCCAGCCTGACGCGATGGCCGCACTGCAAGCCTACACTTGGCCGGGCAACGTCCGTGAGCTCGAAAATGCCATGGAGCGTGCGGTGTTGCTGGCGCGCGGGGACACGATTGGCCTGTCTGAGCTGCCCGAGCGCATCGTTCGCGCCGAGGGTGGCAGTCGGGTGATGTCCATCGCAGTCGGTACGCCGCTGGAGGAGATCGAGCGCCTGGCCATCGACGAAACGCTGAAGCTGACTGGCGGCGACAAGCGCAAGGCCGCGATGCTGCTGGGGATCGCCGTTCGCACCATCTACCGGCGTCTGGGCGACCAGAGCGGGACGCGCTGAAGTGACGACGCCATCGCTGGACGCACTGCACGAAGCGTGGTGCCGAAGCAGTGGGCGCGAGATCGGCTTGCAGATTGAGCAGTTTCTTGCATCCGGCGGCACCGGTCCGCAGCTGGCCAACGCCCTGTCGAGCTGGTCGACCGGCCGGACCACGGCTGCGGCAGACCCCATCGCGTGGCCCTTGCCCGGCGTCCTGCGCTTCGCTGCCGAGGTCGGGGACGAGGCCGCCTTGGGCGCATGGGTCACCGTCGCGTGGGCCAGCGCAGAGGCCTTGGCGGACCGCGAGCCGAACGTCGCAATAGCGCTGGCCCGGCCGGCCAACGATTTGGAAAGTCTGGTGTTTCTGGTGCGCGCCGCGCAGCCGCAGTGGGCGAAGGGGCACGAAGACCGTCTGGAAGCCATGCGCCCACGGATCGCCGATTGGACGCGGCGGGAGCGGCCGGAGCTGGCCAAGGCGTTTGCTGAGCCGCGGTTTCGCGCGCATCTGACGGACAGTGCTGCCGCGGGTGCGGGGTTGCGTGCGACCTGTCAGGCGTTGGAAGCTGGCGTACCACAAGGGCTTCTCTGCGAGTCAGTACTGTTGGCCGCTGCTGAGCGCGTGCTGCGGTTCGACGTTGAGGTGGATGCCGATCCGGACGTCGCCGAGGGCTGGCCCGAGGTGAGCCGCCTGCTGGAGCTGGCGGCAGCTGTTCACCGGATGCGTGGCCGGATGCCGGCCGAGCGCTGGACCGAGTTCCTGTTGCTGGGTGCGGACTTGGTGCACTCGTCCGCCGTCCTGGACGCGGCAACGGCAGACCGCCCCCCGTGGCCCGAACCCGAGCCGCTGACGGCCACCTGGGACCACGGACCAGAGATTGCTCGCCTTCTCAAGTACTTGTCGGCGGGACAGACCCTTCGCGCTACCGGCCTGCTGCGGGGCTATCTGGCGGCGGGGCTGCCTGAGCAGCCGTTGGTTCGCGAGCTGGTGCGGTCGGTCGCCGTACTGCCCGCCGCGGGTGCAGCAGACC
Organism: Myxococcota bacterium; assembly: GCA_049317445.1. Classification (GTDB taxonomy): domain Bacteria; phylum Myxococcota_A; class UBA9042; order UBA9042; family UBA9042; genus CAJBNH01. The sequence goes on along the minus strand of JBMOIG010000019.1, from coordinate 40,951 downwards.
GTTGCCAGATGCTGGGCTGCGTACTTGCGGCCTGGGACGGCCACCGGGCACTGGCCGGCCACCCGCAGCAGGACCTGTTGTTGGGCGCTGCCTTGCGGGTGATGACGGCGAGGCGAGCTTGCCTTGACCCGCCGTTGGTGGCCATGATCGCACGGCAGGTTAGAACCGGGGGAAATGTTCCTCGCGAGCGAATTGTCACCGGCAGTCGTTGACCGCAACCGCGATGATTCCGTTTGACGCAGGCCGCTTTGCCGCATTTTCGGGGATTGCCACCGACGCACAGCGCCTCGTATACTTCCGCGCCGCCGGATTTTCTGGCCACCGCAAACAGGAGCAGTCATGACGACCCATCGGATGGTTACGGCAGGGATGGTGGCCGCGCTTTGCGCCGCGCTGCTTTTGCCTGCGGGGTGCAAGAAGAAGGAAGATCCCAAGGCTGTTCAGGCCGCTGCGACCGCCGCTGGGGCCGTTGCGCCCGGCGCCGTTGCTGCGATTCCGGTGCTGCCGGACGTCGAGCTGGCCGCAGGCGACGGCATCGCGGGCTGGGTCTCGCTGCAGTCGCTCAACGCGCTGTTCGACTCCACCGAGGCCTTGGGCGGCCGCCTGAGCCTGCTACCCCCAGGCGCCTCGCTGCGTCAGGACGTCTATGCCGGTCTTGCCGCGGCACTCTCGAGTGTCGGCGTCAGCGGCCACGAGTGGCTGGACAAGGGCAAGTCGATTCACATCGGTTTTCAAGATGATGCGCCTCCGGCCGCCCCGCCTGCCGGTGGTATCGTCGCTGCTCCGAACCCCGTCGAGGGGCTGTTCGTCGTGCTGCACGTAACGGACAAGGCCAAGATGGTCGGCGCCATGGCGACCGCCAAGAAGGGCGCCGAGGCCGAAGGGCACGAGGCCCTGCTGCTGGCCGGTGAGCAGAAGGTGTTCGTCGATTTCGTGGGTCCGCAGACCGTCGTGCTGACGACCGGTGCCGGCCGCTTTGCCAAGGTCAAGACATTCGTCGAGCGTCTGGACCGCGTTCAGGTGCCGGCGCTGCTGTACATGGGCGTGTCGGTCGAGGACCTCGCAAAGACGCGGCAGAAGGAAATCGGCCAGCTGATGGCGATGATGGAGCAGGCCGGCAACAACGAGATGGCCGGCCAACCTCAGGTCATGCAGGCCTACTCGAAGATGCTGCGCGATTGGCTGACCGACCTGCAGCGCGTGGAAGTGCTGGTCAACGCCGATACCAAGACCACCAAGCTTGAGTGGCGCATGCACGCCCGCAACGGCAGCAAGCTCTACCGTCAGCTGATGGCGGGCCGTGGCCGTTCGCCCAAGGACGTGTTGGCCCTGATGCCGGGCAACAGCTATCTGGCGTTTGGCAGCCACGTGGACCCCGCCGCCTCGCTCGAGACGTTGGACGAGACGCTTGTCCTGCTGAAGGACCTGCTGAAGCTGCAGGACGCGGACTACAAGGCGTTCGTCGAGGACATCAAGGGCGCCGCGAAGCTGCAGGACGGCCAGTCGGCGCTGTCGCTGTACCCCGACGGCCAGGCCCTGTTCGGCGTGTCGGCCGCGGTCGGCACCACCGACGGCACCGTGGCGGTCAAGCTGGTCAAGCGGCTGGTCACCGGCATCGCGCTGCGCCTGATTGCCCAGCAGAAGGCCACCGACGCCGAGCTGGCCGCGATGCCGCAGCTGGCGATCGTCGAGAAGTCGTTGTCGGAAGGCAAGTTGCAGCCCATCCTCGACGCGTTCGGCCCGATGGCCGAGGCGGCGGGCGTCAAGCTGACGGTCAACACCAACGAAGTGGACGGAACCGTGTGCGATGTGCTCGACGTGCAGGTCGACTTCGCCAAGCTGGCGGCGAACGCTCCCGACTCCGAGCAAGTCAAGAAGGTGATCGGCGATCGGACGGCCGTTGCGCTCTGTTCCGCCAAGACCAAGGTCGCGATGACGTTCGGCCCCGGCGCTCTGGAGCACGGCAAGCGCATCGCTCTTGGCAAGCCCGGTGGTCTGGCGGAGGCCCCTGTGTTCAAGCAGGCGGTGACTGATGCGGGTCCGCAGACCTCGATGCTGCTCTACTTGAACCCAGGTCTCGCGATGGCCACCTTTGCCAAGGCGTTCCCCGAGGTTCCGCGCATCCAGGGCGACCGCGCCGTGACGATGACCTGCCAGGCCCGCGCCCGTTCGATGGGCTGCGGTCTCGAAGTGCCGGTCGAGCTGATCGTGGCGATCAAGAATGCGGTGACGCCTGTCGTGGCTCCCGTCCCTGCGGCTCCCGTAGCCCCGCTGGCTCCGACGGCCCCTGCGGCTCCGGCTGCTCCTTAAGCGTTTCGCGATGTTCGAGTGACGCGGGCTCAGTCTTCCTTCGGGGGACCGGGCCCGCGGCCGTTTTGCGGCTAGCTCGCCCGCACCCGCTCCTGCCAGGCAACGAAGCATAGCAGCGCCCACAGGACCTTGCGGTGATCGGCCTTGCCGCGCACGTGCTCGTCGACGACGGCTGCGATGCCTTGGGCGTTCAGATGCGGCGACGAACGCACCGTCTCCCCCGTCAGTTGGTCCGTCATCCACGCCTTCAGTGGCCCGCGCAGCCACGACGCCAGCGGCACGCCAAAGCCCTTCTTGGGGCGGCGCACGATGTCGGGAGGCAGCTTTTGCTCGGCCAAGCGGCGCAGGGCGATCTTGGTCGTGCGGCCGCGCAGCTTGGCGCGGGTGGGCAGGGCGCGGGCCAGCTGGACAACGTCGGGATCCAGAAGCGGCGCGCGGACTTCCAGCGAGTGGAGCATCGACGCCCGGTCGACCTTCTGCAGCACGCCGTCGCCCAAATAGTAGCGCGCGTACAGGGCTGCCAGGCCGTCCATGTCGTCGCGCCCCAGCGACCGCCACGCGAGCCAGGTCTGGGAGATCTCGGTCTGCAGGTCCTCAGAAGTCCAAGGGAATACGCCGCGGGTGGGCTGGGAAAGGCGGGTCTGCAAGTCGGGATGCAGCACTCGCGCGTGCTGCCGGGGCTCCAGACCGCCGATCCAGGCAACGTGGCGCATCCCGCCGTCATAGCGCAGGCCGCCGAGGAACCGCTTGATCTGGAAGTCCAGCGACAGATTGCCATGCGATACGGGCAGATGGCGGGCCATGGCCTCGAACGCCGGCTGCAGCGGCCGCATCCCCAGATGGTCCCACAGCCGACCGATGTGGTGGGCGTAGAAGGTCGGGTAGCCCAGGAACCACTCATCGCCGCCGTCGCCGCCTAGCGCCACCGTCACCTGTTCGCGGGCGAACTTCGACAGAAACCAGGTGGGCAGGATCGAAGCGTCGGCCAGCGGTTGGTCCAGCTTGCCCAGCAGGTCCGGTACCAGCTGCAAGCACGCGTCGGGACTCAGGATCTGCTCGTGGTGTCGGGTGCCTAGATGGCGCGCGACGGTGCGGGCGTGGCTGGACTCGTCAAAGGTCGCGTCGTCAAAGCCGATGGCGAACGTGTCCAGCTCGGCAGCAGGGCGCAGGCGAGCGGCGTACCAAGCGACCAGCGACGAGTCGATGCCACCCGAGAGAAAGATGCCCAGCGGAACATCGGCCATCAGCCGGCGCTCGACGGCCTTGGCGATGCGGCGGTCCAGCTCGGCCAAGGTCGCGTTGTCACTCAGGTTTGCCAGGTCGGCGTCGGGCGCACTCGGCTCGTACCAGCGCAAGCGCGTCAGCTGGGGGCCGCCCGGCGCCGCAGCCTCGAAGCGCCACGCGGTGCCGGGCTCCAGCGTCGCCACGTCCTGGATCAGCGCGTGCGGGGAAGCCACGTAGTCGAACAGCAGCAGCGACTCGAGGCCTCGCGGGTCCAGCCGCCGCTCGACGCCGGGGTGGGCCAGAACGGCGGACAGCTCGGACCCGAAGACGAGCGTGCGGCCGCCATCCAACCCTGCGACGAACAAAGGCTTCTTGCCAAAGCGGTCGCGCGCCAGCAGCAGCGTCCGCGTCCGCCCGTCCCACAGCGCCAGGTCGAACATGCCGTTCAGGCGCGGCAAAAGCTTCTCGCCCCACTGCTCCCAGCCATGGACCAGCACTTCGGTGTCGGTGTGGGTGGCGAAGCGGTGGCCGGAGGACTCGAGCTCCTGTCGCAGCTCCAGATGGTTGTAGATCTCGCCGTTGAAGGCCACCCAGACCGTGCCGTCTTCGTTGGACAGTGGCTGGTGGCCGGTCGAGAGGTCGAGGATCGACAGTCGCCGAAACGCAAGGCCACACGCGCCGTTGCCTGCGATGTCATCAGGGATGTCGAGGTACAGGCCGGCGTCGTCGGGGCCGCGGTGGGTCAGGGTGTCGCGCATGGCGACAAGCTCGCCGTCCACGCCGGGCGCGAACCGCGACGGGACGACCGACACCAGGCCGACGATTCCGCACATGAGGCTAGACCTTGCCTTGCGGCGGCAGATTCAGGCGCTCTCGCACGAAGTAGGTCGGCTTGCGCTGGCTCTCGTAGTAGGTGCGCATGTTCATCTCGGCCAGCAGACCGAACAGCAGGAACTGTAACGCCGCGATGCCAAAGAAGATCCCCACCTGAAACAGGGGCTGGTCCTTGACGTAGATGTGGTTGACGAACCGGTTCCACAGCGTCCACGCCATCGCAAGGCCCGCCGCGCCAAAGCCGTAGAAGGCGAACCGGCCAAAGAAGTAGATGGGCTTGGTGGCATAGGCCGACAGGAACCACACGGTAATGAGGTCGAGGATCACGCGAAACGTCTTGGAGAGCGAGTACTTGGACGTTCCCCAGCGGCGAGGATGGTGGGTGACCGGCATCTCGGTGATGCGGGCGCCGGCCAAGTGCGCGAACACGGGCAAGAAGCGGTGCATTTCGCCGTACAGGCGAACGTCGTGCAGCACGTCGGCGCGACACACCTTCAGCGTGCACCCGTAGTCGTGCAGCTTCACGCCCGTCACCCGGCCGATGATGCGGTTGGCGATGCGCGACGGCAGGGTCTTGGTCAGGAAGGCGTCTTTGCGCTTCTCACGCCAGCCGGCGACGACGTCATAGCCCTCGTCCATCTTGGCCAGCATCCGCACGATGTCATTGGGATCGTTCTGCAAGTCTGCATCGATCGGGCAGATGACCTCGCCGGTCGCGTGCTCGAAGCCCGCGGCCATGGCAGCGGTCTGACCGAAGTTCTTGCGGAAGCGGATGACCTTGACGCGCGGGTCGGCGGCGGCCATGCCCTGCAGCAGCTCGTACGAGCGGTCCTTCGAACCGTCGTCGACGTAGATGACCTCCCACGGCTTGCCCAAAGGCTCAAGCGCGGCGTGAAGGGCCTCGTGCAGGGGCCCAAGGCTCTCTTCTTCGTTGTAGACCGGCACCACCATCGAGAGGTAGGGCGTCGTCGGCGCGGCAGTCAGGTCCATGGGGTCCCAGTGGCGGCGGGGTGCCGCGGCGGCGGGCAGTGTAGCGTGACGGGGCGGGGGGGCAAGGTTAGCGGTGCGGGCGACCACCTAGCGCGCCAACAGCAGGAATACCTCGCGGTTGCCCATCGGCCCGGCCACGCCGCTTTCGACGCGCCCCAGTTCGCGCATCCCCAGCTCCAGCGCCGCCTGAGCCACGTCATCGACCGCGCGTTTGCGGTCTGCGTCGTTGCGCACCACACCGCCCTCTTGCACCAGCTCGCGGGGCAGCTCGAACTGCGGCTTGACCATCACCAGCAGCCGTCCGTCGGAGGCCAGCAGCGGCACCAGTGCCGGCAACACGGTGCGAGAGCCAATGAAGCTCAGGTCGACCACCACCAGATCAGCAGGCCAGGGAAGGAGTTGCGGGGTCAGGACCTTGGCGTGTGTCTTCTCCAGCACGCGCACCCGAGGGTCGCGGCGGATCCTGTCGGCCAGCAGGTTGTGGCCCACGTCGACCGCCACCACCTCGACGGCGCCGCGCTGCAACAGGCAGTCCGTGAAGCCGCCGGTCGAGGCGCCCACATCCACGCAACGCAGGCCCGGCGGATCGATTCCCAAGGCATCGAGCGCACTTTCGAGCTTCAGGCCGCCCCGCGACACGTACTTCAGTGGCGGCGTCCCGGCCAGGCGCACGGGGACGCGGTCATCGACGGGCGTTCCCGGCTTCCAGACCTTCTGCTCGCCCGCCATCGCGCGACCGGACAGCACCAGCGCCTGCGCTTCATGCAGGTCGGCGGCGAGCCCTTCGGCCACAAGGCGAACGTCCATGCGTTGGGTGGGCTTGCGGACCACGGCCTAGAACGCCGCATCCTCGAACGGCTTCAGCGCCGGAGCGTCTGGTGTGCCGGTCAGTTGCTCGATTCGGTGTTCGGCGGCGTCCAAGATCGTTGACGCGCGCTTGGACAGAGCCATGCCGCGTTCAAACGCCTTCAGGCTGTCCTCCAGCGACAAAGAACCGGCCTCCAGCTGCCCGACCAGCTTGTCGAGCTCGGCGATCAGATCTTCGAAAGCGACCGGCGGCTCACCGGCCGGCGAGGGCTCAAGGGGGGCAAAAAGCGTAGGTTGGGCGGAGTCGGCTGCCATGGTCTGCCTTGGCCGTCAGGGGGTTGCGACGCATCCGGGCGTCCACCGCTGAGCGACAGGTCCCTGTCTACCCCAGGATCGCGGGCGTGTACAGGCAACCGTAGGGTTCTGTGGTACAGTGCCGAATGCCGCTCGCGCCAGACGCCGGGTGGTCGTCGCGCCCTCTCCTTTCCGAACCGAAGCCCGAACATGCCGCCTCCCGTCCTCTCCTCCCGGCCGCAAATCGCCGAACTCGTGGACGTATTGAGCCGCCAGACCGTGGTCGGCTTCGACACGGAATTCCACAGTGAGCGCACGTATGTCCCGCGGCTCATGCTCGTGCAGCTCTCGACCCGCGAGGACACCTTCGTTGTCGACCCGCTGGGGGAGGGAGACTTGTCGGCCCTGTTCCAGGCGCTTGCGCGACCCGGACTGACGGTCGTTGGCCATGCGTTGAAGAACGACTTGCGCATCGTGTACCTGCACTACGGGATCACGATGTCGTCGGTGTTCGACACTCAGACCGCCGCCGCATTTCTGGGTCACGGCCTGCAGGTCGGGTTGTCCACGCTGCTGCACTCGGTGCTGGGCGTCCACCAGCCCAAGGGCGACCAGATGAGCGACTGGAGCCAGCGGCCGCTGCCAGATCGGCTGGTGGGGTATGCCGCTGGCGATGTGCAGCACCTGCTTCGGCTGTATGACCTGCTGACGTCGGAACTCGCCCAGCGCGACCGACAGGCATGGGTCGACCAGGAATGTCAGGAGCTGCGCGACCCTGCGAAGTACGAGCGCGATCCGGCCCAGGCGTGGCAGCGGGTGGCCGGTGGTCGGCGCATGGAGCCTCGTGAGGCCGGGGTGCTGCACGCCCTTGCTGCAGAACGGGAGTTGATGGCGGCGGAGGAGGACCAGGTCCCGCACTTCCTGCTGCCCGACGAGATGCTGCTGCTGATGGCCAAGGTGGCGCCGCGACAGCGCAAGGATCTGGAAGGCGACCGTCGCCTGTCGCACCGCACGGTGCAGCGTCATGCCCAGCGGTGGATCGACGCGGTGTTGCGGGGGCTCGAGAAGCCTGTCGCACGGACGTCTGGCCGTCCGCCGCCGCCGCCAGAGCTTGAGGCCGTCGCCGCGCTATTGATGCTGCTGGTGGGGGACATTGCGAGTCGCAACTCGATCGCGCAGCAGCTGCTGGTCAAGCGCGACACCCTGCTGAACGCATTGCGCGACAACCCGAGGTCTCAGGCGGAGTTCGCTGCCGCGGCCGAGCTGCACGGCTGGCGCGCCGACCTGCTGGCGGCTCCGCTGTGGGACCTGCTGACCAGTCGGATGGCCGTGACCTGTGCGAGCGACGAGCTGCAAGGCATCCGGATGGCGTTCCAGACGCGCTAGGGTGCGTCAGGTGCGCGAGCCGTCCGCGACGGTCGCCCCATCCACACCCTCGACCACCACCTGCATCGCGTTGGTACCGCCGCGTGGCCAGTCGACGCCGGCGGTGATCACCAGTGCGTCGCCCTCGCGCAAGGCCCAGTCGCGTCTCATGATCTCGCGGGCGCGGATGACCAACTGCGACAGCGGCGGCGCCTCTCCCGGCCGATCGCGCAGCAGAACTGGGTGCACGCCAAAACTGAGCACCGCGGCCCGAGCTCGGCTTTCGTCGCGGAAGAAGGCGAGGATTGGTGCCTCCGGACGGTAGCGGGACAACCGCGCCGCCGTGCGACCGCTGCGAGTAAAGCAAACGATGGCGCGCGCTTGGATCTCGTCGGCCAACTGCACCGCCGCCAGCGCCATGCCTTCGTGGATGCGCCCCAGACTGGACCCTGCGCCCGGGTCGCCCTCTTGGGCCCCTCGCAACCGGCGCACACGGCTGGTTTCGTCGCACCAGGCCTCAGCCTTGCGGGCGAGCCGGTCCATGGTCGCCACCACTTCGCAAGGACGCGTCCCCACACTGGTTTCGCCGGACAGCATCACCGCGTCGCCGCCGTCGACGATGGCGTTGAACACGTCGGTCGCCTCAGCGCGGGTGGGCGCGGGTGCTGTCACCATCGACTCGAGCATCTGCGTGGCCACGATGACGGGCTTGCCTGCCTCGCGGGCCGCGGTGACCAGCTGCTTCTGCACGCGGGGCACTTCCTCCACACCCAACTGCAACCCAAGGTCGCCTCTGGCGATTAGGATGGCGTCGGTGGCGGCAAGGATCTCGGTCAGGTTCTCCAGCGCGGACCGCGTTTCGATCTTGGCGACCAGCCGAGGCGGCCGTACGCCAGTGGGCAGTCGGTCGCGGATGTAGGCGCGCACGCGATGCAGGTCCTGCGCCGTCCGCACGAACGACACCGCCACGAAGTCGACGCGATGCTGCAGGCAGAAGTCCAGATCCCGCTGATCCTTCTCGGGAAACGGATCCAGGTCGGGATCCACGTCGCGGATCGTCACCCCCTTGCGCGATCCCAGCCTGCCGCCCGCGACGACCACCGCCTGCGCGTGGTGTCGCCCCAGCGACCGCACCTCGACCACAGGCTCGCCGTCGCCGAACACGACCCGCGGCTTCAGGCCGGGTTGTTTCACGGCAAGGCCCTGCAGCGCGCGCATCACCTCGGCGCCTAGCGGCTGGGGCAACGGAATCTGCGGCGCCACCGCTCCTTCTGCCAGCGCAGCGGACTCCTCGCCTTCGGGAACCAGCGCAAGGGTTTGGCCCACTTGCAGATCCAGCCCCGTGCCCGGCAGCGTGCCGATGCGCGACTTGGGGCCTTGCAGATCGACCAATACGGCGGGCTTCAGCGGTCGCTCGTCGGCGTCGGGCCGGTCGGACCACGCCAACACCATAGCTTCCTTGGCATAGTCGGCATCGGCGTGCGACAGGTTCAGGCGCAGGACGTCGACGCCCGCCTCGGTCAGGGCTTCGAGATAGCTCGGCCAGTCTGTGTCGCGGCACAGACCGACGGTCGCAACGATGCAGGTCTGGCGTGGTGGGTCACCCTGATGGCGGCGCATGACGGCCCTCCGTTGCGGTTGGGGTCGGTCGGGAGGGGACAGGGCCTGCGTGACCCCGAGGGCTCAGGCGCTCGCGATGGGGAAGGAGCCGGTGTCCTTGCGAGGTGCGGCCGTCGTGGCAAGACGCTCGCCAGCCCACAGCTGCACCAGCCGCACGCCAACCTCGACCGCCTTCTCCATCCATTGCACCGAAGCCCATTCCGTGCGGCTGTGATGGTTTACGCCGCCGGTGAAGAGGTTGGGCGTGGGCAGTCCCAGAAACGACAGCCGCGCGCCATCGGTGCCGCCGCGAATCGGACGTTGCACGGGAGCCACACCCGCGTCGCGCACGGCCTTCAGCGCCAGACCCATGACGCGCGGGTCGCGGTCGACCTCAACCTTCATGTTGCGGTAGCCGCCGGTGACCTCGAGCTTGGCCTGGCAGCCCGGGTGGCGCTGCTGCAGGCCCGTCAGAATCCCCTCCAGCATCGCCCGCTTGTGGGCCAGACCGGCTTCGGTGAAGTCGCGCAGCAGCATCTTCAGCGTCACGGACTCGACGTTGCCTGCAATCTCGTCGACGTGCAGAAAACCCTCAAAGTCCTGAGTGGTCTCGGGGCGCATGGTCGAAGGGATCGCCGACATCAGCTCGCCCGCCAGATGCAACGCGTTGACCATCGCGCCCTTGGCGTAACCGGTGTGGGCGCTGCGGCCGGTCAGCGTGACGCGCAGGTTGGTGGCGTTGAAGTTCTCGGCCTCGACTTCGCCCTGTGCTCCGCCGTCGAAGGTGTAGGCGGCGACGGCGCCGAACGTCGGGACGTCGAAGTGGTCGACACCCTTGCCGATTTCCTCGTCGGGCGTGAAGGCCACCCGCACCGGACCGTGCTTCAGACCTGGGTCGCGCAGCAGCCGACAGAGCGTCTCCATGATCTCGGCGACGCCCGCCTTGTCATCCGCACCCAGCAACGTCGTGCCGTCCGAAGTGATGATGTCATGCCCCAAACAGTGCACGAGCTCAGGATGGCTGACCGTCGACAGCGTCGCACCGCTGGGCAGTGCGATGGTGTCGCCAGGGTATCCCTGATGAATCAAAGGCTTGACCCCTCGACCGGGGGTGCCGGGGAAGGTATCGAAGTGCGCGAGCAGGCCGACGGTCGGGGCGTCCGGGACGTTGCCGGGCAGCGTCGCGGTGACGATGGCGTGGGCATCGACGCGGGCATCGCGCAGCCCCAAGGCCAGCAGTTCGCCTTCGAGAAGTCTAGCGATCTCCCACTGGTCAGTGGTGGAAGGTGCGTGGGTCGAGTCCTCGTCGGAGGGCGAGTCGATCTGCACATAGCGCAGGAATTTGGCGATGACACCTTCGGTCAGCAGCGTGTCGTGGTCGGGGACGTGCATGGTCCAGGCCTCGGGGCTTCAGGGGGGGGACACGGGGGGGGGACACGACGCCAAGGGCGAGCATCGAGGCTACGCCCACCATACGAGTGGTGCAACCCGTTCGCTGCACAGGTTACACGCCGCGATCGCGCTGCGGCCACAGGATCTTGTGCAACTGCAACTGCAGGCGTCCGGGGGCGCGGTCGGCCAGCAGCCACGCGGCAAGTGCGGTTGGCTCCACCTCGCCCCACACCGCCGACCAAAGCATTTGGGCCTTCACGTCGCCCAGACGCAGCCGCAAGGTACGCAGCGCCCACTCGTAGTCGGCGCGGCTGGCAACGACGATCTTCAGCTCGTCCTGGCGGCGCAGCTTGCCGAGCTCCGGCCACAGGTTGCGCGCGGACTCGTCGGACCCCGGGCACTTCAGGTCGGCGATGACCGTCACCCGAGGGTCCAGCTGCGAGAACGGATAGGCGCCACTCGTCTCCAACAGGACTTCCAACCCCGCGTCGCACAAGGCCTTCAGCAACTGGGGCGTGCCCTTCTGCGCCAGAGGCTCGCCTCCGGTGACCTCGACCAGACCCAGACCCAGCGCCTGCACTTGGGCGACGATGGCGTCGAGCGTCTGTCGATCGCCTCTTTCGAAGCTGTACGTGGTGTCGCACCACCGGCAGCGCAGGGGGCAGCCGGCCAGTCGCACGAACGTGCAGGGGCGTCCGGCGTGGGTCGATTCGCCCTGCAGTGATGCGTAGATCTCTGTGACATTGAGGAGTGGCGAGGTCACGCCCGGCCCCCGCGAGTCATGACCACGGGCTCCGCTTCCTCGCGGTTGCGGTCGTAGAGCATGCGCAGACCATCGAGGGTGAGAAACTCCAACACCTCGTGAATGCAGGAGGTTTCGCTGGCGATCAAGGAAGCCAGACCTCCGGTGGCCACGACCACGGTCGGCTCACCCAGCTCGACGTTCAGGCGTTGGACCAGCCCCTCGACCAAGCTGACGTAGCCGAACACCAGACCGGACTGGATCGCCTGCACTGTCGTGCGCCCGATCACGTGTGCGGGCCGCTGGATGTCGACGCGGGGCAGCTTGGCGGCACGGGCGAACAAGGCGTCGGCCGAAATGCCGATGCCCGGGGCGATGACGCCGCCCAGATACTGCCCCTTGGCGTTGACGACGTCGAACGTGGTGGCGGTGCCGAAGTCTACGACGATACACGCCTTTTTGTAGCGATCGTAGGCGGCGATGGCATTGACGATGCGGTCGGCCCCCACCTCGCGCGGGTTGTCGACCAGCAGCGGCATTCCGGTGCGCTTGCCGGGCTCGACCAGAACGGGCGCTTTGCCGATGCCGTGACGGCAGACCTCTTCGAACACGCTGGTCAGCGGCGGCACCACCGACCCGATCACCGCTTGATCCAGATCAGCGAACGAAAAGCCGCGTTGGTGCAACAGCATGTGCACGAGCGCCGAGTATTCGTCGACGGTCGAATTGCGGCGGCTCTCGATGCGCAGATGGTCCAGCAGCGTCGTGCCGCGGTAGATCCCCAGCACGGTGTTCGTGTTGCCGATGTCGATGGCGAGCAGGAGCTTCTCGGGCATGGCGGTCTCACGGGCTTCGCGGGCGGCGAACGGGCGCGGATCAAAGCACAGAAACCAGTGGGGGTGAAGCGCGAGGTCTCAATCGAGTCGGGCGGCGGCCTTCCACGGCGGGTCACTGTGCGCAGCCACTACGGACACCGGCGTGATTTCCTCGACCGGACCCAGTGCGGCGGGGTCGGTCCCGCGCAGCCGTCGCACCCGCGGCATCCCGTTGGGCGCCACCCCGTCGAGCATCGCCCAGACGCGCGCCTCCGTGGGACCCAGATCCAGCTCGACCGGCACACCGCGAAAGGCCAGACGTGCCTCCAGCCGTCGCACGTCCAGCACGCCGCCAGAGCGGGCAAAGTCCAGAACCTGCGAACGGATTTCGTCCGCCACCGTGGCCGCCAGCGACTCGCGGCTCACCGGGACAGGGGCGATTTGGTCCAGCGACGCCGCTGACTGCGCCACCACGTCCGGCCACTCTCCGGGCGCAAGGGCCGCAACGTTGAGACCGACGCCGCACAACCATGCCGGCACACCGCCCGGCAGGTCCACGCGCTCACAAAGCAGGCCACCCAGCTTGCGCCACGACCGATCAGGTGCGCGAACCAGCAGGTCGTTCGGCCACTTCAGCCACACCTCGACGCCCGCGTGACGCGCCACCGCGTCCGCGACGGCCAGCCCGGCGACCAGCGACGCTCGCGGCCACAGCTCAGCCGCAAGGGGCAGGGGCCCGCCGACCGTCAGCAGCAGGCTAGTCCTTGCCGGTGCCGTCCAACGCGCTCCGGTTCGCCCGCGACCGGCCGTTTGGGCGTCGGCCGCCGCGATGCGCCAAACCTGAGGGCTCCGCAGCGGCGCGGCCTCGAGGTCCAGTCGTAGCGCGTCCTGGGTCGAGGTCGTCTCGTCAAAGAAACGTAAGCGATCCCAATGGTTGACGGACCCGGCCAGCAGCGCGTCGAGGCGCCGGGCGTCAAAGGGCGGGCGGTCCGGCATGGGTCACTCCGCGTGCAGGCGCAGCGAGAAGTCGGCCGCGGCAACGGAGTGCGTCAGGGCTCCCACCGAGATCAGGTCCACTCCGGTCGCGGCCACGGCATTCACACGGTCAAGAGTCATGTTGCCGCTGGCCTCGAGCAGGGCCCGACCCGCCACGAGCTGCACCGCCTGTCGCAGCTGGTCCAGCGTCATGTTGTCCAGCAGGATGACCTCGGCGCCGGCCGTCAGCGCCTCTTGCAGGTCGGCAAGGCTCTCGACCTCGACCTCGATCTTGAGCAGGTGCGACCCCACAGCCCTTGCGCCGAGCACCGCCGCCGTGATCGAACCAGCAGCCAACATATGGTTTTCCTTGACCAAGATTCCCGCATCCAGCGCCGTGCGGTGATTCACGCCCCCGCCCGTCCGCACCGCGTACTTGTCCAGCGAGCGGAACCCCGGCAGGGTCTTGCGCGTGTCGGCGATGCGCGTGGGGTACGGCCGCACGGCATTGACGAAGGCGCGGGTCTGGGTCGCAATGCCGCTCAACCGTTGCAGGAAGTTCAAGGCGGTGCGCTCGGCGGTCAGGATCGACGCCAGTCGGCCGCCGACCTCGAGCACTGGCGTGCCGGCCGCCACCGCCGTCCCTTCGGCACACAGCGGCTGCACCGTCAGCGCGGGGTCGACCCGGTGCATCACCAGAGCGAACAACGGCAGACCGCACACGACGGCGTCCGACTTGGCGCGCACGGTGGCCCGTCCCTGCTGCTCGGGTCCAATGGTGGCGAGCGTCGCGTGGTCGCCCGTGCCGATGTCCTCAGCAAGCGCGAGGTCGACAAGCGTGCGGACGGGCGGACTGTCGAACCACATGACGTTGCTCCTAGATTTTGTAACACACTTCGTAGGGGCCACACTTCAGGCAGATGCCGGCACAGGGCTTCTTGCCACAGCTCTCGTTGCCGCCCGTGGCTTTGGGCGCGCACTGGCCGCTGTTCGTGCACAAGCCGGTCAGCGTCTGCGGCGGGCACGCGCCGATCGCGATGGTCGTCTGGCAAGGCGCGTTTGCGGTAGGCAGGCACTTGCCGCTCCAGCACGATCCGGCGGGGCACAGGCCGCTGCCGGACGGGCAGGGGGCGCCGTTGATGTCGCCGTGCAAACAGCCGACCGATGGGTCGCACGAGTCCTGCGTGCAAGCGTTGCCGTCGTCGCAGTTGCGGGGTTGGCCAGGGGCGCACTGGCCGTTCACACACTGGTCACCTTGCGTGCACTCGTTGCCGTCCTGGCACGGGCCCGCGCCCTTGATGTGCGCGCACTGGCCGCCTTGGCAGATGTCGATCGTGCAGGGCTGGCCGTCATCGGGGCACAGCGGGCCGTCCTTGGGCGGGTGGGCGCAAGTACCGTTGTCGCAATAGTCCAGCGTGCACGGTTGACCGTCGTCGGCACAGGCTGAGCCGTTCAGGACGGGCGGATGGGCACACACCCCGGCCTCGCAGGCGTCGTGGGTGCAGGCGTTGCCATCCTCCAGACACGACAACCCGGTCAAGGCTACATGGGTGCAGCCGATGACCGGGTCGCAGGCGTCGGTGGTGCACGCGTTCTGGTCGTCGCATTGCAGCGGATTGCCGCCCAAGCACTTGCCGCCAAAGCACTTGTCGGTTTGGGTGCAAGCCGTGCCGTCGTCGCAAGGGACGTCGTTGACCTGCACGGATTGGCACGCGGCGTCCTGGCAGCCGTCCAACGTGCAGGGCGAGCCGTCGTCGCACGAGACCGCTTTCCAGCCGATGCCGTCAAAGCACTCCGCAAGCGTGCTGGCGTTGACGCAGGCCTTCTGTCCTGGCGGGCAGCTCGCCGTCAAACAGGCGCCGCCGACGCACACTTGGGGCAGGCCCAGCGAGCCGGGAAGACTGCAGTCGGCCACCACGGTTGCGACCAGACCTGTGGCGTCGCACTTCTTGGCGGTGGCGCCGTCGCACCAGGTAGAGCCTGGCGCGCACACCGGCACCGGAACATCGGGAGCGGTATCGACCGGGACGTCAGGGGTGTCCACAACCGCGTCTCCGGCAGTGGCATCGGTCGATCCGTCCACCAACACAGCGTCGGTGGCCGTCAGACCATCGGGCATGGCGACCGCGTCGGCCTCGTCCAGCAGTGTGGGGATCGGCGCGTCGGCAGACGTCGAGCAGGCCGTCAGCGCGACTGCGGCGGCAAGTAGCAGAAGCGCGTTGAAAAGCCGTTGGGTCGTCATGGACTTGCCTTGGTGCACAGGTCGCTGGACAGCGACGCCCGGGGGGAGCGCTTGGCAAGGGTATCGCCCCCGCACCGTGGGGACAAGGAACCACGCAGTTCGCGGGTCGTCTTGCCGTCAAGGCCCTGTGCGCGGGGTCAGGGTCGGGTCCGACGACTCGACTTCGACGACCACACGGGACCGCTCTCGCCCCTGCTGCACGCCGATTTCATGGCGACCCGCCCGCAGTCCCCACTGGACCGGCTGCTCGACGGGCACGGGCGGTCCCCACGGGATGGCATCGACGAACCACTGCACCATGCCCGGCGCGGTCGAGATGGCGCGCAGGCGAACTGTCTGGGTAAGGTCGGGCAATCTGGAGTCGCGGTAGAACACCGCCCCTGCGTGCGGTTCCAGAATCCGCAGCGAGCCCGTTCCGGTCGCGGTGAATGCCGCCGGGTCCGCGCCGGTGACGCCTTTTGCAAGTCCGCACAGCGGCGAGGTTTCGCGTGGCATCAGCGGCAGCCCCGACTGCTGCGCCCAAGCCTGATACTCGGGCGGCAGGTCGACCACGATGTGGAGAGACACGTGCTCCGGCGGGCAAGCTGGGGTCGCGAGCAGGCCGTTGCGGGCGTCCAACTCGAGCTTGCGGTGCACAGCGCACGGTCCCGGCACCGACCCTGCCGTGAACCACTCGGTGGCGTGCGTGCCGCAAAGGTTGGTCGCCAGCCCACCGGACAGAGGGCAGATGTCGTGCTGTTCCATGTGTTCCGGCACCGCGAAGCCGATGCCGTCGTCCCGCCCCGCGACGGCGAACATCACGTCGTGCCACAGGGGACCGGCGCCCGTCACGCCCGAGACGTCCTGCATCGGCGCTCCGTCGAAGTTGCCGACCCAGACGCCGACCGTCCAGCGCGGCGTTGCGCCCACGGCCCAGTTGTCGCGAAAACCCTTGGAAGTTCCGGTCTTGACGGCTACCGGGAAGGGTAGCTCCAGCGGACCTCCGCGGCCGAACGCGACTTGTCGCGCCGCCGGATCCGACAGGATGTCCAACACCAGAAACGCCGACTGCACGGTAAACACGCGTCGTGGAGCGGCATTGGGCAGCTTGGCCAGTCCGCCGTCGGCCAGCACCAGGGCGTCCAGCCAGCGCGGTTCCAGATGCACGCCGCCTCGCGCAAGCGTCGCGAAGGCCCCAGTCAGCTCCAGCAGCGTCACTTCGCCGTTGCCCAGCGTCAGCGCAAGGCCGTAATGCTCCGGGTCCCGCCACAGCGACGCAAAGCCCAGATCCTTCAGCGACGCTTGCAGTCGCGGCACTCCCAGCCGTTCGGTCAGCCGCACCGCCGCAATGTTGTTCGAAGTGCCCAGCGCGATCCGGGCCCGCAGGGGACCCGCGAATTTCAGACCGTAATTGCGCGGTGCCCAGTGCCCCTGCGGCGTGTCGAAGTGCGACTCGAGATCCGGCAGGAGCGTCGCTGCCGTAGCGCCGGTGTCGAAAGCCGTGGCGT
The DNA here is from genome assembly GCA_049317445.1 of Myxococcota bacterium. Lineage (GTDB taxonomy): Bacteria > Myxococcota_A > UBA9042 > UBA9042 > UBA9042 > CAJBNH01. The sequence continues at coordinate 23,875 of JBMOIG010000019.1, read as the reverse complement.
AGGTGAAGGGCTTCAGCGCCGATCCCGGCTGTCGCAGGGCGGTCGCGCCGTTGTTGGCACCCAGGTGGTTGGGGTCTCGATAGGCGCGTGAGCCGATCATCGCCCGCACCTCACCCGTTGCGTTGTCGATCACCACCACCGCGGCGTTGCCAACCTGCCGACTCGCCAGCCGCCGCAGGTGCCGTTCAAGCAGAGGCGCGACGCGGGCTTGCAAAGCGGCGTCCAGCGTGGTGCGGATCTGCACAGGCCGTAGCGGAATCAACGGCGCCAGCTGGGAGGCGACGAAGTCCGCGAAGTGGGGGGCGCCCCGCGCAGGCGACGGCGCCAGCACCCGGATCGGCTGGTCCAGCGCGGAGCGCCACGCGGCTTCGGTGACGACACCCTGTTCTCGCATCGTGTGCAGCAGCGCCCGCTGCGCGGGAATCGCCCGGTCCGGGTGTTGCAGCGGGTCGAGACGACCTGGGGACCGCGGCAGCACGGCCAGATAGGCGGCTTCGGCGAGCGTCAAGTCCTTGGCCGGCTTGCCGAAATAGGTGCGCGCCGCCTCTTCTGCTCCGCGTACCAACGCGCCGTAGGGCACGTAGTTCAGGTACCACTCGAGGATCTGCGCCTTCTCGAACCGCGCTTCCAGGTGCAGTGCCGTCAGTGCCTCCACCGCCTTGGGCCCCAGCGTCCTTGCCCTTGGTTGCATCAGCTTGACGGTCTGTTGCGTGATCGTCGACGCCCCCGATGTCACCCGACCCGCGGTCAGGTTGCCCAAGGCCGCCCGACCGATGGCGATTGGATCGACGCCGGGGTGGTGCCAGAAGCGCTTGTCCTCCAGCGTCAGCGTCGCTTGCACCAAGTCAGCCGAGATGTCGGAGAGCCGCACGTGGCGCGCCCGCGTTCCCAGCAGGCCGGTGTACTCACGCAACGGGTGGCCGGTGCGGTCTTGCAGGGGGGTCGAACCGTAGCACTCGCGCAGCAGCCGCTCCGGATCGTCGGGGGCCAGCCAGCCACCGCGCAGGAAGACCCACGCCCCGACCAGGGCGACGACCAGGGTGAGCCAGCGCAAGCCTCTGCGGGTCATGGCTATTCGATCGTCAGCGTAGTCGGCGCCGACGTGCCGAATACCTCAGGCCGGTACGTCGCTTCGGCCTTGGCTCCAGGAGCCGTGAACTGGCCGCGCACGGCCGCCCGGGCGACGTAAGTGAACATGTGCAGGCCCTGAGGCATCCGATTCACGAAGAAGCGCACTTCGTTTCCAGCCAGCTGACCCGAAGATGCCGCAGTGCTCGACTGCACTTGAGCGACCTTCGACAGCAGCTGGTCGCCCAGGTTGGCGAACTGCCGCTCGGTGCCGCGCGAGCCGGTGGCGAGGTCGAAGTCCACGGGCTCCAGACCCGCGGGCAGCCGGTCCACGATCGCCACATACGGCCGCGCTGCGTCGGCCAGCACGTACAGTGTCACCAGCACGGGGTCACCGCGCTTGAGCGTCCCCGCTTGCGCACCCGAAGCCAAATTGACCGAACGACTTACGAAGAAGCCAGCGTTCTTGCCCACTTGAGAAATGACGGTAGGGGCGTATTCGTAGCGCACGCCGTAGTACAGCGCGCCGGATCCCTTCTTTTGGAACTGCAACCGCACCAAACCGCCGGGCAGATCCGCCTGTGGCACAAAGGTGTTGGCGACGTCGAGCGTGCGTTGCTGCCACGCACCCGTGGCCAACCGCTTGTCGCCCAGGAAGACGCCCCACGCGAAGTCGGGTTCCTGACGCTCCGACGCTGAGAACCAGCGCGCCAAGCCCTTCAACGCCCAAGCATTGTCCTGCGTGCTGCTGAAGGGATCGCCGTTCTTGTGCGCGATCAGCCAGCGTCCAACTCGCATCGCCAGCGGGTGCCCCGGGTCGACCTGCACCATCAGGTTCAAAAGCATCGCATTGGTGCGGACTTCACTGGGCCAGAGCTCGAGCAGGTCATCGCCCGCCGGCTCCACCAGATGCGAGGTCTCGCCATCGACGTGAAGCTTCTTCGTCAGCTCGTCCAGCATCTCCGCGGCCCGCGCCGCTCCCCGCGCGCCGTCGCCTGCCAGCAGTGCTTGCGCGAGCAGCAGCGCCGCCGACGGTGGCAGGGTGGCCCGCTTGCCGTAAAGCTCGTCCAGATAGCCCGCAGCAGGTTGGCCGACGGTGCTCAATGCCGCCAGCATCAGCGCCCGCATGGCGTCGAACGCGATCGTGGACCCGTACTGCGACCGCTGGTCGGAAGCCAGCTTGCCCCGCAGCCAAGTCGCACCACCCTGGAACACGGCGGGATCCACTGCATAGCCGCGCTGGCTGGCGTCGTGCAGCACCATCAATGCCCATGCTGTTGCCGGAGCATCCGCCACGGTCTCGTCCGGCCACAAGGAGAACCCACCGTCGCGTCGCACCGCCATCAGCTTGGCCAACGCCGCCTCAGCGTGGCCGTGAACAGTGGCGGCACGCTGCGGGAACATCCTGAACTGCTTATTGAATTGCTCCACGTACAACAACGCCAGCAGCTGGGACGCCACTTGCTCCGTGCAGCCGTAGGGGTACGCGATCAACGCCTCGATGCCCTGTTCCAGCCCCACCGCGCCGGTAGCACTGGTCGTGATGTGCAAGCCGCCAGCTTGGCCCTCGATGCCGGTGGCCTTGGCGAACGCCTCGTCGCGGGTGGTCTGGGCGATGCCATAGGTCGCCACGGCCTCCAGCGGCTTGGGATCGACGACCGGGACTGTCTCTTGGACAGCGTCCGCCGCGTCGGCAGGACCCTGAGGGCCTGGCGTCGCCCTGAAGAACAGCGTGCCGGCCCCAGCCACGCGCGCGTGCACGCGGAAGGTGAACTCGCGGCTCTCGCCCGCCTTGAGCTCCAATGCCTGTTGCGCCACGCCCACGACCGCGAGCGCCCCCTCAGTTCCCAGCGCGAGCTGACCCGAGACGCCCTTGTCCGTCGTGTTCCGCACCGTCAGCGCCGCCTCGAACTTGTCGCCCACGCGCGCGGCGTTGGGCACCGACGTCAGCAGCATCAGGGGCTTGTCGACCTGCAGCGTGGCCTCGCCGTTGCCGAAGTCGGTCGGACCGTCGATGGCGACCGCCATGATGCGGTACGTTGTCAGGTTGTCGGGCAGCGTGAATTTCGCGATGGCGCGGCCGTTGGAGTCGGTCTGCAGCGCGCCCTCCCAGAAAGCCACGTCGCGGAACTTGCTGCGGTATTCTCCGCCCGCCTCGCCGCCGCCGCCGCCGGTTTCGCCCTTGTCCTCGTCCACCGGGTTGCGCACCAACTCGTCGATGGTGGCGTAGTTGCGGACGCCCAAGGCGACCGGCGCGTACAGGTACGCCATCGGGTCGGGCGTCTCCCGGCCGGTCAAGGCCAGCACACCTTCATCGACGGCGAACACCGTGACTTCGGACGGGCGCGGCTGGCCGGCGGCATTCTTCACCTGCACGACTACTTCCATCGCCTGACCGGGCCTGGCGCGTGCTGAGCTGGACTTGACCTCGACCTGCAGCTTGCGGTCGCTCGAGTCCACGGCAATCTCGACGTAGCCGAGCCGGATCGAGGGAGCGCCCGTGTCCTTCGAGGCCGCAACGCCGGCGGTTCGACGCGGGGCAAAGGCCAGCACCGACACGAAGAAGTTCGGCTGGTGGCGGGCCTCGATTGGAATCTCCAGCGTCGTCGCGCTGTCCCCCAGCGTCACCAGACGGGAGCGCAGGATGCCGTCGCGCTCTTCGGTCACGATGGCCTTCGACCCGGGCACGGGGTTCTTGACCAGGATCTTTGCCGTCTCGCCGATGTGGTAGGTCTTCTTGTCGGCGATCAGCAGCCCCTCTTCGTCGTTGGGATTCCACGTGACCTCGCCCTTGCCATAGGCCCACAGCCCCAGCGAGGACTTCGACGTGCGTCCTTGCTTGTCCTTCGCCGTCACGACCAGCATGTGGTAGCCGCTGGCGGCGGGCGTCAGTGTGCAAGCGACGGGCTCAGCGGCCGAGGCGACGGTGCAGCTGCCAGAGGGGACGTCCACGGCGTTGGTCTGCCACATGTACTCGTCGCCCATGCTCTTGACGCGCACCGTCCGCCACTCTCGCCGCAACAGCGTCGCCTGCAGCTGCGAGCCAGCAACGGCCAGCCCGTTGGGGTCGACCGCAATCAGACGCACCGTCGTCGGCTCGTCTGCGCGCACCACACTCGACGTCACGGAAACGCCAGCGGTCACGGCCGCGGGGTGCAACCACGCAGTGCTGGTCGCCGACATCGGGCGACCGTTGGGGTCCTGCGCAATGGCCTCGACGTCCACCTTCAGCGGCCGATCCATCGCGACGTCCGTCTTGATGGGGAACGAGAACTGGCCCTGCGCGTCCAGCTGGCCCTTGCCGCCGTCGGCCAGGTAGTTGACGGCGCCGGCGCCCAAGTCGTCCCAGGTCCGCATGCCGAACGAGAAGCCGTCCCAGCCGGGGGGGCTGAAGTCTGCGGGCGATCCGTAAGCATTGAACTCGACGGGAGCTCCGACCATTGGCCCGCCCGTGTAGTAGCCGGCGCTGACCTTGCCGACCAGCTTGTCGCCCTTAGCGATCCAATTCGGCGTCAGCTCGAGGCTGGAGCGGAACTTGGGGGCGCGGTAGACGAGGGCACGGAAGTAGGTCTCCGACGTCTCGCCGTCGAACACGGCGCGGACGGTGTACGACCCGTAGGCACCGGTCGCCGGAACGACAGCGTCGGTGTGGAAGGTGCCCTGCGCGGACAGCGTCAGCGTTTTCTTGGACAGTTGCTTGTCGGCGGGGTCGATGACCGTGACCTCTACCGTGCGGCCCGCCGCTGGCAGTGCCAGACCGGTCTTGGCCAGGGTGCGGACGATGCCCTTGAGGTGTGCGGTCTCGCCCAGACGGTAGACGTCCTTGTCCGTGAACAGAAATGCCCGGTGCCGCGGTGCAGGGTCGGCGGAGTACGGCACGCCGACGTCGACGCCCCAGTCGATGCGCGACGAGTCTTCCAGCGACAGAAACGCGAGGTCCGCGCCTTTGGTGGCGATCAGCACCGGCATGGTCCCCTTGTCTTCGGCCAGCGTGCCGGGACCTGTCGCGAGGCCGTCGGTGTTCGTCGTGCCAGTCCACATGACGCGCCCGCCGGAGCCCTGAATCTCCAACTGCACCCCCTCGACACCCTTTCCGGTGGCATAGGAGGTGATCCAGAAGATGGACTCGCCGGCCGAGACCTTGGCGCCCAGATGCAGGTCGGTCACTTGGTAGATGCGCCGCATGACCTGAACTTCGTTATCACGACCGGTCACTTGCGGGCTGGAAGACTCCACCACCACCAGACCGGGCTTGTCGGCGCCGCCCAAGGCAGGGACGAGGTCGACGGCGCGCCCTTGCGACACGTCGATGGCGTCATTGGCGACGGTCTTCAGCGTGTGCTCCCAGATCAGGGGCGGCACGGGGCGGGGCTCCTCGGACCAGGTATTGGCCAGCGCGCTGACCAGTGGAGACAGGTTGTCCTTGGAGAGCTTGTGGGCCCGCACCGTCCAGCCATCGACATTGCGCAGGGTGAATCCAATCTTGCGCGACTTCTCCCCCAGTTCGAGGACGGTGCCGGAGGTCTCGAGGTCTAGGCTTGAGGCGTAGTGGCCGACCTCAAACGAGAAGGTGTGCGGCTTGCCCAGCTTCTGTCCGAACGAATCCGTCATCGTCGCGGGCACGGTCACGGTGTGCTTGCCGCCCGGCGTGAACGCGCCACTCATGTTGCAGGACGAGCCCCAGCAGTTGATGTTGAAGTCCTTGACCATGGGGGTCATCGTCAACAGGTCCTTCTTGCCGAATCCTTCCGCCAGAGGCGTGGTGAATTCCACCTTGGCCAAGGCGTAGGAGTCGGGACGGCACGGTTCGTCGCAGCCCGATGCCTTGACCTGGAACGGGCCATGGACGGTGAAGGCGAAGCGGCTGACCTTCTCCGACAGGTCGGGCCCCTCCAGACTGCGAATCCCGGACTCGATGCGGACTTCGACGCGCGCAGACAGCGGCAGCGGCGCCGTCGGCGCCACCAAAATCACCCGGCCCGACCACTCCGCCAGATCCAACGGCGATGGCGTCGGTACCGGCATCCAAGGGTATGCGCCCGCGGCCGATTTCGCCTTCTCGATCAGTGCTTTCTCCAGGTCTTTGCCGGAAGCGACCTTGGACTTGACGGGCACCGCGGTGCCGTCAGGCAGCATCAGTCGGACGGCCTTGGTCACGCTCTCCGGGGCGATGCGCTGGTCGAAGTACAGGAAGATGGTCGGGTCGGTCGGCTGCGACTCCGCACCCTCGGCCGGACTCGAAGCGACAAGCGACGGAGGAGCCGTCTTGAACGAAAACGTGTAGGGCTGCGCGAGCTTGCGACCCGCGACTGACACAAGCTCAGTGCCAAGGGTCACCTTCCAGGTCGTTGCACCCGGGAACGTCGGCTGCACGGTCGTCAGCGGCACGTCCGTGGTCGGGTAGAACGCGAGCGTGTCGGTGCTGATCCACTGCAAACGCAACGGCGCGGCGGGCTCGAGCGTGAACCCGGCCAACGTCGCGGGGGTGTTCAGCGCGGTCACGGGCACCATGGGCTCGCTGAAACCGATGGCCCCCATCGCCACCCCCGACACGAGGTCGCGGGGCATGGAGAACGTGATCTTCAGCTCGGACGGTGTCTTGGCGGCGGCCAGCGGCGCCAGCGGTGGCGCGATGTCCGTCACCGGCTTGTTCCCCACGGATTCGGCCGCGGCCTTGCCCTTCTTGGGCGGGCTCTCCCCTTCGCACGCCACCAGCGAGGTCGCGAGGAGGGCGAGGAGGGCAAGGACCGAGGTGGAGCGAGGCGAGCGGCTCATGGAAGACCCCTACGGCAGCGGTGGCTTGGGCGATCGGGAGAACGGGCGCGCGGATTGGGCCTGGCGCGCGGCAGGCTGGCAGGCGGAGAACGCAGCACAACGCGGGCGATTCATGCCGACTGAACCGGGACTGGAAGTCTAGGCCCGGACGCTCTGCAGGACCAGAGATCCGTGCGGATTCTCGGCTCGAACTGGCCCCGTCAGGGACCCCGGCTTGCCTCGCCCGACCCGCTGGCGCACCATGCCGTGGTGCCTCGCCGACACCCCAACCAACCCGACCTTTTTGCCTCCATGGGCCTCGCCGATCCTCCGGCGGAGGCTTGCGCCGAGGATTGTTCGAAGTCCGCGCCGCCCGTCACCCGAGCCAAGTCCGCTCGGCGTCGGGGTTCTCCCGCCGCGGGGCCCGAGACGGCTGCCGGTGGCCGCTTTCGGTTGGCCGTCGAGGTCGCGGTTGCCAGTCAAACCGAGCTGCTGACCTACGGCGTGCCCACGGCGCTGGAGCAGCTGGCGATTCCAGGTCGCCGGGTGACCGTGCCCCTGCGCGGCAAGCTGGCCGTGGGGTTTGTGCGCGCCAGTCGGTCGGTGGACGACATCTCGTTCGATCCCAACAAGCTGCGGCCCCTGGTGGCGTGCGGCGACGAGCTTGTGCCGCCCGACTTGCTCGCGTGTCTGGACTTCGTCGCGCGGTATTACCACGCCCCTGCTGGTGCTGCCGCGCGGTTGGCCCTGCCTGCACCGATGCGCCACACCGGCGTGGATGGTGACGACGCGCCAGAGCGGCTGCAGTGGCTGGTTCAGGCGACCGGCAAGCGCCCGTGGCCGCACGACTTGTCCAAGCCTGAGGCGCGCATCCTGCAGCGCATTGAGGCGGCGGGGTCGCTGACCACGGCAGAGCTGCGACGCGGTAGCTTGAACGACAAAGAGGGCGCCGGCGGTAAGGCGATGGTGGCGCCCCAGACGTTGCTGGAGGGGCTGGCCGACCGAGGCCTCGTCGTGCTGAAGCAGGAGCGGATCCTGCGCGATCCCTTGGGGATGCGGCGACCGGTCCCGGCGGATACGCCGCCCGTGCTGCATCCGGAGCAGCGGCAGGCCCTGGAACGGCTCTCCGTCGACCTGCACGCGCGGCACTATGCAGGCCACTTGCTGCGGGGCGTGACGGGCTCGGGCAAGACCGAGATTTACTTGCACTTGATTGTCCAGGCGCTGGAGCAGGGCCGCGGTGCCATCGTGCTGGTGCCTGAGATCGCGCTGACCCCGCAGCTGGTCGAGCGTTTTCGCGCCCGGCTGGGCGACAGCGTGGCCGCGCTGCACTCTGGCCTGACCGAAGGCGAACGTTACGACCAGACGACGCAGATTGCGTTGGGGCAGCGGCGTGTGGTGATCGGTCCGCGGTCGGCATTGTTCGCCCCGGTGGCGGACCTGGGTGTCCTGGTGGTCGACGAGTGCCACGACGGCTCCTTCAAGCAGAACACGGGGTTGCGCTACCACGCGCGCGACGTAGCGCTCGTGCGCGCGCGCGCCGCGGGGGCAGTGTGCGTGCTGGGTTCGGCAACTCCGGGGTGCGAGGAGATGGCGCTGGTTGCCGCGGGCAGGCTGACGCTGTCGGACCTGACCCACCGCGCAGTTGCGACGGCCATGCCCGACACGCGGCTGGTCGACTTGCGGGGCTGTGAGCGCCTGCCCGACCCGGAAGGGCAGCGCCCGTCGCTGGTGTCGGTCGAGCTGGCGCAGGCCGTCGCTGACACCGTCTCCCGCGGCAACCAAGCGATCTTGCTGCACAACCGTCGTGGTTTTGCGACGTCGATGATCTGCCAGAGCTGCGGTCAGGCCGTCGAGTGCCCGGACTGCGCGCTGTCGCTGACGTGGCACCGCGGGCAGGGGCGGCTGCGCTGCCATGTGTGCGACTATAGCGCGCCGACCGACATCAGCTGTCCGACCTGCCATGGCCGCAATCTGCTGGGGGTCGGCGCCGGGACTGAGCGGGTCGAGCAGACCCTGCACGCCTTCAACCCCGCATGGCGCATCGCCCGCTTCGACCGCGACACGGCCAGCGGCCAGCGCCTGCTCGACACCTTGGATCGCTTCAAGCGGGGCGAGATCGATGTGCTCGTCGGCACACAGATGTTAGCGAAAGGACACGACTTTCCCGCCGTGACGCTGGTGGGCGTACTGCTCGCAGAGACCGGACTGCGCGTGCCGGACTTTCGAGCGTCGGAGCGGACCTTCCAGCTGCTGACCCAGGTGGCGGGGCGGGCAGGGCGCGGCGACCGTCCCGGGCGCGTGCTGATCCAGACGTACTGTCCGGAGCACCCCGCGATCCAGGCGGCACTGCACCACGATCACCAAGCGTTCTGCGATGCTGAGCTAGCGTGGCGTGAGCGCACCGGCTATCCGCCCTATCAGTTTCTGGCGCTGCTGGAGGCCCGACACTCAGACCCCGACCGCCCGTACCAAGCCCTGCAGATCGCCTGCGATGTGCTGCGTCAGTGGGGCGCCGAGGTGCGCGGTCCCGTGCAGGCTGGCTTGGCGAAGGTGCGGGGCGTCCATCGCGTGCACGCCCTCATCCGCTCGGCCGACCGTCGCGCGCTGCACCACTGGCTGGACCGGCTGGAGCGCGAGATCCGACCGCTGCTGCCCACAGGGGTAGAGCTGCTGGTGGACGTGGACCCGCACGCTCTGGCGTGAAAGGTTAAGCAATGCGCAGAGTTCGGGGAAGCGCCCTGTAGGACGCTACTGCTGCAGCGTGGCGTAGAACGTGCTCTTGATGGCCGTGGGGTTGCCGCCGATGGTGACGGTCATGTCCCAGGTGCAAGGCGACGTCTTCATGCCCAAGCTGTCGATCTGCTGGTCGTCATTGACCTCGAAGATCGCGCACTTGTCGGTCGCCAACAGCAGGCCGGAGTTCTTGCTCGGGTCGCCGCTCTCGACGTCGAGGCTGATGAGCTGGTCCTCTAGGAACTTGACGCCCACCGTGATCATCATCTCGCAGGCACCGGCCAGCGTGCTCTGGGGCAGCAGCGTGGTCTTCTTGTAGATCGACGCGGCAAACTCCTCGCAGCACGTGTCCTTGATCAGACACGCCTTTCCGGCCAGCAGGCTCTTGATCAACTCCTCGTACGTGTCGATCTTGACCGTTGGGTACTTCGGGTCATTGGTCAGCGTCGGCAGTACCACGTTCTTGAGCAGGTGGTTGACCAGTGCGCCCCACTTGATCGTCAGCCCATGCAGCCCGATCTTGATCTCGCTCTTCAGGCCATCGCGCCACAGGTCGAACTGCCCCACGATGTTGCCGCCGTTGCCGAACGCGCCCAAGTTCAGCTCGTCCTTGCCGCACGCCTCGTCCTTGGGGTCGCACGCCTTGCCCAACGTCCACTTGTAGATGACCTTGGTCCACTCTTCACGCGTGAACTCCTTGGCAAGGAAGCCAGTGTTGTCAGGCTCTTGCTTGAGTTCGATGGTGCCGACCATCTCCATGTTCTGCAGGATCTCGGCCACATCGCCGCCCGCGTTCAGTCCGGTCTTGACGCTGTCGGGCAGGAACGACAGCAGAATCCCGTCCAGGAACTTGACGATGATGCCGCCGAACGGCTGCGCCAAGTTGTTGATGCTCGGATTCTTGGGGTCGTCAAAGATGTTCTTGCACAGCGAGTCCAGGCTGCTGCCGCCCAGCTTGCACACCAGACTCAGCAAGCCCGCGACCGGGTCCTGCACGATGTCGAGGATCGCCGTGATCACGTTTTCCACGGGGTCGGGCAGGATGCTGACCAGATTGATGAAGGTGTGCAGGTCGTAGGTGCCCGCCAGCCGCGGCGGGATGTCGTTCACGTCGATGTAGACCGAGTCGCCTTCCAGCGTCTTGGTGACCGCGTTCCACGTCACCGTCGCACCTGTGTCGATGCACCCGCCGGCCAGCGGAGGACTGCCGGACTTCAACGCCGCGATGCCGATGACGGTGAACTTCACCTCGCCGCCCTGCTGCTGCACCCACGTCGGGAAATTGGTGTAGGTGGGGCTCCAGGGTTTGTCCCACTTCAGGGCGGGCGGGCTCTCCCACGCCGCCGTGGGCAGGGCGCCGCCCAAGTCGATGTTCTTGCACGCCGGTTCGCCAGCCTTCTGGGTGGTCAGGCGTACCTTGACCACACCGAACTCACTGATGAACTTGGCGCCCGCGTAGTGCAGCGTCACTGAGAACGGCCCCTTGGCCTTGCTGGCCACATGGATCTCGAACTCCAGCGTGCCGGCCTCCGGGTCGTCGGGCACTTTGGCCACCACCGTAAACGTTCCTTGGGCGGGGCCGACCTTGATGTCGGCAGAGGCCTTGCCGTCACCGTCAGTGGGGACGTTGTTCGCCTGCAACTCGCCCAGCGTGGTCTGCGGATCAGCCAGCGAGAACTCGACGATGGCGCCCTCGACCGGCACGCCGCCCTTGAGGTATTTCACGGGCAGCGGACGCAGGCCGTTCTGGTTGACCAGCAACGCACACGCGGTCTCGCACTTGCCGCCGAAGTCATCGTTGACGATGGCGTATTGCAACTGGCCCTTCGCCGTGGGGTCGACGTCCTGAGCGACGCTGCCGTCGTCCTGGGTCTCCGCCGCGGCGTCCTTGCCAGCGTCGGCGTCGCCGAACTGGTAGGGGTTCGTGTCCTGCAAGGCGTCGGCGAACATATAGCCGCCGCCCGTCACCGTGTCGCTGCATCCGGCCGTCAGCCACAGCCCCGCCAGCGCCCAGACACTCCACCCACCGCGGTTGCGCATCATGAATCGTCTCCCTTACTGCACGATGGGGGTCAGGCGCAGGACCGTGCCGATGTCTCCCACCAGCAACGCATCCTTGCCGAAACTGGCCACACTGAACAAGGACGCAATCGATCCCGGCTGCAAGTCCTTGGTTTTCTGTCCGTTCCAGTACAGCGCCATGCCTTGGGTGCCCGCGAGGATCACCTCGTCCTTCTTCCAGCCCCAAATCGCGCGCACGGTTCGTTTCTCGTCCATCAGGGCGGGCACATACGTCCAGCTCTTGCCGTCCCAGTGCACCAGCACGCCCGAACCGTTGGCGTCCGGCGACCCGGAGGCCCACACGTCCTCCGGCCCGCTGCCCCACAGAGCGAGCAGGGTACTGGTCACTTCGTAAGGCTTCTCTTGTCCCGGGATCGGGTACGGCTCGATCGGTGTCAGTGACCAGCCCGAACCCGCGGAGCGATAGATCAGGCCACCCTCACCCGCCGCCCACACGTTGGTCGGGCTGGAGCCCCAGACCGTCCGCAGGGTCTTGGTGATCGGCGCGTTCACGACTTGCCAAGTCTTGCCGTTCCACAGCGCCAGGATGCCGTTCTTGCCACCCACGATCACCTGGTCCGGTCCTGCAGACCACACGGCGCGCCAGTCGAGCACGGGTCCGCCTTCGAGCAGGGTCCACTCAAGGCCATCCCAGCGCATCACCACGCCCAGCAGACCGGCGGCGTACACATCGTTGGGGCCCGAAGCGTAGATCGCCTGCAGGTGTACGGGTGACGGCGACGGCGTGACCTTCCAGCCCTCTGCCGTCCGGTGCGCCAGATAGCCGTTGTCGCCCGCCACCCACACGTCGTCCGGACCGTTGGCGTGGATCGCGTTCGCCGTGCCGCTGTTGGGCAGCGACTCGGCCGGGATCCAGCCGTTGCCCTTGCGCTCATAGACGATGCCGCCTTGGCCGACGGCAAGCGCCGAGCCAGGGCCGATCGCGGCCACCGCCTGCACGCCCGGCACGAAAGCTGCCTGCGTCCAGACCCCGTCGGTGGGATTGCGGGTGAAGATCTGCGAGTTGCCGACCGCTGCGTACAGACCACCGCCGAAAGAAGTGACGCTGCGCAGCGACGTGCCAGCCATCGCGGGCGGGATCTTGGCGCTCCAACTGCCGTCCTGCCACTCGAGCACGGAGCCGTTGTCGCCGACGGCCACCGCGTGGGCCGCCGTCCCGTCTGTGGCCGGTGTGACCGCCACGGCGCGCAGGGTCATCGAGGTCGGCGCCGTGATGATCTGCAGCCCGTTGGCTCCCAGAGTCCCCAACAAACCTGAGGCACCGACACCGAACGCGGGCCCCCCGGGAGGTCCTCCGAACCCATAGACTTCCTTGGCCTTTCCTTGGTTTTCCAGTGCCCACTTCACGCCGTTCCAGCGCGCGATGGTGCCGTCCGAGCCGACCGCCCACGCCAGATCATCGGCCGCCGCGTACACGCCCCACAACGTCGCGCTGGTCAGGCCCTTGCCGGTCGAGCCCGTGCCCGCCGCACATTGACTGGTGACGAGCAGGTCATCGACGAACACGCCTTCGCCCGCGTTGCCCGCCGATGTGACGCTGTCGAACGACACCTCCAGACGGACCTTGGTGCCCTGGAATTCCGTCAGATCAACGGTTTGCTGGGTGAAGCCGGGGGTCTTGCCGTTGGGCAGCTCGGTCGCCTTGTCCCACACGATCTTCTTGTTCGCCATGCCGATCACGGCGACGCGCAGCAGGTCCGACGTCGTTCCCGAGTCCACGTCGAGCATCAACTGGAAGGTCAGCGTGGCCTTGACCGAGACGGGGACGTCGATGATGGGCGACAGCAGCGTCGCGCCTACCACCTTGCCGTTCTGGTAGTTGTGGCACGGAGGGGACTTGCCGTTCTCGCAAGCGGCACCGGGCAGGCCGAAGTAGGCCGCAGCCGGTGGGCTGGAGGCGCGCAGCTTGCCGTCGGCGTCCTGCAGGCCGGCAACCGACCAGACGATACCGCCTTGGCCGCTGGCGCTGTGCAGATCCGACACCGACCACTTGCTCAAGCTCTTGTCGAAGCTGTCCGAGAACGCGACGCCGCCGCAGCATCCAGTCGCTCCGGACGGGGCATGGCTGCACAGGCCGGCATCGCAGATGTCGTTGGAGCACGGGTCGCTGTCGTCGCAGTCCGACGGGGACTTGCAGCCGCCACTGGGGCCCCAGCTCTGACCCACCTTGCCGTTGCTGCCCGCGGCTTGCACCAGCGTACCGTTCATGCCGACGGCGAATGCCATGCCAGCGCCCGGGCTGGCCGAGACCGCGTTCAAGGTTGGGAACTTGCCCGTCGACAACACCGCCCACTGCAGGCCGTCATAGGACAGGATTGTGCCGTTGGTGCCGACGGACAGCACCCGCGTCGGGTGGTCCGACCAGACGCCGTGCAGGCTGGTCGTGGCGACCTCACCCGGTACCGCAAGTTGCGTCCACAAACTGGTCAGCGTGGTCGCTTCTTGGGCTGCGTCGACTGCATCGTCAACGTCGTCAGGCTCGACCGTGTCGGCGACCAGATCGGAGTCGGTCGCGTCTGCGGGCGGCAGGACGTCCGGGTCCGTCGTCTCCGACAGATCGGCCGCGGTAGCGTCAGCTTGCGGGTCGAACCAAGTCTCGTCGGTGTCGCCGCAGCCCATCGACGTCATCGCCAGGACCGTCAGTCCAAAGGCCGCGGCGGCCCCCCGCAAGATCGCAAGAGCACGCATGTTCATGGCAGCTTCTCCGCGACTTGGAAGACGCCGCCCTTCATGCCGACGGCCACGACGCCTTTGTCCGTGGCCACAACGCCGTACAGCACCGTCGGCACCCCGCTGGACACCCACTGGAACGAGCTGCCGGGCTGCCCGATCACCAACTTGCCGGCCCAGCCGGCCGCCAGAACCTTGCCGTTGGCCAGCCGGGTGACGCCGTGCAGGAAGTCTCCGGGCGACTCGCTGACCAAGGTCCACGCGTTGTCGATGCGCACGATGACCGCGCCGCCGTCGCCGACCGCCGCTGCGCCGCCCGTGCCCCAAGCGACCACCCTGCGCAACGCGAGCGCACCGGCAGCGTCCTCGGGGGTCCACACGCCGTCCGCACCGCGCCTCAGCACCACGCCGGGCGTGTTTTCCAGACCGCCGACCGCGAAGGCGACGGTTCCGGCGACTGCGACGGACCGCAGCGGCACCTGAGTGCCGGTCGCCTCGGTCTTCCACTTGCCGTCGGTCCCCCGCACGGCAGCGAAACCATCGTCGCCGACAGCGATTGGCTCGCCGCTCAGCATCGCGATGCCGCGCAGCTCCCCGGCTCCCGGCAGCGCCTCCGACTGGAAGACGCCCTTGCCGTCGCGGTGCAGCACAGTGCCGCCGGTACCCACGGCCCACAGCTCGATGCCGTCGCCGGCCACGTCGTTCAGATCGACGCCGGTCGCGGGAGCCGCCAGATCGAAGAAGGAGGACTGCGCATCCACCGCGCGCAGCAACGAACCGTACTGTCCGCAAGCAACCAGGCTGCCGTCGGCCATCGCCGTGACGTTGCGCAGGTCCGCCACCGTTTCTGCGCGGTGGTCCAGCCACTTGCCGTCGATGAACACCACGCCCGCGCCCTTCTGTCCGACCGCCAGCGCGTGTGCCGAGCTGCCGGTGCCCACGCCCCAAAGACCCGCGAACGACAGCGTGGCCATGTTCACGCCGTCGATCGCCTGAACTTCCCACTTGCCGCTCAGCGACAGGTGGACCAGCGCCCCTTGCTCACCGATGGCCCAGGCGTCCGAGTTCGACAGCGCCCAAATGCCGTACAGCTTGCGCTGGTCGTTGACGAGCACGGACTTCCAGGTGCCATCGAACGTCGCCAAGTAGGCGTCGTCCCCGGCGGCAAACACGCGTCCCGCCGGGCTGACATCCAGCGCCCTCAAGACGTGGCCGGCGGCGTCGGGCATCAGCGTCTCGCTCCAGGTGCCACCGGAGAAGCGCACCGCCTTGCCCTCGGCGCCGACTGCCCAGATCTGCCCGGGCGAAGTCACGCGAATCGCGTACAAGTCTGCGTTGCTGTTGGTTTCTTCCTTGGTCCACTTGCCGTCCGGTTGTCGCCGCAAGATCAGGCCTGCGTCGCCGGCCGCCACCACCGTGTTGCCGTCAGCCGAAGCGTGCACCGCGCGCAGCACCACGCCCTTGGCCGCATCCGGCGTCACATTCTGGATCGCCAGACCGTTCCACTCGAGCAACACACCCTCGCCGACGAACCACGCGTGGTCCACGCCCGTGCCCCACACGCCCCGCAGCGTGGCAGAGGTGCCCGAGGCGCGCGGAACGAACGTCTGTCCATTGCCGTGGAGGATCAAGCCCTTGGCGCCCACCAGCCAGGCGTCCTGCGGCGAAGAGCCCCACACGGCAAACAGATCCTGATCGAACTTCAGCGACCGCGGCGTCAACACGGGGCCCGACACCGTGTCGGCCGTGTCCTCAGGGACCGTCGTGTCGCCGGAGACGTCTTCGGTCGTGTCCGGCAAGGTGTCCAGCGTGGCGTCGGCGCTGTCGGTCACCACAGTGTCGGTCGGAGTCGTGGTGTCGTCGCCGCTGCTGGTGTCGCTGCACGCGTTCAGCAAGGCGCAGGCCGTCACGGTTGCCAGCCACACAATCGGTCGGCCCTGTGGCCGCAGAGTTGGGAACGGAGTCACGTCGGGATCCTTCGGGCGCGCCCCGGCGGCTGCCAGGCCAGAGCGCGCAAGGGGCGGGCTATTGCCGCGTGAAGAAGAACGAGTGCACGGACCAGGACCGCCACGTCAGCTGGTCCAGGTCGCTCAGGTCGTAGGCGTCGATGTCGAAGCCTTCCTTGTAGCCGCGAATGATCGTCAGGCGCAGCGGCGTGCCCTTGGGGATGCCCGGCGTGCCCTGGATCGTCGGGAAGTCAGGCAGCTCGACCTGCGACACGTTGCCCTTGGTCATGATGTTCCACACCGGCGTGTCGCCCATCATGCCGGGGATGCCCAGCGTCACATAGTTGAAGTGCGGCTCGACCGTAGCAGGGTCCACCGTCCACTTCAGCGTCGTTCCGGTCAGCACGCCAGAGTCCAGCGGCTGGTTCGGCAGCGGCGGATACAGCATCGGCCCCAGCAACAGCTCGCCCTCACCCACGGCGTACACGTGGCCGTCCTGGGTCGCCCAGACCGCATTGAGCGCCTTGTCGGAAATCGGCGTGTCGACCTCCTGCCAGGCCTGCCCGTCCCAGTGCAGCACGACGCCGCGGCTGCCCACGGCCCACACGTCTGAATCCGAGGTGCCGGACACGGAGGCCAGCGTCGTCGTCACGGGGCTCTTCATCGGCTTCCAGCTGATGCCGTCGAAGTGCAGGATCGTGCCCTTTTCACCGACGGCGTAGACCGAAGTCGGTCCCACCGCCCACACCGACCGCAGCGCGATCGAGGTTCCCGACGGCTGCAACTTCCACACTTGGCCGTCCCAAGCCCAGATGGCACCGTAGGTTTGTCCCACCGCCCAAATGTGGTCCTTGTCGCTGCCGTGGATGGCGAGCAGGTTGCCGAAGACCGGCGGGCTGGTTGCCTTCCACGTCGCCTGTCCGGCCACATCCTGCAGCCGGTAGATGCCGTTCTGCGCCGCCGCCCACACCGCCTCGCCCTGACCGTCGGCTGTTGCGAAGACTGCGTTCAGGTTGGCGGTCGTCGGTACGACCGGAAGGGTCTCCCACTTGATGCCGGTCTTGACCGCTGCCGAGCCGGCCCAGCCCACCGCCCAGACCTTGTCGCCAAGACCGTATACGCCGCGCAGATCCGCTTTGCCGGGAGGGGGTTGCAGCGTCCAGCCGTTGCCGGACCAGTGGACCAGACCGCCCTGAGCGCCGACCGCGTACATGTCGTTCGCGTCCTTGCCCCACAGGCCGTAGAGGTTGCGGTCGATACCGGTGGGTACCGCCTCGAAGTCGCCGCCGGGGGCCAGCCGCAGCATCGCGTCGTCGTTGTAGGTCTTGATGTCCTGCTTCAACGTCATCGAATAGGGCAGCTGCGAAACGCCCAGATCGACGACGATGCCCAGAATCGAGATCGACGCGTCGTGCAGGTCGCCGGACAGCGCGGCAGGCAGCTGCTGGATCTCCAGGTGGTCGGGGTCGGTCTCCGTGAATGGATACAGGAACTTCATGTCCTGATAGGGCATTCGCAGCACACCGTCGCCACCCAGCACCAGATACGCCCACGCCGCTGACACGATGTAGTTCTGCGTCGGCCAGATCGGCGGAAGATCCAGCCGCGTGACGGCCTTGCCGGTCAGCGGCATGTCCAGCTGGATGTTGATGCCGGTGACGCTGCCCTCAGCGCCGACCATCAGGTTGCGCCGCACGCCCATGACGGTGGGTGTGAAGGCCTGCATGGACGCCGCGTCCTCGGGGACCAGCACCGCGCCTGGGGTCTTGTAGCCGCCAAAGCACACGATCGCCATCTCTCCGTAGAAGGTATTGATCTTGTAATTGTAGAAGTTCTTGGCGTTCGCCTCGAACCCCTTGCCCTCTGGCGGGTAGTTGTCCTGGTCGAACACCGATGGCTTGGTGTGCAGGCAGACCGAGGTCAGCTCGCCCTTGACCGGCACGCACCGAGCAGGACCGCTCTGCATCGGCATGCACTTGAAACCACTGGTGCATTGCTGGCCCAGTGAGCAGTCGGCCACGCAGCGCTTGCCGTTGTTCTCGCCGATGTCGACGCAGCCCACGCTGGGGCCGCCCCAGCTGCACGACGCATCCGAGTCGCACGAGGAGCAGATCGGTGACGGCACGACGCCTAGCTGGGACGAGCAGCTGCCGACCGGCACGAACACGTACTTGTCCAACCCGACGACCTTGCCGCTGACGGTGGGCGGCGCCTTGCCCGGAGGCGGCGAGCCCGACGACGGAGGGGGAATCGGCGTGATGTACAGCGTGACGTTGGTCGCATCGAACAGCACGATGGACGCGGACTCGTAGGCTTCCTTGGACGCTGAGACCATCTGTTTGCCGGACAGACCCGGGCCGGAGAACGTGATCTGCCCGTCGGCGTTGGTGAATCCTTGATACGGCGTGGTCGGGTCGGTCCACAGCATCGTGAAGGCGTCGGGCACCGGCTCGCTGTTACTCGCGTCCAGTACCGTCAGGTTGATTGCGCCGTCGACGTCTGCGCCCCAGGTGCCGCCGTAGGCGCTCTTTGGGTTGAAGTACGTGAAGGCCTTGGGAGCCACGGCTTGGGCCGTGCCGATGCGCGCCGTCACATCGACCGCGCCCACCTTGCCCGGAGGGGTCTT
This sequence comes from Myxococcota bacterium, assembly GCA_049317445.1. GTDB lineage: Bacteria > Myxococcota_A > UBA9042 > UBA9042 > UBA9042 > CAJBNH01. The sequence goes on along the minus strand of JBMOIG010000019.1, from coordinate 4,993 downwards.
GCAGGTCACGTGGGTCGGGTCCAGGAACGTCAGGTGGGTCGCAGGCTTGCCGTCGAACAGCAGCTGCAGCGCAGGCGAGAAGCCGTTGCCGTAGACGTGGACGTAGGTGCCGCCCGCCTGCGCGCCGGTCGACGGGTAGGGCACGTATAGCTGCAAGTCCTTGCTTGAATAGGCAAAGCCGTTCGGCAGGACCGCCGTCTGGGTGCCGACCTGAACCGACACGGGAACGTAGCCCGGGGCGCCGGGAGGCGTGACCGCCTGCAGCTCCGCGTCACTGACCACCAGCACGGTCGAAGCCGACAACGCGCCGATCCGGACCGTGGGCTTGCCCTTGGAGAACCCGGACCCCTTGATCACGATCTTGGTGTTGCCCTCGACCGAGCCGCTGGAGGGAGTGACCGACGAGATCCCCAGCGTATCCGTATAGGTATAGCCGTCGGCGAGCTTGCCGGTGCCCTTCGACGTCATCAGCACCACAGCGACCGGGCCTGCCACAGCGCCCTTGGGCACCTGCACGACCAGCGTGTGAGCGGCCGGCTGGATCGCGACGACCTTGGCCACCTGATTGCCGAACAGCACCGTCGTGTCGCCTGCGGAGACCAGGCCGGTGGCCACCAGCGTCGCCACGCCGCCGCCTGCCAGCGGACCCGATGCAGGCGCCACCGACAGCAGCTGTGTCGCCGCTTGCCCTTGGTCGTCGGTGTAGACGAAGCCACCGGCGAGCGCTCCGGTGCCGTAGGTCGTCGTGACCACCACGTCAGCCTTGCCTGCCATGCCGGGAGGGGTGGCGATCTCCAGGCGATCGACGCCTACCAGCGCCAGGATCGTGGCCTTGGCGCCCCCGATCGTGACGTCGGCATCCTTGGTCAGGCCGGTGCCGGTCAGCACCGTTTGGGTGCCACCCGCAGTCGGACCCGCGCCGGGGATCAGCGACGCGACAGTGGGGGCCGCCGTGTAGAAGAAGCCCTTCTTCATCACCGCCGCGCCCTGATCGCTGACGACGTGCACCGTTGCCGGTCCAAACACGCCGGGAGGCGTCACGGCCAGAATCTGATCCTCGCCCGAGACCTGCACGCCCAGCGCCTGCCGACCGCCGATCAACACAGACACCTTACCGGTGAAGCCGGATCCCGAGAGCACCAGCGGAGTTCCGCCCGCCACGGGCCCCGTCGACGGCTGCACTGAGGTCAGCACCAGTGCGTTGGCGTACAGGTACGCCTTGTCGAGACGGCTGGACAGGCTGGGGTCACCGGGAAGCACGACTTCGACATCGACCAGACCCGTCTCGTGCGGTGGCGTGCGAATCTCGAGCCGCTTGGAATCGATGAACGTGATGGCCGAGGGGTCCAGCGGGGTGCCGCCGATCAGAACCTGTACGGTCTCGTTGAAGCCCGACCCGGTCAGCGTCACGACCTCGCCGCCCACCGACGACCCCTTGTCCGGGCTGATGGACTGCAGCGTGAACGGCTCTGGGGCGACATCCTCGACGGCATCCACGGGCGTCGCGTCTTCAGCGACATCGGCGGAGACCAGGTCCTCACCGGGCAGGGCATCCGCAGCCGTATCAGCCGGTTGTGCATCCGCCGCGACGGTATCGGCTGCACTTGGGTCGGCGGCTGGATCTGAGCAGGCGGTGGTCAGCAGCGTCAGCGCCGCGACGGCCGCCAGCATGGTCCTGGCCAGTTCCCCGCTCTTGTTTCGCAGGCTTGTCATCGGAAATCCCCCATTCTTCTTGCCCGCTGCGCTACTCGCCCGGCTCCTTGATGAAAGCCAGTTCCTTGAGGTCCAAGCCCGCCGGGTAGCCGTACGACACGTACTGGTCGAACCCGTACACGTCGACCGCCACCAGTCGCTTCTCGCCGTCGACCGGCAGCGACCGCACCGTGTGGGTACCCGCGCTGACGTACTGCCTGGTCATCTTGTACTTCTTGGCCGGGGTGCCGTCGGTCGAGGGCAGCACCGGGATCATCTCGAACACGTCGGGCGCCAGCGGCTGGCCGTCGAACACCACCTGGGCGTCGATCGGAGCAGCGATCGAGATGTAGTTGCTGGCGTACTTGTCGGGCGTCAGAAACACGAAGTCCTCGCGCCACTGGTCAGTGGGAATCGCGAGCAGGAATGCGGGGTCGCCCGTTCCCGCGTCCCCTTGCTGGGCACCCGAAGTGTTCGGCTCAGGGGCGTCCTGGCTGGCCATGAAGTGACCGAGCATCACCGGCGCCGGCGAACCATCCTTGTGCCGCGCGACCAACTCAAAGCTGCCCAAGGTCTCGAATTCGTACGACTCCCCCTGATCCAGTACGGGCACCTTGACCGGCTTGCCCTTGGCGTCCAGCGTGCCCGGCGACACGTCGACCAGCGTGCCGTCGGTGGCCGCCAGGATGCGCCAAGCGTCCAACTCTTGCCCGCGCGGTTGCAGCTTGACTCCGACGTAGCGCCAACCCCATGTTTTCACCGGGAACATCTGCATTTCCAGATGGTCTGCGCAGCAGGTGATGAAGGCCGAGCAGTGGTCGTTACGGTTGCACGCCGTCTTGCCATCCCACTCGCACACGCCGCACTTCTCTCCCTTGGCGATTTGTTGGGGAGTGCAGGCGCCCGTCAGGCAGTGGTTGGTGTTCGGCACGTTGGCGGCCTCGCTGCCGGCGAAGACTGCGACGCGCTTGTCCGCGAGCACTACCGTGCCGGTCAGGTCGCTGCCCACCTCGTCGGTCTCGAGGTTCAGCACGTCCCACTGGTCCAGCACGAACTGCGCAGAGCAGGTGGCGCCGGGGTCGTCGGGCTTGCAGTTGTAGGCCTTGATCTTGCCGTCCTGACTGCCCAGCGTGCGTCCTGTCGACTTGGAGAACGTGACCGACACGTTGGTCTTGCCGCCCTGCGTGCCCACCACCGTCACGAAACCGCGCAGGATCGAGAACGACTGCTCGCGGGACATGGCGATGTAGTACTTGCCCAGCAGCTCGTCGGGCAGCAGCAGAGAAGCGTCGTTCGAGTAGACGTTGACGTTCTCGAGTGGGTTGAACTGGTAGGCGGCGATCGGCGCCGACGAGGTCACCCGGTAGGCCAGCTTCTCTTGAATCGTCGCATTGATGTTGCGCGCAGGCAGGTTGAAGACGCGCAGTTCGCCCGGCATCAGCGGCGAAAAGTCCATCGGCTCGCCCTGACTGTCATACAGCACTTTCTCGACTGCTCCGCCTTCGAACTGTTCGATGGTGATCGTGGTCGACAGCTTGTCCGAAGCGTTGGACACGACGACGGCGTACTGCGCGCCGGCCGCATCGTAGTAGCTGCGGCTGCCGCCCGGCACGAACGCATTGTCCAAGTCGGTGGCCCAGAACGAGCAGCCGACGTAGCTCTTGGCCTTCACATTGATATCGCACGCCTTCTGGCACAGGCCGCCCGCGGCGCACTGCAGGCCCTTGGTCGCGTCGCAATTTTCCGCCGGCTGCCACTGGCCGTCGCCGTTGCACTCGTGGATCGCGGTCGAGTCCTGCGGGTCGCAGCGTCGCGATCCGGGCTGGCACTGCGCGCAGACGCCGGGGTTGTAGCAGGCGGTCGTGACGCCCAGCTCATCGGTGCAGAGTTCCGCTTCGTAGCCACTGCCGTCGGGCAGGCACCGCAGAACGTGCTGGCTGGTGGCGCAGCCGTCGGTGGTTCCCGGCACGCAGACGGATCCGGGGGGGACGTCGACGATCTGGGTGTCGGCCACGTCGGCAGAGGTATCGGTCGGAGTCGCCGTGTCCTTGTCGGTGGTCGCGCTGTCGCTGCAACCCATTGTCAGTACGAGCATTCCGGAGAGCGCGAAAGCCGCCCGCCGCATTCGCTGCGTCCTCGCCGCCCGGCCCTGAGCACCTGCCATCGACATGGATCCTCCCGAACCGAAGCCTGAACTGTCGCCGCCCGCCGTGCTGCGGACGAAAGGTTGAACGTACTCGATGGGACCCGCCACGGTCAAATGCTGCCGCGCTGGCGGTCTGAAGTGGTCGCGTTCCGCATCGTCTTGAAATGCCGCACATTTCTCCTTGATCTGGGATGCATTCAGCCTCTGTTCACCTGCTCTCAGGACTTGCCGCTGGGCATCGCTTCGTAGTACGTGACGGTCATGGGCCGGCGAGGCCCTTGGTAGAGGCGAGCGTGAACGCCCGACATCTGTGGTTTTACGGGGTGATGGGGGCGATGACGGCGTCCTGCGGCGTCCGGGCCGTGGTGGCCGGTGTGCGGGGCCGGGTCGCCGAGATTGAGCGCCAGCAGCGACGCTGGGCTCAGGCGCTTCTGTCCGCAGCCAAGGTCGATGTCGAAGTGCGGGGCGCCGAGCATATCCGCCCAGGTCGTCCCTGCGTCATCGTGTCCAACCACGCGTCATCCCTCGACCCGCTCGTGCTGTTTCTGGGGATGCCGATGGGCTTCACCTATGTGGCGAAGCGTGAGCTCCTCAAGGTGCCGATCTTCGGCTGGATCATCCGTCGCACCGGTGCCGTCTTCGTGGACCGGGGCGACAACGCTGCTGCCCGCGCCTCGCTCAAGGTTGCCGCCGACCGAATGCGGGCCGGTCAGCACGTGCTTGTGTTTCCAGAGGGTACCCGTTCGCCGGACGGCCGGCTGCAGCCGTTCAAGAAGGGGGGCTTCGTCCTCGCGATCGACGCGGGAGCCGACCTGCTGCCCGTGTCCATCGTCGGGGCGAGCGCCCTTTGCCCGCGCGACCATTGGTTCATCCGCCCCGGCAAGGTCGTGCTGTGCATCCACCCGCCCATTTCCACGCAGGGGCGCACCTATGAGGATCGCGAGGCCCTGATGGCCGCCGTCCACGGTGCGATCGACGCAGGCTTGGGCGAAACGCGAGAACCTGACGCACGCGCCGACCGCGCCGCATGACCGCCAGAAGGCGCAAGATCCCGGACTGGAGAGGAAATCCTGCCGCTGCCGCCATCGTCCATGGCCTCTGCTGCGGTCGTTGTACCTTGACACCTATGGGCCTGCGAGCGTAAGGTCTCGCACC
>JBMOIG010000018.1:0-46286 GCA_049317445.1 Myxococcota bacterium | reverse complement strand
CGCACTTGCTTCGGGAGCAAGGAGTCGCTGGTTCAAATCCAGTCACCCCGACCACAGGGCGTCACGTCGCGCAGGGCCGAGAGCCCGAAGTGGCGGTGACGCCCTTGGCGTTTTTGAGGTGGATCATGAGCACGCGGGACCGCCTCGAACCCAAGATCCTTCACGAGGACGACGACTTGCTGGTCATCGACAAGCCCGGCGGCTTGCTGGTGCACGGCGCTGAGGACGTCGAGTCCGCTCTGGCGTGGGCGCGTCGTCGCGAGGCTGCGCGGGGCGGCGACCCGGACAACATCGACCTGATCCATCGGCTCGACCGCGACACCAGTGGGGTGCTCCTGTTCGGCCGCAACGCACAGACCGTATCGCGCATGGGAGAGGCGTTCCGCGACCGCAAGGTGCTGAAGCTGTACCTCGCGCTGACCTCTCCCGTGCCCGCCCTGCGGTGGCTGCGCGTCGAGCAGCGGCTGCGGGCGCGCAGGCTTGGCGGCGGCGAGTTCATGGAGGTCGTTCAGGACGGCGGCGTCGAAGCCTTCAGCGAAATCGAAGTGTTGTCGCGAGGTCGTCGGTTCGGTCTGGTACGCGTCATCCCGGAGCAAGGGCGCAAGCACCAGGTCCGCGTCGCGCTGGCGGCGACGGGCTCGCCCATTTGCGGCGACTTCCTGTACGGTGGGGCGATCGTGGCGCGGTTGGCCAAGCGGGTCATGCTGCACGCGCGGCGTCTGGAGTTCGCCCACCCGACCACCGGGGAACACGTCGTCTTCAAGGCGGCGCTACCGCAGGACTTTCGCGACCTGATCGCAGAGGACGGCGGCTCGATTCCGCCCGACCTGGACCGTCGCCACCGCACCGAACCTCGCGGCGGGCGCAAGGCGGCAGAAGCTGCTCCGAATCTGGCGGCGTCTGCGCGGGTACAGGGCGCACGGATCGAGACTCCGCGCCACGCCAGTACGTGGCGGCGGCCGACGAACAAGCCGAAAACTTAGGGAATCAAGTCACTTCGCCACGGCGTCGCCCGGCTTGTGGTCGACACGGCATACCAGCCACTCGTAGCCGCGCAGGCACCAATCGATCCGCCACGTCGCCTCAGTCGTGTCGTCTTTCAACCTTGGGTGGCGAAAGCGCACGATCACGCGCTCAGCGTCGCCCGCAGGCCGCTCGAGACGGATCCCTGAGGACCGGGTTTGGGCGAGGCCGTCGGGCTCCTCGATGCGGTCGAACCAGGAGCTCCAGTCCTTCAACCACTGGTCGATCTCCGCCCGCCGTGTCTCGTGCTGCGCGGGAAATGCCCACTGATCCGCCCAGTGCTCGCCCAGCTTCTTGCCATCAACCTCGAGCAGCGACCACTCGAACAGGCCGTGCAGGGCCGTCACGCGGTCCTGATGCTGCAGCTGGCTCAGGAAATACACGACCGCGGACTCAGGCGTCTCGCACGCTTCGGCGCAGCCGCCAATGATTGCGGCAGGGCGGGCGCGGCGGGCGGCCTTGTCGCCCAGCGGACTGGCGACGGGCTCGGTCGCGGTTGGGGCTTGGGCGGCTTCAACGGCAGCAGCGGGCGAGACGGCCGGAACGGCGGTCGGCACGGGCGCAGCCGGCGCAGGGGAACGACAGGCCACCAGTGTGCCAAAAAGTACCAAGAACAGCATGGACTTGTGAGGCATCAGGGACTCAGGGGCTGGGAATCGTACAGGTAGGTCGCGCGGATCTCGAGCAACCGGTCCAAACACTGCTCGAACGCGGCGACGACCTGCGGGTCGAAGTGGCGCCCCCGCTCTCGCTGGATGTGCTGCACCGCGTCGTCGACGCTCCAGGCGTCCTTGTACACGCGTGGGGTAGTCAGCGCATCGAACACGTCTGCCAGCGCAACGATGCGACCCACAAGCGGAATATCGGAGCCAGCAAGGCCCCGGGGATAGCCGGTGCCGTCCCAGCGCTCATGGTGCGAGTAGGCGATCTGCTCCGCCATCTGCAGCAGCTTGGCACGCGAGCCGCCGAGGATGCGGGCTCCGATGGTCGGGTGTTCCTTCATCTGCTCGTACTCGTCCTGCGTCAGGCGGCCCTGCTTCAACAGAATCGAGTCGCGGATGCCGATCTTGCCGACGTCGTGCATCGGGGCGGCGAGCTTGAGCAGCCCCTGCTCCTCAGCGGGCATCCCCATCTGTCGAGCAATCGCCTGTGAATACGACGACATGCGATCGACGTGCTCGCCCGTGTCGCCGTCGCGGTACTCTGCCGCACGCGCCAGACGCATCACGGTGTCACGGCTGCCTTCCAACAGCTGCGCGTTGACGCCTCGCAGCCGATCGAGCGCGGCGGTCAGGTCTGCGGTGCGGGTCTCGACCATTTCCTCCAGACGCCGGTTGCTGGTGTGGATCTGGATCTCGGTCGAGATGCGCTCTGCCGCCACTCGCATGACGCGCAGGTTGGCGCCGCTGGGCAGGTGGCCCTCGCCCCAAGCGTGAAGGACGCCCAACACCTCACCATTTTGACTGCGCAGGGGGACGCCGACGTACGGCAGGCTGCTCGGGTCCTCCCCGGCGAGTGTTCCTTCGGCTTCATCCAGCAGCAGCAGGTCGCCGCGGAGGACCAGCTCGGCGTGACGGCGATCGAGCAGGGAAGGACCCCAGCCGGGACCGTTGCGACCCCAGCCAAGTCCCTCTTGCTTATGAGCTTCTGCCGTGATGCGGGGCTGGTTGCCGGGGCCCAGCGTGACCACGACGTGCGCCAGACCGGTCCACTCGGCGACCCGGCGGGCCAAGGCCAGCAACACGTCGTCGGTGCTGGACCAGACCCCAGAGAAGGTCGAGAGCTCAAACAGCGAGTTCAGGATGTCGCAGTCGCGCAAGGACTGCGCGGCAACCCGCTGCACGCGCAGCAGCGCCCGGATGCGGATCTCCAGATCGATCCTGTCGAACGGCTTGAGCAACGTCTCATCCGGCAGTGCCGCCTGTCCGATGCGTTCGCGCAGCGAGTCGTCGCCGCGGACCAGCAGCAGCACTTGGGGCCGTGAGGTCGCCCGCAGCCGCCCCAACACGTCGGCCAGCAGCGCGGCGTCTCGGCACAGGGCGGAGTCGGCGTCCAACACGACGAGCTCGGTCCGCAAGTCGGCGTAACGCGACGTCAGCTCGTTGGCCGTCGCCACCCGAGTCAAACTGTGGCCCATGGGCTGCAACACCAGCGTCACCGCTTGGGTGACGTCGGCGTCGTGGCACACGAGCAGAATCCGCGACGGGGTCGACACTGGGGGCCTCCGAGGCGTGGGAGGATAGCCCACGTTGCTCCGGGTGCAAGGGTCGAGCGCCACTGGCGTGTCGGCGGCTTCGAGCTACTCTGTGGAATCCGCTGGAGCGCTTGACCATGTCCATCCCCACCGCCCCTTCGAACCGCCGCGCGAGCTGGACGTTGGTGATTGGCATCGTTCTGGCGGTCCTGTTTGCCGCCATCGGGTGGCACGCGGAGCCGCGCACGGGTACCTCGGGGCTGGTCGGCAAGCCCGCGTCGGCGTTCTCGCTGCCTTTGCTCGGCGATCTGCCCAACGCTCCCAACCGCAGTCCTGAGGCAAGCCGCGGCAAGGTGCTGCTGCTGCACTTCTGGGCACCTTCGTGTCAGCCGTGTCTGGCCGAGATGCCGCAGTGGCAGGCCTTGCACGCAGAGAGTCGCCGCCCGGACGCGGGGTTCGACGTGCTCACGGTCTCTGGCGACGACACGCAGGAGGTGCGCGCGTTTCTTCGGAACAATGCCTACAGTTTCGAGGTGATCCACGACGGCAACGCGCGAGTCCACCGCGACTATCGGGTGACCGGCATTCCGCACACCTACGCGATCGCTCCCGACGGTCGAGTTGCGGTGGAGCTGTCGGGACCGCAGTCGGCCGAGGCGCTGCACGACGCGATCGCCGCCGCCCGCGTCTTTCGCTGAGCGTCGTTTCGGTCAGAAGCTGTAGAGCAGGCCCAAGCTCAGCTCGCCGAAGCTGTCCTTGACGCAGGTCGGCTCGCCGTTGTCGTCCAGCACGGGCAGTGCGCTGCCAGAGCTGGACTCGGTCACCAGATCCCGGCAGCGCTTGCCGATCGCGACGCCGTAGTCGATGCGCAGGGGGATTTGCCCCGCGATGAGCCAGCGAAGGCCCATACCCACGCCGTGGCGGACCGAGGCGAAATGCAGGGCGGACCAGGTCTCTGCGATGGCGCCGTAATCCCAGAACGCCGCGCCCCAGAAGCCCTGCTCGCGCGCGACAGGAAAGCGCAGCTCCCACGAGCCGTTGGCGACGACGTCGCCCCGGTCGACCACCGCGGGCGTTGTCCCCGAGCCGGCCTTCCAGTCCTGATCCGTGCCCGACTGGACCAACCGGGTCGTTCCATCGGCCAGGTATTGCCGCACGCCGTCGTCCACGTAGCCGCGCAACCCGGATTGGCCGCCCAGACGGAAACGCTCCAGCAGCGGCAGCTGGCTGCGGCCGGTGGCGAACGAGAACCCGGCGCCGGCCCGCAGCAGACCGGCAAGTGACACGGCCGGGCCGATCGGGATGAACAGCTTGCCTTGGGCGTCGTACTTCAGGTACTGGTCGCCACGGTAGTTGATGTAGGGGAATTCTGCCTGTGCATACAGGCCCTTGCGCGGGTTGATTGGACTGTCGGTGGCGTCCCAGGTGATGCGAGGCACGGCCCGGAACTGCGGCTGGAATCCGTCCAGCCAGCCGTCGAACTTGGGCTCGGACTGGCCGCGGCCGCGCAGGAGGCCGGTGTCGATGCCGATCGCGGTAGCCAGGTTCTCGTAACGGCGCGAGATCTCGACGAAGACACCGGTCTTGTCGACATCGTCCCGGCCCAACGCGTAGTCGTGCACGAAGTACGGCGCCGTGACCCGCAGCCCAAACGCGCTGCCCCCGAGCCGAGAGTCGAAGTAGGAAGGAAGCAACTGGGCCAGCCGGATCGAGTCGGTGGTGAAGCCCTCTGCCGACAGACCCACCTTGAGCGGGATGCGCAACTCCTTAGCCGTACTAAGGAAGTTCTGGTCGACGTACACAGCCTCGCCCGTCAGCAGCAGGTTCGGCAGCGTGATGTCTACGGACTGGCCGAAACCGGTCGAGATTCGGTCCGTCGCCGCAGCCAGATGCTCGAGTGAATCGACTACGGCCGGCACGCTCTGGGCTTCGCTGGTGCGGTCGGTGGTCTGGAAGCCGGTATTGAGCTCGATGTGCCGCACGGGCGCCTCGACCACCTGCACCAGAATGGCGATCCGCTCGCGCGGGGGCTTTTCGTCGCCGCCGATGTTCACAAAGTTGACCTGACTGAAGATGCCCAAATTGCGCAGCGCGCGTTGGGCTTCGAACAGCGACTCGGCCGAGAACGGCTCGCCTGCCTTCGGCATGTCGCGCAAGATCACGTCGCGTCGCGTTGAGAAATTGCCGCTGATGAACACCTCGCCGACGTCCACGCGCTCGCCTTCGCGAAGCACCAGCCGCAGGTCCACGGCGCGAGCCAGCAGCGTCTCAGGCGCGCACGGCTGCTCTGCGGCGTCGGGGTGCGACGTCTTGCACAACGCCTGGAGTTCCATCTGGAAGAAGCCGGTGTTGCGGTAGCGGTCCTCGACGGCACGCAGGCCGCGGGCCAGTACGTCGTACGAGATGACGTCGCCTTCCGACAGGCCAAGCAGCGACCGGACCTCGCGCAGGGGCACCTTGCTGGCGCCCTCGACCCGCACCGTGCGCAGGCGGCTGCGGTCGCCCTCGGTCAGCGGGATGTCGACGTACACGAAGTTCTCGCCCGTCGGTTTCCGGATTTGGAACCCCTTGTCGCGGAAGCGGTATTCGTAAATGGTGGCCTGTGGCGTGTCGAATCGGGTGCGCGGCGAACCGGTTGGCGTCACCTCTGCGGGCAGCCCGAGGTCGTAATGGAACTGGTAGAAGCCCGCCCGCTGGTAAAAGGCTCGCAGCGCGTCCAGATCCGCCAGCAGCTGATCGATTTGCAGATAGCCGCCTGTATCCAAGAAGTTGTAGGCCTTGGTCGTCAGGACGCCCTCGAGCGCGCTCGCACCGAAGTGGGCACGGCCCGGGAAGGAGATGCCGCGGATCTGCGAGATGTAGCCAGTGGTGACGTAGTAGCTGATCGCGTTCTCGACCTGGCTGGCCAGGTCGGTCGGCACCGGGCGGTAGTCCAAGCGCACGTCGGCGAACAGGTAGCCGCGGTTTTCGAACGCGGCGAGCAGCGCGGCGCGACCGCGATCGGCCTCGTCAAAATCGAACAGTCCCGAGTCGGCAAACGGCAGCGCGGCCAACAGCTGGGAATCGCGGCTGAGCGAGAACCCGCTGCGGTCGGTCGCCTCGCCCTCCTGGCGCACGAAGATCCTCAGCAAGTTGCAGCGACCCGGACGGATGTCGACCAGCACCGTCTGGGTGGCGTCGTCGCGGTCGACTTCGACTCGCGGGTTGGCGTAACCCAGCTGGCGCAAATAGGTTCGCACCAGTGCGCGCGCCTGGTTGGCCTTGCGTTGCGTGAAGACTCCGGCGGAGTCCAGCTGGCTGGCCTCGAGCACCTGCCGCTCGCTGATGGAGGGGCAGACGAGGCCCGCGTCCTCCTCGCCTTCGCGGGGCGGGGGCAGCGCGCGAATGCTGACTTCGGTGTGGGCGATGCGGCGGCGCTCTCCCTCCTTGATCGCAACAAGCACCCGCAGCTCGCTGGGTTGCAGCACTTCTGCGGTCACATGGATGACGGCGTCGTCGTAGCCGGCCTTTTGGTACACCGCCTCGATCGACTCCCGCTGGCGATTCAGGGCCGAGAGGCCGTCGGGCGTGTTCGGGTTCAGCACGTCACCGGGACGGATCAGCAGCTTGCTGCCCAGCTCGTCCTGGAACAGCGCCTTGTTGCCCACGATGTCGACCCGCCGCACGAAAGCATTTCCGGTCACCGTCAGCATCAGACGCGCGTCGCCCGTCAGGTCCGGCAGGCACGAGACGTGCACGGTTCGGAAGAAGCGCAGCGCCACAAGCCGCTGGTAGGCAATTCGAAGCTGACCGGGCTGCAAGGTGGCGCCGACCACGACATCGGTCAGGGACTTCACGCGGGCCGCAGTTGCGTCGTCCTCGCAGGCTGTTCCGACGCAACCGACCAGCGTCAGGCTGGACACCCTGCGACCCACGCACGCGACCTCGGCCCGCTCGACGCCTGCCGTCAGGCTCAGGGTGCGCGCCAGTCCCACCGACGGCCCGCCATCGGTCGCGGTGATGCCCGAGGCCAGGGGCACGGTGAACGGCATCAGACCGCCGTCGAGGGCGGGCCCGTCTCCCGCCGGAGCGTCCGATCCCCGTTGACCCTGCGCCCAGGCCGGAGCAGCGAAGCACGCGAGCACAAACGCAAACAGGCAAGCGCTCCGGCCGGGGTGGAACCGGACGGCGAGGCGGCGCGTGGCGATGGGGCGTGCGTAGGTCATCAGTCGAGGGGAACCTTGTAGCGAAGCTTGGACTCGTAGACGTCCTGCCGGTTGGTGGATTGCTGGGTCTGGGAGAATTCCTCCCGTCGCCACAAGCCGTTGAGCGACAAGCGGTCACTGATGCGGAACGAGAAGGACCCTTGGTAGTTCTGTCGCGTACCAGTCTCAACGCGTGCGGCCATCACAATCGCCTTGCCCAAGCGCTTGGACACTTCGGCCGTGACTGCGCCGCTGGTGGGGTCCAGATTCAGTGCCAGCGCGTCGAACACGCCCAGCGGCCGCAGCAACCGCTCGATGGATTGGGCAGCGAACTCGCCGAACAGCAGGTCGGTGTTGATGACGAGGTCCCCGGGGGCTTGGTCGCCTCGGCGTCGGCCGGTCGCGATCAGGTATTGCACGTCGGCGGGCGAGTCGCCCTGGTTCGAGCTGAAGCGAATATCGAAGTTCTTCGAGTCGTCGGACCAGAAGCCGCTGATCTGCACCGTGACGGTCACGATCTCTTCGGTCTGGCTGGTGTCGGTTGTCAGGTCCTGCCCCAGACCGCTGGCCGTGCGTCGTCCGGTCGACGAACTGGGCACCGCGATGTCGGCCTCGAGCACCAGGTCCAGGTAGGGCCGCGTCGGGTCGCCGTTGAAGTCCAGCGTGCCGCGCTTGACCTCGAACACCAGCTTGTTGATCGCATACGTGATCTGGCTGCCGCTGCCCTCCGTTACCCTCGCGCGGTCGTAGATGCGCATGTCGCCCAGCGTGCCGCGCAGCTTCAGATCGTAGTCCGCGATGACGTCGGTCTTGCCCAGCGGGAAGCGGCTGGTGAGCTCGAAGTCCTCGCCCTCGATGGCCAGATCCAGCACGACCTCCTGCAGCCAGGGCATCGTCTGCGTGATCGGCTGAGAGTAGGTCTCGACCTGCCGTTCGCGCACCCCGCCCACAACCGACGCAAGGGTGTCGAACGAACGGAAGTAGCTGCCCTCGGTCACGTGCACGCGCCCCGACAGCAGCATCGAGCGCTCTACCGGGTCATCCAGATGCGTGCCGCGGAACTTCAGGTCTGGGGACAGGGCCAGGCGGTACTCCTTGGGCGCATTGACCGGCAGGTCGGCCCCCTGCAGCGTGAGGTCAACGGACTGCGGGGCCCCATCGACCAGCACGGCCTGGCCCCACGACGAAAAGCGCCCGTCGTCCAGCGTCCCGGACAGCGGCTGCTCACGCGGAATGGTCAGGGTCATGCGCCCGCCCGCGCCTGAAGCCACCTGCACGCGGGCACCGGCGGCCAGCTGGACATCGCCAAAGTGCCGCGGGGTGATGCGGCTCGCGCGGGTCTGCACTGCTCCCTGCACCCGCAGGTCGTCCAGCGGGCCCTCGATGCGCAGACGTCCCTTGCCCACCCGTGCCGACTGCAGACACGAAGAACGCGTGTCGGCGGCCACCACCGGGTCCGACAGGATGTCCAGACGCAGGTCCAGGGCAGACAGCAGTTCGACCAACGGCCCAACCCGCGGCACGTCCAGCGTTCCGGCAAGAAATACCAACAGAGACATAGGCTTGCCAGCAGCCGCGTCGGCAAACGCCAGTTCGCCGCACAGCTCCAGCGGGTGGCGTCCCAGGTCCAGGAACGTGCTGCCGAGCGTGATCCCGGAGGGCAGGACCTCGATCTCGGTGGCGCCGGCGTTGCGCAACGGCGGCAGTCCCACGCCCACGTCGACCAGCGCACCGCCGGCCGGCAGGTGAACGGTCACGCGGTACAGCGGTTGGCCAGGGCGCAAGTCCAGCAGCGCCGTGACCTCGGACTCGAGCCGCACACTCGTTCCCGCGGGCCGCTCGATGCCCAGCAGGGCAAACGGGTCAAGCGGGCCGTCGGTGCCCACATGCAGCGCGATCTGTTCGACGGTCTGGTGGTGGAAGGTCGCCTGCGAGTCGTCCAACAGCTTGAAGCGACGGAAGAACTTCTGGCTGGTCAGCACTGCGGGCCCGTCGGCCTCCTTGCGGATCGACAGGTCTGCGTCGCCCAAGTCGATGGCCTGGTAGCGCAGCCCCCGGGTGCGCAGGTCGGCCTGAACCTCCAGGTGGTCCTGCTCTCCCGCCACGCGAATGCTGGCTCCCACGCGGCCTTGCAGCGGCAGCCCTCGACGCGTGATGTTGGCAAAGCCCGCCACGTCGACCATCGGCAGGTCCAGCGCGACGTCGAACCGCTTGCGCCCAAGATCGATTTCCGCAGTGGCGCGGGCGGTGCTGGCGGCGTCGATTTGCACCGTCGCCTCCGGGACGCTTAGCGTTGTGCCGGTCACTGCGATCCGAGCCTCCGCCCGCGGGAAGGTCTCGCCACCGGCTGTCAAGTCATCGGCCACCACGTGTGCACTCAACTTCATGGAACGCTTGGGGTTGTCCAGGTCCAACCGCAGCGCGCCCCCGTCGACCGTCACGAATCCGCCGATGCCCGGGATGCCCGCGCGGCGCAACGCTTGCCCCAGGTCCAGCCGGGCCACCGAGATGTCGCGGACCTCGAGCAGCCGCTGCCGGGGCGCCTCGGACAGCGTGCGGCCGAACAACTGCACCGACGCCGCCCCTCGAACCCGCGCCACCGGACTGTCGATCGCGATGCCATCGACGCTCAGTTGGCCGGACCTCAGTCGCAGCTTCATCCCTGCGCGCGTCACCAACTGTCCATAAGCACGAATGTTTCTTGCCGTCACCTCGCCCACGACCTCCGGGCGCTCCATCGTGCCCACGACGTCGGCGGCCCGCAGGTCGACCATGCCGCTGACGTCGGGGATGCCCAGCGGCTCCAGCACGTCCGCCAGCTCGGGGATGTGCGCCGACAGCGTCATGTGCGTGTCGCCAGCACCGAAGTCGACTAGCCCATCTGCCCGCAGCCACTCGTTTTGTTCCGCAGCGCCATCCGGGCCGCGGGTCTGGGCCGTGTGAACCACCACCTCGTCGACCCGTACGACTGGACCACGACCGGGCCCCATGCCGATGGCCACTCCGCCGTGCAGGTTCAGTCGGGGCAGCTCGCGGCTGTAGAGCGCGCCGTCCACCGTGCGTTGCAGGTCCACATCCGCATCGACCGCCACGTCCACGTCGAACATCGGTTGCGTCAAGGGGTTCAGGCTCACCCGCACCGCGGCGCCGACTTCACCCGACAGCCTGCCGTCCAGCGCTTGCGGAATCAGGCCTTGCAGCGCCACGCCCTCGCTGCGCAGCATCGCCCCGGGAGCTACGTCGCGCACCGTCAGCCGCCCCGACACGACGTGCTGGTCCGGCAGTGCGAAGCGGTAGTCGAGCCGCGGCGAGTGCAGCTCCCCGCCGTAAGCCCGCACCGCGACGTCGGTTGCCGCGACCCGCACGATGGCACCGCCGGGACCGCCCGCCTCGACCTTGACGTGCCCCGCCACCGCCTGAGTCTGGAAGCCCGCGACCTTGCCCCAGCCGCGCACGTCGCCCTCGGCGCTGAAGCCCGTCAGCAGATCGACCCGGAAGTCCGCCTTCATCCACGCCTTCATGTCGAACGACGGTCCCAGCAGCGGTCCCAGAAAGGTCGAGCGCGACGATGACGCCAGCTCGGCGCCCGTGCCCAGCACCACCACGTCCGGGTCCAGATCGACCGACACGCGCGCGTCGGCCAACGCCGTGTCGGGCAGGCGCGGCGAGTACCACGGCGCGGCGACGGGCTGCACGACATGCAGGTCCTGGGTGACGATGCGGTGCAGATCGCCGTCGACCGGTCCCGACCAGGCCGTGCCGGGCGGCAGCTGCGGCAGACCGCGCATCGCCGACGGCAGCACCTCGACCTCGCCCACCCGCAGCCAGTCTACGTGCCAGGCGACGTGGGGGTCGGCATTCGGGAAGGTCTCGAGCTCGAAGCGGCCGCGCAGGTCCCCCTGTGCCACGCGAATGCGCACGGCCGGAATGTCCATGAAATACGAGGTGTCGCGTGCGTCCACCCGGTCGATGTCCAGCCGGAAGCGACCGCTGGGGTCGGGCTTGGGCGGCTCGTCCAGGTCGACGAACGCCTGGATCAGCCGAAAGCGCCCCAGCGCGTCGGGCACCAACCGTACATCCGCGCCCACCACCCGCACCCAGTTCAGCCGCAGCGCGAAGCCCGGTTTGCCCTCCAGCAGGTCGTCGATCAGCGGCAGCCACGCCAGGTTGGCCTCGACCTCGCGGGCCGCGATCACCTGCTCGCCGTCGGGCGCGGAGATCTTGACTCCGGCCAAGCGAACGTTGCCCGGTGTCGGTCCCCACTGCACGGTGCGCACGCTGAAACTGCCGGGCAGCACGCCGGTCAGCACCTGACTCAGCATGCCAGCGGAAGACGGTGAATTCACAGCGAAGTAGACGAACAGGCCGAACGCCAGCAGGCCCATCGCGGCCTGAATGGTCGCGACGTAGGCAAAGCCCGCCCACCTGCGCAGCCGGCTCCGCGTCATCCACCGCCCCCGATGGCCCCACAGCGAACGCCGGACGTGGCGAAGATCCGCTGTGTTTTCAGTAGGTCATGTAGGGGTGGGAAGAACGACGGACGCATGCGTCAAGTGTAGCCCCGCGCCCGATCTCACGCCAAATTCCGGGGTGTTTCGCGTATGCGCGCGAGGGGGGCTTGGGGGGCGGGGGAGTGGTCGATCAGCCGATGGGCATGCAGAGCTGAATTCCGAAGCACTTCATGCACAACCCATTACATCCCGGGCAGGTGTACTGCGGCGGCGGCTGGGTGACGACGCACTTGCCGGCGGCGGTGCACTTGCCGGCAATCGGATCGCTCTTGCACAGGTCGGTCTCGATCTCGGTCATGCACGTCTCGTTCGGCTTGGGAAAGCACGACCCGGCCGAGCACACGCCCATGGGGCACTCCAGACTCGTCGACACGCAGGGCCCGGTGTTGTTGTTGTACACGCAGCCGCCCGCTACCGCAGGATTGCAACTGTCGGACGTGCAGGCATTGCCGTCGTTGCACGCCTTCAGCTTGCCTGCCATGCACTTGCCGGCCGAGCAGGTGTCGCCCTCGGTGCACGCATTGCCGTCGTCGCAAGGGCTGGTGCCGTTGATGTGTACGCAGCTGCCGGCCTGACAAATGTCGTCGGTGCAGGGCT
The DNA here is from genome assembly GCA_049317445.1 of Myxococcota bacterium. Lineage (GTDB taxonomy): Bacteria > Myxococcota_A > UBA9042 > UBA9042 > UBA9042 > CAJBNH01. The sequence goes on along the minus strand of JBMOIG010000018.1, from coordinate 33,777 downwards.
TGCCGTCTTCCTGGCACTTCAGCCCATCGGCAAACGGGTGGGTGCACTGGCCGTTGTTGCAGATGTCCGCCGTGCAGGGCTTGGAATCGTCGGGACACGCACCGCCATCGACAGCCGGTGGGTGCGCGCACTTGCCCGACTGGCAGATGTCCTGGGTACAGGCGTTGCCGTCGTTGGTACAGACTGCGTCCGAGGCGGGGGTGTGGGTGCAGCCGGTAAAGGGGTCACAAGCGTCGGTGGTGCAGGGGTCGTTGTCGTCGCAGGGAAGGGCGTTGCCGCCGAAGCACTTGCCCGAGACGCAGCCGTCGGTTTGCGTGCAGATGCTGCCGTCATTGCAAGGAGTTCCGCTGAGTTCGACCTGCTTGCACGAGCCATCGGTGTTGCAAACGCCGTTGGTGCAGGGGTCGCCGTCTTCGCACAGTTTGTTGTCAGTCTCACCGTCGCAGTTGTCGTCCAGGCCGTTGCAGGTCTCAGGCTTGGCATCGGGCGCGTCGCACACTGCCACACCGTCGTTGCAGGCGATCAGCTTGCCCTTGCACTCGCCAAACTCATTCTTCTTGGTGCACGAGGCGCTGACGTCGAAATCGTCGGTCTTGCCGTTGCAGTTGTTGTCCTTGGCGTCGCAGATTTCTTCCTCCGGAATGGGCGCGCTGCAGGCGGACAGACCCTCCATCGTGCAAAGACGCTCGCCGGTGCAGGCGCCGATCGGATTCTTGTTGGTGCAGGCGGTCTTCAGCCCCATGATCTTGGCGTTCAGGCTGCAGCTGCAGATGCCGGTGCCCTTGGCCCGCATGCACTGCCACGCGTTGTAGCCCGTGATCGGGTCGGTCATCGCGCCGCACTCATAGTTCTCGGGGCACTGCGGGTCCATCGGGTCACAGTCGGCGCCGCAGTAGTTGCCCAGCGGACCGTAGGGCACGCACAAGTTGCCCGTCTCACCGGGACCGTTGCACGGCGCGTTCTCGAAGCAGGGGTCGCACAGGCGCTTGAACCGGGGCACGCAGATGTACAGCGCGTCACCGCCGCCCAGCGTCTGTTCCAGGCACTTGTAGCCGATGGGGCAGGTCGAGTCGCAGACCTTGCTGCACACCTTGCCCTCGGCCGAGTCGATGCAGATGCCACTGTCGCAGTCGACCTCGCTCTTGCACGAGGCACCGAAGCTGCCGGGGGCGGGGGCGGTGTCTTCGGGGGGGGAGGTCTCGGTCTCTTCGTTGATGACGTCGAACAAGGTCGAGTCGAACTCGAACAGGTCTGGGTCCGAGGCCAGGGCATCCCCGGATGCCGACTCGGAATTGTCCGAGCATCCCATCGCGGCAACCGCGACTAGCCACACCGGCCATCCTCGAAGCTTGGTACAGGAACCTTTGCGGTCCGCTAAGTTGCGCGCCGACTCGAACGCCATGCTGTCTCTCCCCCCTGCAGCGCAACCTCCCTCCCGAGCCATGGCGGGGCGGGGAAAGCGCTTCAGCAGTCGACCAGTATAGCCGCCCGCCGGACGCGCCAGCAATCGAAGGCTGTGAGAATCGCTGTAGGTTGGGTGGCCTTCAGCCCTCTGCCTTGTCGCCGAAGTCGAGGCTGGAGGTGCGATGCAGCTGCGAGAGGACGGCGCAGGCCTCGATGGGACGCAGACCTGAGGCGGCAATCACGTCCCCAAGGGTCCGCTCACCGTCCAGCAACCCGGCAATGGCGGCGACCTTGTCGAACTCGAAGTAACTGTTGGGCATCCCGTGTTCCGGGCGCAGCAGGGTCGCCGTGCGCGTGAACGGGCCGAACGAGCTTTCGTAGTACTCGACCAGACGGTCTTCGTTGTGCGTCAGGAAGGCTTCGGCCTGCTGTGACACCGGGGCGACAGTCAGCATGCGCTCAAGCGAGATGAGCGCGCCCTCGCGATCACCCAGAGCGAACAGCACGCCAATGTCTTCGTACAGCACCTGGGCCATGTACGACGGCATCACCGACTGCTTGGAGCGGATCTTGCGCCGGATGTCGGGGCCGTGCAGCACGATCGTCTCGGCCGAGGCCATCTGCTCGCGAGGACGGGTGCCTGCTGCGACAAAGGCGGCGACGGTATCGACTTGCTCGACGTCCGACAATTCGTCGACCGACAGCTCGATCGGAACGTCGTCGGCCAACAGGTCGCTTTCGTCGATCAGGGTGGCGGGCACCGTGTCGGCGCCGCCCTCTTCCAGCGCCCGCAGCAGATCGTCCAGCCGCTCGAGTGAGGCGAGCATCTGCTGCACGCGCTCGTCCACCTCAAGGCCCAGCACGGCGTAACGGCGCGCGGACGCCCAGCCGGAAGCATCAGCGGCGGCGAGCGGGTCGCGCGGAACGTCGGGGTCGATGGCAAAAGACGGGATCAAGGTGCCTTCCGCGGGGGGCTTGGGGCAGCGTGGACCGGGCGTTCACGGCCGCAGGATCGGCGCAGACTATACGCGAACGGGTTTGGGTCGCAAGGAAGCTGGCGCGGTGCGCAATGGCACCCGTTGCAGTCACACGCTTGCCGCCACTCGTAGCGCAGGCTACACCTTGCTGCGCCGTTCGCCACGCCCGGAGTGCCCGATGTCCCGACCGCACCCAGAAGAACGTCGCATTCTCGTCGACCCGGAGTTGGTCGGCGTTCGGCTGGACGTTGCGGTGCAGCGTGCCATGGCGTGGAGTCGGTCGGCCAGCCAGCACGCGATCGAGGACGGCGCGGTTTACGTCGACGACCACCGGTGTCGCGTGCCCGCGCAGCTGCTGACGGCTGGCCAGACGATCCGCGTGCTGCCGACGGCGCCCGACCGGACCCAGGTTGGTGGCGGGCGCCTTCGCGTCGTGCACGAGGACCGGGCGCTGCTGGTCGTCGATAAACCGGCCGGATTGCCGACCCAGCCGCCGCCGCGCGGGGGCGACGCGCTGAGCCTGCGCGTGCAGAAGTATCTGGAACGCAAGGGAACGCTGCGGGCCGGAGAAGTGCATCGCCTCGACCGCGACGCGTCTGGCCTTGTGGTTTACGGGCGGTCTCGCTCGGCGACGGCTTCTCTGGCGGAGCAGTTCCGCCTTCACACGGCCGGTCGGCACTATCTGGCGATCGTGCGGACGGCGTTGCCGGTGCTGCCTCAAGTGATCGACGAGCCGCTGGCCGAGCTGGGACCCGGGCGCATGACGCTGGACCCGACCGGGATGCCGGCGCGGACTTTTGTGCTGCCGTTGGCGTTCGACCCTGAGCGCAACGCTGCGCTGGTGCTGTGCGCGTTGGACACAGGCCGCACCCATCAGGTTCGCGTGCATCTGGCGTTTGCCGTGGGGCCGATCGCGGGCGACGTGATGTATGGCGACTTGCCGTCCCAGGGCCAGCCATCCCCCGGCCTCGACAACGTGGGCGAAGCGGGGGAGTCCTCCCGGCCCGGGCGAATCGCCTTGCATGGCGGGGTGTTGTCGCTGGATCACCCTGACGGCGGTCAGCCGCGGACCTGGGTGGCGGCACCGGGCGACGACTTCTGGGCGCTGGTGCCGGGGGCCGTGCTGCCGCTGCCGGACGGTTGGGCCGAGCTGGACCCGCGCCACGGGCTTGCGAATGGGGCGGCGACGGCCTAGAAACCGCACGCAGCGGGGGCCGCGCGAAAGGAGAACGGGTAGATGGCGAACGGACGCGACAACGAGACTCAGGTGGCCGGGCAGAAGTGGCAGCAGACGGTGCTGGCGGCGGCGACGCGCAAGCCCTTGCGCAAAGAGCGGTTTCTGCGCTCGACGGCCGAGACGGTCGAGGCGCTGTATGCTCCGGTTGGCGACGTCGATGCTGCGAAGTACCTGCGTGACGTGGGCTTTCCCGGTCAGTTCCCGTTCACCCGCGGCGTGCAGGCGACGATGTACCGCGGTCGACTGTGGACCATGCGGCAGTACGCGGGGTTCGGGACGGCCAAGGAGTCGAACGAACGCTACCGCTATCTGCTGGACCGCGGGCAGACCGGCCTGTCGGTGGCCTTCGACCTGCCGACCCAGATGGGCTACGACCCCGACGACCCGATGGCGCAGGGCGAGGTGGGGCGCGTGGGCGTCTCGGTCGCAAGCATCGAGGACATGTCGACGCTGATGGACGGCATCCCGCTGGACAAGGTGTCGGTGTCGATGACGATCAACTCGACCGCCAGCACGCTGCTGGCCTTTCTGGTGGCCGTTGCCAAGCAGAACGGCGTTGCCTCGCAGGCGCTGCGCGGAACGGTGCAGAACGACATCCTGAAGGAGTACATGGCGCGCGGCACGTGGATCTACCCGCCGCGGCCGTCGATGCGCTTGATCACCGACATGTTCGCGTGGTGCGCGTCGAACGTGCCACAGTGGAACACGATCTCGGTCAGCGGTTACCACGTGCGCGAGGCGGGGTGCGACGCGGCGCAGGAGATCGCGTTTACGCTGGGCGACGGCATCGCGTACGTCGACGCCGCGGTGAAGGCTGGGCTGGACGTCGACTCGTTTGCCGAGCGGATCTCGTTCTTCTTCAACGGCCACAACAACTTCCTGGAGGAGGTGGCCAAGTTCCGCGCCGCGCGCCGCATGTGGGCACGCATTATGCGCGAGCGCTTCGGTGCCCAGAAGGACGAGAGCTGCAAGCTGCGCTTCCACACCCAGACCGGCGGTTCGACGCTGACGGCGCAGCAGCCCGACAACAACATCGTGCGCGTCACCGTGCAGGCGCTGGCTGCGGTGCTGGGTGGGACCCAGAGTCTGCACACCAACAGCCGCGACGAGGCGCTGGGACTGCCGACCGAAGCGGCGGCGCAGATCGCTCTGCGCACCCAGCAGATCCTTGCGGCAGAGTCGGGCGTGGCAGATGTCGTCGACGCGCTGGCGGGTTCGTACGTGGTCGAAGCGTGGACGGACGAGTTGGAGCGCAAGGCCCAGAACTACCTGACGCGCATCGATGAACTGGGCGGCATGGTGGCGGCCATCGAAAAGGGCTATCCGCAGCGCGAGATTCAGGACAGCGCCTACCGCACCCAAGTCGCCATCGAGTCGGCGGAGCAGGTCATCGTGGGCGTCAACCAGTACCGCAACGCAGTCGAGCCTCCGGTGCCCGTACTGCAGATCAATCCCGCGGTGGAACGCGACCAGGTCGAGCGGATCCGGGCCCTGCGACTGAAGCGGGATCAAGCGGCCACCGACGCTGCACTGCGGTCGTTGGGCGATGCGGCGGCGGGATCCGACAACTTGATGCCGGCCATTGTTCACGCGGTGCAAAATCAGGCGACAATGGGAGAAATCGGCCATACCCTTCGGCGCGTCTTTGGTCGTCACGAGGAAGTGTTGGTCGTTTGAGGCCGCTGCGTCCCCCCGCAGCTCGCCCTGCTGGCGTCTTGCGGGAGGAACAAATGGGTCCGCGTGTCACGGGTTGCTTTCGCTGGACAGCGGTGCTGGTTCTGCTGGTCGTTGGGGTTGGTGAGGCTGGCGCCGGAGCCAAGGTCGTCAAGGCTCCGACCGCGATCGACTTCGAAGTGCATGGCCGCGTAACGGCCCTCCAGGACGACGTCGTCACTATCAACCGCGGCGTGGACGACGGCCTGACAGCCGGGCGCGACGACTTGGTTTTCTATCCCCTGCGACAAGGGACCGGCGAGACGTCCAAGAGCATCGACGCGCTCGTGGTCCTGGCATCGGGGCGGGTGCAGACGATCAGCGCCGACAGTGCGCAGGTCAAGCTCGAACGCAAGACCGATGAGGTGCGGGTCGGCGACCTGTTCAGCTACAAGCTGCAAGTACCCGCCGTGCTGGACGATGACCCGCTGACCCGCGTGGCGGCGTTGGACGTCCAGCTTCGCAGCCTCGACAGCGACAAGCCGCTGTATACGCTGGCCGAACGCATCCGGGACCCCAGCCCGGCGGCGGCGACCGCGATCTACGACCGGCTGATAGCCGAGGTTCGCGCGCAGGTCGAACTCGCCGACGCAGCCTTCACCAAGCCCATCCCGGGGGGGCGGTTCCACGGGCAGCAGCTCAGCGAGGCGTTTCGACGCACCAACGCCTTGGATCTCGAGGAGTTCCTGCTGTTCATCGACGAGTACCCCGGCAAGTACATCGGCCAGACATGGAAGCTGGTCGAGGTGTACGCGACCTGGATCATCAACCGCACCCCGTCGGGTCAAAACAAGCGACTCGACCGCCGGGTGGCGCCACTGATCGCCGAGGGCGAGACCCTGGCCCGCGCGGGTAAGCTCGACCAGGCCGAGCAGACGTTTCGCGAGGTCCTGCGCCAGCATCCCGCCTCTGACGTGGCCAAGAAGACCGTGACGGCCATCGACAAGATCGAGGATCTGCGGCGCGCGCTGCGGCGTGACCCGGCCGAGCAGACGGTGCGCTATGACCTGATGGTGGCGTTTACCGAAGTCGAAGCGTGGCCGCTGGTGCTGCAAGAGGCGCTGACGCTGGCCAAGACCGACTTTCGCGCGCACCGGGTGGCGTACTGGCGCGGTGTCGCGCTGAGCGAATTGGGCAAGTACGACGAGGCCATCAAGGTCTTCGAGAAGATCAAGCTGCCCGAGGACGACAAGACCTGGGGTCCGGCCGCGGCCCGCAAGCTGCAAGAGGCCAGGATCCGCAAGGCGTCGGGTGCCAAGGTGGGCTCGACGCGCTCGTTCCGCGAGTGGGTCGACCTTGCCCAGGTAGAGGAAAAGTCGGGGGAATTCGAGAGCGCCCAGAAGAAGCTCTACATGGCGCGCAAGGTGGCGGCGAACGTCGACGAGCTGCAGCAGGTCGGGGTGGCAGCCTCGCGCTTGGTCGAGCTGCGGTCGATGGTTTCGGTTTGCGAGACGCTGAAGTCGACCGTCGGCGAACACAACCTGGAGAAGATGGAAGACCGCATCGCGGCCGTCGTGAAGCTGGCGCGCGCCCACAAGGTCGAAGCGGTCGCGCTGAAGTGCTTGGACAAGGCGTCAGAGCGGGCGCGGGATAAGGACGAGTACGCGGCGGCCCTGCGAATCGACACGGTGCGCACCGAGCTGGCGCCGACCGACGCGTCGGTGTGGCGCGATCTGGGATGGACGGCGTTCGGGGCGCAGGACCTCGCGCTCGCCGAGAAGGCCACGCGCCAGGCGCTGCAGATGGACGACAATTCCGCGTTTGGTCACCACCTGCTGGGCTTGGTGTTGCTGGCGCGGGGCGACCTGGACGGAGCCGAGGCCGAGGCCAAGAAGTCTTGCAACAACGCCACTTACGAGTGGCCGCGGCGCACCCTCGCGCGGATTGCCACGGCCCGCGGCCAGCACGACGCGGCCGTGGCGATGGCGCTGGAAGCCCGCAAGCTCGCCGACGATCCCGCCAGCATGGCGCTGGGCCTGCGCGGCGTGGTGTACGCGCGCGGTGCGGCCCGCGCGATCGCCGCCGGCACCGACGTGCCGCGCCAGCGGTTGCGGCTGTTGCGCGCGCTGGTGCAGTTGGGCCTTTGGAACCGGGTGGGCGAGGAACTCGACGCGCTGAAGGGGACGGCGAACTACGACGACGCCTGCTGGGCGGTGGCCGAGACCGAAGACACCGAGGCCCCCGTGGCCCTGCGGCTGCGCGCGGCCCGCGACGGCAAGGCCGAGTCTCCGCGGCAAAAGGCGCTGCTCGAGCGGATCACGGCCGAGTCTGACCTGGCCACCGCAGGCGCCACCCCGGTCGGCGAGGGCGCGCGGCTGCGGCTAGCGCGGCTGCTGGTCAAGGAAGGGCGCTTTCATCTAGCGATCGCCATCGTGGGCCCTGTGACACAAAAGGCCAGCAGCGACGCGGTCGAACGGCAGGCGCAGGACATCTCGGACGCGGCGCACAATGGGCTGGACGCCGACGATCTGGTGGCTCAGGCCGACGAGGTGCGCGAACGGGGTGGCGGCGACGCCCAGACCGAAAAGCTGTACGGCGAAGCCGCGCGCCGATTCGAGGCCATCGAGGCCTGGGGCCGAGCGAGCATGGCCGCCTTCTACCGCGCGTGGGCACTGGCGATGCAGGGCCGCAGCGAAGAGGCGTTGCAGGCCATCACGGCGCTGGAACCGCGGTTGCGCGGCAACGTGCCTGCTTTGGTGATGATCGACATCGCGATGGTCAAAGCCGGCGTCCTGTCGTGGCGCGGCAACCTGGACGCGAACGCCAAGGCCGTGGCCGAGTCGATGGAGACCTGCCGCACACTCGACGAGGATCGCTGCGTGCACAACATGCTGCTGCAGCGGTCGGGTCTGATGGTCAGCGAGGGACGACTGGCGGAAGCGGCGGCGGATGCAGAGAAAGTTCTTCTGTTTGCAAGAGAGCTTGGCTTCGATGAGCAGGAGCGTCGGGCGCTGTTCCAGGTCGGCGACATCAGCCTGGTGGCGGGCGACCTGGTCAAGGCCCAGCAAGTGGCCGTCGAGCTGTTGAACCTGTCGCGCAAGGCCAAGGACGCGGGCAACGAGCGGTATGCCCTGATGTTGCACGGCGCTGTCGCAGCGCGGCGGGGCGATGCTCCGGCGGCTTTGGGCTGGTTTGCCGACGTGTTTCGCGTGGGAGAGCGCACCGGCGACAACGGCGTCAAGGCAATGGCCAAGCTGTTCGAGGGCTTTACCCATTTGGACGCCAGTCACGACCCCAAGAAGGCGCTGCCGGCGTTCGAGGCAGCGACCCAGTTCTTCGAGAAGGCGGGCGACGACTACAACGTGGCCCGCTCGCGCCACGGCACCGGTCGCGCCCGACTCGAGCTGGGTCAGGCGGATGCCGCCCGAACGGTGCTGGAGGCCGTGCTTGCGTTTGCTGCAAAGGTGGGGCGCCAGACGCTGGTCGGCGCCGCGCACGTCGAGCTGTGCCACGTCGAGCTGTTGGCCGGCCGCAAGCCCGAGGCGCTGGCGCACGCGCAGGCGGCCGTTGCGATCGCCGAGAAGACCGACATCGACAGCGACCGCTGGGCGGCCCTGCACGCATTGGGATGTGCGCTGGACGCGTCGGGTCAGACCGAGCAGGCGGCGGAAAAGCTGCGAGAAGCCGCGAAGATCCTGGCGCACGAGATCGGCCGGTCCGGTGGCGAAGAGCAGCAGCAGGGCGCGACAGGCTACGGGCGCAGCCGCAAGGTGTTCAAGGACGCGATCGACGTCTTCATTCGCTTGGGGCGGACCAACGAAGCATTAGAGATTCTTCAACTTTCGCGAGACGCCGCGCTGCGGCGCATGTTCAAGGGCGTGCGACCCGAGGTCAGCGACGCCGCCGCCGGCAAGGCGCTGGACGTCGTGCAGTCGGCCAGCGAACAGGCCGAGGCCGCCCGCCGCGCGCTCGAAGCCGAAAAGGCCAAGCCAGACGCAGAGCGGTCGGAGGCGCGCATCCAGGCGCTGGGCGAGCGCGTGGCGGCCAACGTCCAGCAGCTCAATCAGTTGCTGTTCCAGCTCAAGAGCAATCACCCGCGTCTGTACAGCTTGGCGGCCAACGTCGCCGACCCGCGCACACTGGTGGCCGACCGCGACGTCCTGGCCAAGGACACGATGATTGTCGCGTACTTTCTGGCCGGAGACGTGCTGTACATCTTCACCATTGCCCCCGGTCGCAAGGATGCCCATGCGTTCAAGGTGGAGCTGGGCGACATCGACTTGCGCCAGACGGTAGAGGAGTGGCGCGAGGCGGTGAAGAAGCGCACGCCCAAGGTCGCCGTGCTGGGGCGCAAGCTTTACGACAAGCTGCTGGCTCCCGTCGAAGCCGACATCGCCCAAGCCAAGACGCTGCTGATCGTGCCGTCCGGGCCGCTGTTCTTCCTGCCGTTCGGCGCGCTGGAGACCAAGGAGGGCAACAAGTCCGTGTACGCGGTCGAGAAGTGGCGGATCGCGACGCTGATGTCGACCACGATGGGCTCGCTGCACCGGCCGCGTGCCAAGGGGCGGTGGGGATCGATGGCGGCGTTCGCCAATCCCGACGGCAGCTTACCCGGCGCGCAGGCCGAGGTCGAAAAGGTGCGCGATGCCGTCTTCCGCGATGCCAAGCTGTTCGTGGGCGCCAAAGCCATCGAGGAAGCCGTGCGTTCCGCGGTCGGGCAGAGCCGGATCCTGCACTTCGCCACCCACGGCATCTTGTCGCCCGACCGGTTGGCCAGCCACCTGCAGATGGCCGCCGGTCCTCTGACCGTCAATGCGATCGCGGGGTTGCCGTTTGGCGACACCACCGATCTGGCCGTGCTGTCGGCGTGCGAGACGGCGGTGTCGATGGGAGAGACCGCTGAAGAAGGCATCTCGATTGCAGAGGCCTTTGCCTTTGGCGGCGTGCAGACGCTGGTCGCCAGCTTGTGGAGCGTGCCGGATGACGCAACCGCCGAGCTGATGGTCCGCTTCTACCGCAACCTGCGCGCCGGAAAGGGCGACACGGTCGAGGCGCTACGGACGGCACAGCTGGACCTGATCAAGCTCGATGTCGGCGGACGCAAGCCGTTCATGCAGCCGATCCACTGGGCGGCGTTCGGGGTCATCGGCGATTATCGTTAGGGGGAGTCCGTCGAGCGGTCAGTCGGCCGTAACGAGATGACTCTACTCGCCTTCCAGCACGGCCAGCCGACTCACGCTGCCGTCTGGCGTGGCGTACAGCACGCCCAGCGACACGCCCAGCGGCTCGCAGGCGACCATGTAGCCCGACTCGCCCAGATCCGAGACGCCCATGTAGCTCATGCCCTCGCCGCACAGGCAGATCCACGTGTTCAGCGGGGGCAGCTCCATTGCACTTGCGTCGATCATGCGGATCGCGATGCGCAGCGCCGACAGCACCGGGCTCGTCACCGCGGGCAGGTCGACCCGCGACCAACGCACGCCCGCGCGGCCGTCCTCGGGCACACAGGTGGTGATGCCGGTGGTCGTGCCGGTGCGCTCGGCGACGTCGGCCTTGGGCAGCGTGTGCGCCTGCTTCCAGCCGGTCGGGCAGGCACCCAGCTTGGCCGGATTCGGCGCCTTGGCCGCCGGGATGGCGAGCGGGGCGGGAGCGGACGGATTGCCGATGCATTTCGGTAGATTGGACGCAGGCGCGGCGACGATCGCCTTGGGGTCGGCCAGCGCCGCGACATACGCGTCGAGCTGCCGGTGGGCGCGGAAGGCCGCCTTGTTCTTCGCGAGAGGCTGCGCCCACTTGGTCACGGCCTTGGTATCGGTCGGCGGCGGCGCGGGCGGTGCGGCCTGTACGGCAGTCAGGAAGTCGACGAGCGCCAGATTGGCGGCCAGCGCGCGCTTGACGGGCTCGGGGGCCTTGGCCGACAGCGCCTTCGTTGCGATCTCGTGCTGGCGGCGCGCGACGTCGGCCTCGCCCAGGTAGAAGGCGACGCACGATTGGCCCGCGGCGACGGTCAGCGGCGAGGCGCCCATTTCGCTCGCCTCGTCCAGCAACCTGCGTGCCGTCATCAGGTTTCGGCGTGCGGTCTCGGTCTCGGCGGCGCCGCGGACGGGTCCGGCGGGTTCGGGCTCCTCCCACAGCGCCGTGTGGCCCGCGAAGATCGGCGCGCACCGCAGGTGAGCCGCGCTTTGCGGCAGCTTGGCGCCCTCGAGCCACGGCGCATCGGGTGCCGCGTGCATCATCAGCACCAAAGCGCGCGCGACCAGCAGCTCGGGGATCGGCAACCCCGTGCTGCGCATCAGGTCTTCTGCCCACGCCAGCAGCCGGGTGGCCGACCCCGTCTCTCCCGACAGCGCCAGCGAGATGCTGACTTGGTACATGTTTTCGAAGGCGTCGAACTGGTCCAAAGCGTCCATCACCGCCGCCTTGCGCTGGTCGATGTTGAACTGCCGGACGCCAAACTCCTGCTGCAAGAAGGCCGACACCAGATCGGCGCGGGCGAGCGCCCGGGTCGGAAAGCCCGCGAGCGCGATGAAGAAGGCCGACCGCCGGTCTGCCAACGCCTCTTCGGTCTTGCCCTTGCCCGGTCGCGCAAAAGCGGCGAGCTGGCAGCCGTCGGACGAGAAGTCGTTGGCGCGGTGGCCCAGCTCGTGACCCAACACGAACGCCAGAAAGTCCTTGGGGTACGTCTTCTTGCGCAGCACGAGCTCGATCAGCGAGTCGGGCACGTACACGAGCGGCGGCGCCCCCGGGCAGATGTAGGCGGCCGGCGAGAACGGCTTGGCCTCGTCGCCCGTGCCGATCCGCGCCTCGGGGGCCAGCACGACCAGACCGGTCTCGCGCCCCGTCAACGCCGCGAACGGCCTCTCGATCTTGCGCCAGATGGCCACAATCGCCTTCACGGTGGGGTCATCTTCCTTGGCCCGCGGTGCGGCGTCCATGGCACGGCAGATGCGCTCGGGCGGACCGTCGTAACACGGGTCGCGCTCCCCAGCGGCAGGCGTTGCCGCCGGGGTGGCCGCTAGGGGAGCGGCCGCTGGGGCGGGATCTGCCGCCCGCACCGGTGAGGACCAGGAGCAGGCCGCGGTCAGGGCGACCACAGCGAGCAGACCACGGGCGGTGCCAGACGAAAGTCGGCAGGAACAAAGGGCGTTCATGTCAGGACCTGTGGGCGGGGGCGCGTCGCGTCGGGCCGTGGGTGCCGCAGGATGCGGGGCACGTGGAGCCGGTGGGCGCGCGGGGTCGACTGGCGGGTCGACGTCGGACCCGGCTAGACGTCGGACTTGGCGCTCAACACCTGCTCGGCAGAGGACTTGATGACGCCCATGTCGGGCGCGTCCTTCTTGAGCTCGACGGCGATGGCACGCATCAGCGTCGCGATCTTGCGGTCGGTGCCGCCGAAGGCCGCGTCTTCGTCGAGCAGCACGCAGATGGGCTCGGCCATGTCGGCGTACGTCGCGCTGCCACCGGCCGAGCCGACCATCAGCGCCATGCCCGTCCAGATGCCGGCCAGATAGTAGCCGTGGGCGCGCTGGGGACCGGCGGCGATGCCCAACATGCCGGCCTTCATCGCGGCCGCGTAGACCATGCCCAGCAGCTCGCCGTCCATCTTCTCGTCGCGCAGGGCAAGCGCGATGAACAGCTTGGCGGTGGTTTGGGTGTCGGCGCTAAGGCCGGACAGGGCGTCGAAGCCGTTCATCAGGTTCGTCGCGAGTTCCTTGGCCGCCGCGTCGTTGCCGCCGTTCAGCAGCGTGGGCAGGAAGCCCAAGGCGACGGCGTACTGCAGCACGGCGACGTCCTTGGCCTCAGCGTTGCCGGCGAAGCCCAGCGGGCCTTCCGGCGCCTTGATCTTCGCGGTCTTGGCCAGGTCGATCGACTTGGCGTTGGTCTTGGCGCTGGCCATCTGCGACGCGAGCACCGTCCAGGCGCCCGTGTTGCCGCCGGCCATCAGCATGGGCTGTACGGCGACGGTGTGGCTGGCCAGGAGTTCATCCTTGGTGATCTCGACCTTGGTCAGGTCGACCTTGGGCTTCTCAGGGGCCGGGGCGGGAGCCGCGGCGGCAGCTGGAGCCGGGGCAGTCTCAGCGGGCTTGGCGGCTTCCTTCTTGGCGTCCTTGGTGGCGGCGGCCTTCTTGGCAGCGGGCTTTTGGGCGAGCGCCGGAGCGCCCACCAAGGCCAGCGCGGCCGTCAGGGCGGCAGCGCTCATCATGCGATTCATCAAGCTCTTCATGTTCAGGTCTCCTGTCGTTCGGTGCTGCGTTCGGCGGTGGGACCGTGTCCCCCGCTCGCGGCGGTCGTTACTTCGACGAGATGCGCTACTTCGACGAGATGCGCTTTTTCCAGTCCAGTCGGCCCATCGCCACCGAGGCGCACGCCTTGGTGGTGGCCTGCGGCGGGTTGACCACCAGCACCGCGTACACGCCGCTGCCCGGAAGGGTCCACGCCGCGATCAGGTCTTGGGTCAGCACGCCCTTGCTCATCAACTGATCACCGCGAATCAGACCGAAGAACAGCGGGGTGTCCGTCGTCGTGAACTTCACCATCGCCACCAGGTCCGCCGTGCCGACGACCTGAGCCGACAGCACCAGCTTCTGGTCGGGTTCGAGGCAGATGTCGCGCTTGACGTCGATCGAGACCGGCAGGTCCTTGGGGCTGAAGGCGTCCGACAGGGCCGCGCCGGCGTTGCCGCGGGCGTCATCGACCACCGTCTTGGCCTGCCAGGCAGGCGTCGCGAACGACTGACGCAGCGCCAGGTTGATCGCCTTGTTGACGCCCAGCAGGTTGCCGTCCATGTCGTACAGCGGGCCACCGGACGAGCCGCTGGAGATGTCGGCGCTGTGCACGATGTTCTCCGCGCCCTTCTCGCCGACGACGTTGGTGACCTCGCCGCTGTAGACGGACAGGCCCTGACCGCCGGTGTTGCCGATTGCCTGCACCTTGGTGCCGCGCAGCGACTTCGGGTCGTCCGGACGCTCGACCAGCTTGAGCTCGCCGACTTCCGACTGGCCGGAAACCTGCAGTACGGCGATGTCCAAGTCCTCGTTCAGCGAGAGGATCTTGTCGAACGTGTAGCTGGTGCCGTAGTCGTCCTTGCCTTCCATCTTCAGCGCCTTACCGGCGACGTGGGCGTTGGTCAGGATGGTGCGGTTGTCGAGCCAGACCGCGCTGCCGCTCCAACCGGCCTGCTGGATCTGCGTGCCGTCGAACTGGTAGCCGGCGGCGGTGACTTGCAGCGTCTGCTTGCGCCAGTCCATGCCACCACCGCACGCGGACGTGAGGGCGACGAGGACCAGCAGGGCCGACATCAGGACGGTGCGCAGCACAGGACTGGCTGCGAGACGACCAGAATTCATTGAGGTTCTCCCGGGGTTCAGTGCGAGTACCGCGCGCCATCCCCAAAATCGGGGGAATGCTGGCCGGGTCTTGCAAGGACGATGGAAAGTCGGACGAGAAGCGCCACACGATTGGTAAATCGGCTGTACCGCACATAGGACGCGGCGTCAACGCTTTCGATCTACGGCCGGGGCGCATGGGGGCGCAGTCCAGCGATTCGACAGCAGGCGCTGGGTGGGACAAGGGTGCCTCTGACCTCGTGCATTCCCAAGTTACTGCACCTAACGGGGAGGCGCGCGCCGTCGCAATTGCGGTTAGGATGCGCCCCTTGCGGCCTGACCCGCACCGAGATTGTCCCGATGCCTGACGACCTTCCCCAGTCCGCATCCGCCACGCCCGCCGGTCAGTCCGACACGGGGGGACGCGCGGCCTTGCGGGGCGAACGCCTGTCCGAGTGGGTGTCGGGTTTGGGTGTGCTGGTGACCCTTGCGCTGTTGCGGGTGGCAGTGGGTGCCGTGCAGCGCCTGGCGTTGTTGGCCCGTCCCGACGCGTTCGGGCAGCCGATGGTGAGCAAGCTCGAGTGGTATTGGTTCCACGCCATCGCCTTGGATGCGCTGGAGGCGGGGCTGCTGGCCTGCTTGCCCGCGCTGCTGTGGACGGTGGCCGTGGCGGTCACCGCGCCGGGGTCGCGGGCGCTGCGACGGCTGCGGCGGGTATCAGTGGCGTTGCTGATGGCGCTGCTGCTGCTGGTGACCTTGTGGGCGGCAGTGGACCACGAGGTGATGCGCTTCGTCGGCGCGCACCTGACGCCAGACTACGTCGAGACCTATGCCAACCCCGCGTCGATCTTCGAAGTCCTTCGCGCCCTGTGGACCGATCAGGGCGGCCCCTTCGTGCCTGTCGTGCTGCTGGTCGGGTCGCTGACGATCTCGTTTCTGGCGATGCGCAAGGCGCAGCGGGCGGCCTTGTCGATGCGGCAGGCGGCGCGGCGGATGCTGGGGTTCGGGGTGCTGGTGGCGACCAGCTGGATGCTGGTGAACGTGTGGTGGCCCGGTCAGTTCCGGCTGTGGCGCTTGGCGACGCCGGTGGAGCTGGTGTGGGGCGCCCTCGGGTCCGGCGCGCTGGTGCATCTGGACCCGGTCGAGGCGCGCAAGGCCGCCCAAGCCCACCGGGTGCGCTGGGCTCGGGGTCAGGGCCTGCCCCAACCGCAGGCCGATGCAGCGTTTCCTCTGCCCGACTTTCCGCTGTACCACGCCACGCCGCACGTGCGCTGCCGGCTGGCGGCGGGGGGGCTGGTGCAGCTGGCTGCGGGCCTGAACTGCTCGGCGGATGCCGACCGGGACGGCGTGCCGTTGAGCCGCGACTGCGACGACGACACGCCACAAGTGCATCCGGGCGCTGCCGATCTTCCCGGCGACGGCGTGGACCAGGACTGCGACGGCGTGGACGCCCAGCCGTGGAACGTGGTCGTACTGGTGCTCGAGTCGCACCGGTCGATCAGCGTGGGCCATGTCGGGACGACCAAGGACTCGTGGTCGCCGCAGCTGGACCGTCTGGCCGCGACCGGCGCGGCGTGGGCGCGGGGCAGCTCGAACGGGGTGCCGACTATCGCGACCTTCATGGCGCTGCACACGTCTCTGTTGCCGCATCCGGACGTCTACGTCGCCACGCGATTTGTCGCGGCAGGCATCGTCGGGTTGCCGGACGTCCTGCGGCGACACGGGTATTTCACGGCGTTCTTCTCGGCAGCCGACCCGGCGTGGGACAACCAGACGCCGTGGCTCGCCCGCTGGTACGACCACATCGACTTCGACCGCTCGCGGGAATCGGACGCGGCGATGTTGCAGCACATGCGGACCTGGCTCTCCCGCGACCGGCTGACGGAAGGGCGTGATGCGCAAGGTCACATCCGGCCGTTCTTTGCGATGGCGTTCACCCGCAACAACCACTTTCCGTTCCCGCGCGACGAGGGCGTTGGCACGACGGGACCCGACACGATGGCCGCGCGGATGCGCGACACAATGCGTTACACCGACCACCACATGGCAGCGCTGATCGACGGTCTGCGGAGCGAGCCCTGGTTTGACCACACCGTCTTCATCATCACGGGTGACCACGGCTTTCCGCTGGGAGAGCACGGCAACCTGCGCCTGCACGAGACCGCCCACGTTGCGGCGACGGGCGTGCCGATCGTGATCTTGGGCAACCATCCCAAGCTGTTGCGACTGGGGAGGGGCTTGAGGCCCGAGCCCGCGAGTCACGTGGATCTGGCGCCGACGATTCTGGACCTGCTGGGGATCGACGGTTCCGGTGCGTGGATGGGTCGGTCATTGGTGGGACCGGGCGTGGGCGAGTCGCTGACGATCGCCCGCGGCGGCTGGGCGCTGGAGCGCGGTCGGGAGCGCGCGATCGTGTTGCCGCGGTCATGGCAGCAGGCTGACGGCGTGACGGTGTACGACCGTCTGGCAGATCCCTTGGAGGTTCGACCACTTGCGGACCCTGCCAGGCATGGACCGGCGCTGGCGGCAGAGGTTGCGCAGGCCGCACACTGGATGGCGTGGCTGTACGAGCGGGACCGGTTGTGGCCGCCTCAGGCTCGACCCGTTGCGCGCCACCGGCCGTGAGGGTCAGTCCGCCGACCGCTCGAACCCTAGACGCTCCTTCAGGAATCGTTGGACCCGGCCGTGGATGAGACCGGGGAACTCCAGCGGCGTATAGTGCGAGCCACCGGCGATCTCCAGCAGCTCGGCGTTCGGAATGCGCGCAGCCATTTCGCGGCTCTGGGAGATCGGCGTGAACAGGTCGCGGTCGCCAGAGACGATCAGCGTCGGCCGGTCGACAAACGGCAGCAGTGCCGCGGTGCAGTGTTCTCCCAGCGCGTTCAGCGTCGCCATGTAGCGCGGCATGTGCAGCATGGCGACCTGCTCGGCCAACGTGACGAACATCTCCTCGTCCAGCGTGTCGCCCACCAGACCCACCAGTCGCAAGGTTCGCAGGGCGGCGCGGGTGCGGGCCAGACGGCGAGCGACGGGCTGCAGCGGCTCGGCCAGCGGCGCAATCGACTGCAAGGCGCGCATGATCGCCGGGATGAAGGGCACGACCGGCGACTTGCCCAGCACGGGGGCAAACGCGGTTGCAAACGGCTTGCCGTAGGTGCCGTTGACCAGCACCAGCCCCAGCACCCGGTCGGCCTGGTGACGGTAGAACTCGAACACGACCTGCACGCCCATCGACCAGCCGATCAGCACCGCCTGGTCGACGCCGAAGTGGTCCAGCACGGCCCGCAGATCGTCGACCTGCGCCTGCACGGTGTAGTCGCTCCCCGAGGCACATGGTCCCGAGTGGTACAGCCCACGGTAGTCCCAGCTGAGGATGCGGTGGTGGGTGCCGAAGTCCTCGATGAAGTACCGCCAGGCGTCGATGTTGCCGCCCAGACCGTTGGCGAGCATCAGCACGGGCCCGGGACCGGCGCCGCACTCATACACGGCCAGTTGGGTGCCATCGCGGGCCGAGATGCGCGACTCGTGGATCGGGATCATCGGAAAACTCCTTGCTTCAGAACACCTTCTTGGTGTCCAGCAGAATGGTCACCGGGCCCCGGTTGCACAGCGACACGGCCATGTCGGCAGCGAACACGCCCTCGGCCACCCGCAGTCCCGCCGTGCGCAGGCCGACCGCCACTTGCTCGACCCGCCGACGGGCCTCGACGGGTTCCATCGCCGTGATGAAGGCTGGCCGCTTGCCGCGCCGAACGTCGCCGTGCAGGGTGAACTGGCTGATCAGCAGCACCTCGCCGCCGGTCTGCACCACGTCCACGTTCATTCGGCCCCCCGCGTCAGGAAAGATGCGCAGTCCTGAGAGCTTGTCGACCATCGCCGTCACGTCCGCGTCGCCGTCGTCCTGACCCACCGACAGGAGCACGCACAACCCGAACGGCTTGCCGGCGCCGCCGATCGCGCCCACCACTTGCCCGTCGACGGCGACGGCAGCCTCGCTGACCCTTTGCACGACTGCCCGCACGCGTGACCTCCTTTCTGCCGATACGGCGCCGCCTGCTTGCGCGGTTCCTTGGCACGACTCCATAATCCCCCGTTGCGATTTCGGCCAGTCCCAGTGCGGTTCCGGCCGGAACCTCTCCTTGTTCCCGCCGGTTGCGCAAGGCCGGCCGTGGGGTTGCCCGATGCCCTTCGACCTCGCTCAGGCCGCCCGCACGGTTCGCCGTCGGTACAGCGACGCGATCGGTTTTCGCCAGACGTTGCTGGACCTTCTGTTTGCTGCCGGCTGCAGCGTCCGCGAGCAGGCTGTGGCGCTGGAGCACGGCGACGCCGTTTTCGTGCGGACGTCCGGTCCCGCGGCGCCAGTCGGTGGTCCCCCGCTGGTGCTCGTCGCCGTCGACCTCGATCCTCCCTCGTCGCTGACGCTGCTGCCCGACCGTCCTGCGGCTTGGCCGGCGCCGCTGGCTTCGCTAGGGGGGCCCGCGGTCGCCATCGGCTGGCTCGCGGCACTGCACGCCCTCTTGCACTCGAATCGCCAGAGGCCATGGGAGGTTGTGTTCGTCCGCGGTCCTGCGCTGGGGCTAGCCGCCGACCTGCACGCCATGTTGCAGGGTCTGTCGGCCGATGCTGAGGTGGTCCAGATCGTGCCCGGGCTGCCCGCAGGGGCAGTTCCGGGTGTCGCGCCATTGGATCTGGTGCGGCTGGATCTTGTACGTCCTCGCAACATCTGGCGTTTTCCTGCGTGCGACCACACATGGTCCGTCACGGCAAGTGTGATCGGTGGTGACGCGCTGCCGCGGCTACGGGCCCTGCTCGCGGGGCTTGGCTCAGGAGCGGCTTGGACGCTGCACGACCTGCACCTTCAGCCCGGTCGCACAGCGCACCTGTCGGCCGTCCTGCGGACTTCGGTGCCGCTGCCGCAAGACACGGCCTTCACCGTGCGCGAGCTGGAGGCAGAGCAACGGCTGCTCTTCCCGGTCAACGACGCACTGTCCGGCCTCGCGCATCTGTCTGCTTTGCCTGCGGAATTGGTTCACGGGCTGGCCGCACCGCTGCACGCCGAAGTCATGCCTGACGGCCTGACGGTGCACGCGCTGGTCGCTGGCTCCGTCGATATCGACACGCTGCCGGACCGTGTGGGGCCGTTGTCGCTGCAGTGGGACGTCGGCGAGCTGACGCGGCGCACCCCGGCGGTCGAGTTGGACGTGGCTGACGCTCAAGCGGTGCAGGGTCCGCTGCCGGCAGGAGCCGAGCGGGCCGCCGTGGTCTGGCGCACCCCCAGCCTGGAAGCCGACGACGAGGCCGTCGAATTGGCCCACGCCATCGGACAGTTGCTGCGCGCTCCGGCAGCTCATCCGGCGTGAGGCCCGCTTGAAGACCGTTGACCTCCGCCTTCCCCTCGATCCCGCCGGACCCGCGCCAGGTGACGGCGACCCCGCGTTGCTGCGCGCCGTGGCTGTTGCGCTTGGTCTGCGTCCGGGCGACCTGACGACGGTCGTCGTCCGCAAGCGCTCGCTGGACCTGCGCCGTCGTCGCGAGCCAGCCTGGGTGTTGCGCTGTGACGCCTTCCTGACGGGGGACGTGCCGCCGGATGGGTCGCTGCCGGCGCTGCTTCGGCCCCTGAAGCTGGCCAAGAAGATCGAAGGGTTGCGGCCGATCGTGGTGGGCTCGGGCCCGGCCGGCCTGTTTGCGGCGCTTGCGTTTGCCGATGCCGGCGTCGCCTGCACGCTGGTCGAGCGGGGCGGCGCCGTCGAGGACCGCAACCTGCATGTGCGCGACCTGCGCGTCGACGGTCGCCTCAACCCGGAGTCGAACCTGTGCTACGGCGAAGGCGGCGCGGGGACGTATTCGGACGGCAAGCTGTACACGCGCTCCAAGCACCCGCTGGTCCGGCAGGTCTACGAGCGGCTGGTGGCGTTGGGGGCCAGTCGCGAGATCCTCGTGCAGGCGCACCCGCACATCGGCACGAACCGCCTGATTCCGCTGATGAAGCTGCTGCGGGCGGCGCTGCGCGAGGCAGGGCACACGCTGGAGTTCGGCGCCCGCGTCGACGACCTGCTGATCGAGCGCAGCGGCCCCCGCCCCCACGTGGTCGGCGTGCGTCTGGCCGACGGGCGCGAGCTGCGCGGGGGTCCGGTGTTGCTGGCGACCGGCCACTCGGCGCGCGACACCTACGCGATGCTGGCCCGTCACGGAATCACCATGCAGCGCAAGGACTTTGCGATCGGCGCCCGCGTCGAGCACCCCCAAGACCTGATCGACGAGGTGCAGCTGGGACCGCTTGCGGGCAGCCCTGCCATCGGACCGGCGGAGTACTTTCTGGCGCAGACGGTGACGGGAGGGCGCGGCGTCTATTCGTTCTGCATGTGCCCGGGCGGGTTCGTGTTGCCGTCGCCCACCGCGCTGGAGCACCTCAACGTCAACGGCATGTCGAATGCCAACCGAGGGTCTACGTTCGCGAATGCCGCCTGGGTGACACAGGTGGCGGCCAATGACTTCTTCCTCGAGCACCCGGGCGACCTGGACGACGACCCCCGGTTCGGCGCACACGTGGCAGGCGGCGCGCTGGTCGGTCTGGCGCTGCAAGGGGCGCTCGAGCGGGCGACCTTCCAGGCCGGCGGTGGTGGCTATCGGGCACCGGCGCAACGGCTGGTCGACTTCGTGGCCGAGCGGGACTCTGCGGATCTGCCTGAGAAATCGACCTACCGCCCCGGCGTGACGCCTGCGCGTCTGGACCGCCTGCTGCCCTCGCGGATTGTGCGGGCGCTGCAGCAAGGCGCGCGGCAGGTCGACCGTCACCAGCTGCGTGGCTACCTGTCCCAAGAGGCGATGATCGTAGGGGTCGAGACCACAACCTCGTCGCCTGTGCGCGTCGTGCGCGGTGTCGACCGACAATCGGTCAGTCACGAAGGGCTGTACCCCTGTGCAGAAGGCGCGGGGTATGCGGGCGGGATCGTGTCGTCCGCGATTGACGGGATGGTCAGCGCTTATGCGGTGTTGGCCGCGGCGGGCGTCGTGGCGGCGGTGGACCTTCCCGCCGGCGTGCGGCCTGTGCCGGGGGACCCGCGCGGACCGGAACCTGAGGCGGACTAGCCCGGTGGGTCAAGTCGCCCGCGGGCGTCGGCGGCGCACGTCTTGCGGGTTGACTTGCAGCAGCTCCGCGCGCTCACGCTGCACGATCTCCAGGTAGGCCTCACTGGTCAGCAGCGGCTCGACGCGACCGGCGTCGACCTCGGCCTCCAGCCACGCCACCACCTGCCCCAGCCACGGCCCCGGTCCCAACCCGGTCGCCTGCATCACGGTGTGTCCCAGACCCTTCGGCAGCGGGGGCACCTTGGCGTCCTCTTCCGCGATGCGGGGGATGCGGGCGTTGAGTTCCTCAGCCAGCGAGCGTACTTCGGCAATTCGCCAGGCGCGCTTGGTCGTGAAGTCGCTCTGCGAAAAGGCGATCACGTCCTGCAAGTGCGGCCCCATGTCGCGGATCAGTCGACGCACCGCACTGTCGGTCCAGTCTGTCGTATAGACGTTGGCGCGTGCGTGGTTGGCGATCACATACACCACGCGGTCGCGCAGTTCGGGGTCGAGGTGAAAGCGGCCCGCGACGCCCTCCATCAGCGACGCGCCCATCTCTTCATGCCGGAAGAAGTGGACCTTGCCCTGCTTGTTGACCGTACGCGTCCACACCTTGCCGGTGTCGTGCATCAGTGCCGCCCAGCGCACAGCGGGACTGTACGGGCACTTCTCGATCACCTGCAGCGTGTGGTCCCAGATGTCCTTGTGGTGCACCGGGCAGCCCTTGTGGAAGTCGATCATCGCGACGACTTCGGGGACCATCAGTTGCAACACCATGGCTTCGTGCAGGAAACGCAGCCCGGTCCCGGCGAATTCGCCCAACAGCACGGCGCCAAAGCGCTCACACCACAGGGCGCGATCCAGCGACAGCACGTTGCCGGCATCCCGCTGCGCCGCCCGCACCGCCTCGATCGGGGGCTTCAGGCCCGACTGCGCCGCCCAGACGGCAAGGTCCAGGATGTGCCGAGGGTTGCCTTGGACAAACTTCCGCAGGTCCGATCGTAGGCCCAGCCTTCCCTCGGCCGCATCCGCAAGGCCACCGACGGAATCGACGATCTCGCCGCCCGCACCCACCGCGACCGACCAGGCCCGCACCGGCTCGGCCGCCAGATGCTGCAACAGCGCGTGCGCAAACGGTTCTGTCTCGACGGTTCGAACTTGCAGCGGCCAGCCTTGGGGAGCCTCGGGGCACTGCTGCGCTGGACGGCCGGCCAGAATCGTCCACGGCAACCCCGTGGGCAGGGGCGCGCCGCTGGCCAGCGCGAGCGCGGCGGGTCCGACGACGGCCACTTCGACCCCACGCTCGCTTGCGGCGAGCAGCCAGGCCCTCAGGTCGTCATGGGTTGCAGGGACTGGAGGCACGGGACAACCTTTCGGCGTGGGACGCAGCACGGCGCGCGCGGTGTAGCGGTGGACCGGGGCGAGGTCAAGCCCGAACAAGGCAAAGCCCAGCCCGACACGTTCGTTGACACTTCTCGCGGGTGGATGGTACCTACCCTCAGTAGGTTTCGGCTTCACTCTGAGGCCGGGGGCAGGATGAAGAAGGCGCTTCCCAGGCTCAATCGGACCGCCGCAGACTTCCTCTCGTCGGAAGAGGGCGCGATCAGCGATAAGCAGGAAGCCACGCTGGCCACGCTGGGCGACCTGTCAGGCCCCGAGCCTCTGTTTCCCGATGCCCAAGACATGCGCGCGGAACACTGCAGCCACGGTTCGCATGGCAGCCACGGTTCGCACGGCAGCCACGGTTCACACGGCAGCCACGGCAGCCACGGCAGCCACGGGTCGCACGGCAGCCACGGCAGCCACGGTTCGCACGGCAGCCACGGTTCGCACGGCTCCTGGTAACACCCCAGAACCCCTTGTCCATTACGATGGCAGAATTGGTTCCGGCAGCACGGACAGCTTCCTGCGCAGGCGTTGGATCAGGCTGCGGTGCGCGCGCTGCAGCTGATCTGTCGAGGCCGCGCCCTGCGTCGCCAGCTGGTTCAGCGACAAGTCGGCGCCGTAGTGGCCGTTCAGCACCAGTCGTTCGGCACTGCCCAACTCCGGGAGCACGGCCGCGATCGCCCGCCCCAGGTCCAGTCTGGTCGAGATCGTCACTTGCGGTACCGCGCTGGCCAACACCAGGCCGTGCATATGGAAATCGCGGCGGGTGCGCCACTGCCGCACCTCGCGGCGAACGGCGTCGAGTGCGCGGCCCCGCACCCGACCAAAGGCGTACGTCATCAGCGCCGGTCCGCGGGAGGCATCGAAGCGGTTGGCGCACTCGACCAGCGCCAGCAACGCCTCGCCCGTCGAGTCCTGACCGATGTGCCGAGCGAAGACCTCGCGCTGACTGATGCGCATCGAGACCTGCACGGCGCGATCATCGATCGGCGGTGACCCGGGCCAAGTCCTGATGGGCGCAGCGAATTCCGCGGAGCTCTCGGTGACGGGAAACACGGCGGGCGTCGGCATGGTGTCTTCCTGATTTGGGGGAAAGGGTGGGAATTGGGATGCGCAGTGGCGCCGCGGGTCGACCGGCCCCGGCGTGCCTGAACCCTTGTGCAAGTCTGTGGCCGGAACGACGCGCAAAGCGCAAAACTCAAGCGTTTCAGTTGATTATGAAGCAATGCTGCAAGTATTGCTGCAACCCGACTGGGGTGTCGGTGCCCCGGACTCGCGGCCCCACCCGGCAACGGCGCCAGTCCATGCGATTTCGTTGACGGCGCCGCAGTCGCGATTATCGTCACCTCGACTCCCCGCGGCCACATGGCCCTAGGTGTATCCAGCAAAGAGGGAACCCCATGATGCAGAACCCTGTTACCCGCTTGCGCCTCACCACCGCGCCCTTGTGGCTGGTGCTGCTGCTGGTGCTCGGATGGGCCGGATGCGAGGGCCAGCCGGACAAGCCTCGCCCCCCGGCCGCGCCGGGAGCCGACGTCGCCGCGGCAGAGCCCACCGCCCCGCTTTCGCCCGCGCGCACGCTGCCCGAGGTCGCCGCCCACGTTGCGGCGCAGGTCGAGCAGGTCGTGAAGGCCGAGCCCGCCGCGCTGGCCAAGGCCATCTTGGCGACCGGCCCCGATGCAAAGGTGGTCAAGTCCATGTACGGAGAGCCGAAACCGCGCTATTTCGGCATCGACGGCCAGCCCAATGCCGACGGAGCACAGGTGCTGAAGCTGCTGGGTGAGCTGGACCGTCACGGCATCAACAAGGCCGGCTATCGGCTGGATGCACTGGATGCGGCGCTTGCGGGCGTGCGCAAGGCCTTTGAGCAAGAGCGTGCGGCCGTGCTCGCACTGCAGTCCCGGCCACGCGTCGCCGTCGTGGCGCAGGCCGCAGCGGTGTGGCTGCGCGGAGGCGAGGGCGGCGAGCTCGTGCTGGTGCGTGCCGGCGGCGACCAACTGGTCGAGGCCGGACTGCGCAAGCTGGACGAAGGGTTGCCCAAGGTGCTGGAAGCGGCAACGACGGCCCGGCAGGCGATCTGGCAGGCCGACCTGGAGATCTCGCGCGCGGCCGTCCGCTACCTGATCGACTTCGAGCTGGCCAAGCCCGCGCATCCACTGAACTACACGCCCCCGTCCGAGGTTCGGCGGATGTCGGAGACGTTTGCCGACAAGCTGGTGGCGCGCCTTGGCAGCAGCCGCGGCAAAGTTGCGGAGGTCATGCGATCGGCTTGGCCGACCCATCCGCAGTACGCGGCGCTGCTGGACGCGGGCGACTTGTACGCGAAATACGTCGCGGCGGGGGGCTGGCAGCCTCTGCCCAAGCTGGCCGCCAAGAAGGTGGCCAAGGGCGACACCGGGCCGTTTGTCGACGCACTGCGCGAGCGGTTGGCGGCAGAGGGCTATGACCCTGGCGACGGTCAGGGATTCGACGAGGGCTTGAACGATGCGGTGGTCAAATTCCAGGAAGGCCACCAACTCGACGCCGACGGCGTGGTCTCCAAGACGACCATTTCGGAACTGGACGTGCCTGCAGAGCGACGCTTGGAGCTGATCCGCTTGTCGCTGGAGCGCTACCGCGAGAGCGAGGGCCGCAATCCGGAGAACTTCCATATCTTCGTCAACATCGCCTTCCAGAAGCTGTGGGTCTACGAGGGTGGCAAGGTCGTGCGGGAGCACAGGGTCATCGTCGGCAACAACGAGAACAGCGAAGACCAGCAGACGCTGATGAAGGGAAAGATCAACCGCACCAAGATGTTCTCCAAGCCCATCACACGGGTGATTCTGGCTCCCCGGTGGTACCCGACGCAGCGCGTGATCGAGCTGGAGATCCAGAAGTCGCTCGCCAAGCAACCGGACTATCTGGAGAAGCACGGCTACGTGTCTGAGATGGGCGCCGACGGAGTCGAGACCTACTACCAGAAGGCCGGCCCGGACAATCTGCTGGGCGACGTGAAGTTCCAGGGGCCGAACAAGTACAACATCTACTTGCACGACACGCCGTTCCGGGCGTTGTTCGGCAAGGCCCGGCGTGCCTTCAGTCACGGCTGCATCCGCGTGCAGAACCCGATCGACTTGGCCGAGGATCTGCTGCAGCGCGACCGGGGCATGACGCCTGGGCAGATTCGGGCGGCCATCGACGAAAAGGAGGAGAAGATCGTCAACCTGAAGACCCCGATCCCGGTCCACATCGACTATGCGTCGGCAGGCGTAGACGAGGAAGGACACGTGGTGTTCGGCAACGATGTCTACGGGTACGACCAAGCCTTCTTCGACGGACTGCTTCCCGTAGAAGAGGCAAAGGAGTACAAAGCGGCTTCGGTCAGAGGCCTTTAGCCGCACGCACCCAAGCGGTGCGACCGAGACGAACCGGCCGAGCCGGGCGCAACATACCGCAGGATTTCCGGATGGCGCGACCGCCTGAACCCTCGACAACCCACGGGGCTCCAAAGCTCGAGGTCGACATCCGCATTCTGGATGACGGGCGCGTCGTCTTTGGAGACCTGCCGCCAGCGTTGGCCGAGGTTGCCGGACTGCTGGCGGGAACGACCACCGGCCTGAGCGCTGGCCCATCACCGATGGGTTCGGCCGGTCCGCAGCTTCGGCCCGACCGCGCAGCAAGGGGGGAGCGTTGAAACGGCTTTGCCCCAAGTGTGGCAAGCGCACCGACGCCGTTCGCTGTCCGTCGGACAGCACGGCGACGCTTGTCTTGGGCGGCAATCCCGAGAGCAAGCTTGCGGAAGGCACCGAGATCAACGGTCGCTACCGCATCGGCACGCTGATTGGCCACGGCGGTTTCGGCGCCGTCTACAAAGCCACTGCGCTGGCCACCGACCAGGACGTCGCCATCAAGCTGCTGGCCGTCCCACTCGACAGCGGCGACTCTGACACCATCCTGCGCTTCTTCGCGGAGGCGCAGGTCACGGCCTCGCTGAAGCACCCCAACACGATCCGCGTCTTTGACTTCGGCCAGACCGAGGGCGGCGCGCTGTACATCGCGATGGAACTGCTGCGCGGCCAAACGCTCAACGACCTGTTGAAGCACCGGCTGGAGACCCAGGAGGTCCTGACCGAAGCGATGACGTTGGACTTGGGCATCCAGACGCTGCGCAGCCTTGCGGAAGCCCACTTGGCCAATCTGGTTCACCGCGACCTGAAGCCGCACAACATCTACCTGCATGAGGTCGAGGGCGACGACCCCGTGGTCAAGGTGCTGGACTTCGGCATCGCCAAGCGGCTGGGCTCGA
The DNA here is from genome assembly GCA_049317445.1 of Myxococcota bacterium. GTDB lineage: Bacteria > Myxococcota_A > UBA9042 > UBA9042 > UBA9042 > CAJBNH01. The sequence continues at coordinate 6,441 of JBMOIG010000018.1, read as the reverse complement.
ACCTGACGGGCACCGGCAAGGCGTTTGGTACGCCGTCTTACATGAGTCCGGAGCAGGCGCAGAACAAGGAGCTCGACCGTCGCAGCGACCTCTACTCGCTGGCGGTCGTGCTGTACCAGTGCGTGGCCGGCCAGCCGCCGTTCGATGGGGACAACCCCTTGGCCGTGCTGCTGTCTCACGTTCGCGACCCGGTGCCGGACTTGCGCAAGGTCGCTCGCACTCCGGTCAGCGAGGGCTTTGTGGCCGTGCTGGAGCGCGCGCTGGCCAAGAATCCTCAGGAGCGCTTCAAGTCCGCGATCGAGATGCGTCAGGCCATGGAAGCGGTGCGCGCGCAGAATTGGACCGAGCCGATGCGGATGCCGCCGGCCGTTGCTGCGGCGCCCATGCGCTCGGCGGCTGATGCCGTCGGCACCGCGGGCTATGACCTGGCTGCGGACATGCACACCGCTGCGTACGCCCCGTCCCTGCACGGGGACTATTCGGCGACGTCTCCGGCTGGCCACGACGCTGCCGCAGCGGTCGTTCTTCACCACACCGTCCAAGCGAATCGGTTGCCGCTGGCTACGCCCAGCGACCCTCCCGCCGTCGGTGAGTTTACCGCGTGGGTCGACAAGCAGGAGTTCGCAGACGCACTGGAGCCGACGCGAGAAGACGTGCCGCCGATTCAGCCGCCCATCCGCAAGCGGCCGGCCGGATGGACCGCGCTCGCCGTCGCCTTCACCCTGCTTGCGGTCGGTGGCCTTGCGACGTTCTGGGCCATCAGCGCGCGGTCAAGCCGTCCGGCTACGCCGCCGCCTGCGGTCGAGATCGCCGCAGCAGCGGCCGCCCCGCCCGTCGTTCCAAAGGCTGAGCCTGCCCCGGTTCCCGCTGTGGTCGAACCCGTCGCCCCGACTCCGGCTGTGGCGCTGGTCGGGCCGGCCGTCGTGCAGGTACGCATCGAGACCACGCCGGCAGGGGCGAGCCTGACGATCGGTACCCGTGAGGTGGGCCTGTCGCCAGTGCTGGTCGATGTGCCCGCAGACGGTCGGGTGTTGGGCGTCGCGAAGCTCGCGGGCTACGAGGATGTGGCGTTGGACCTTGGACGTGACTCGGCGCCGCTGTTCCAGATCGAGCTGAAGAAGACCGATTCCAAGGCGAATGCGCTGGCGAAGAAGCCGCCGCGTCGCCCGTTGCGCCCCAACGGGTCATCGCCGGAACCCGAGCGCCCCAAGCAGAAGAGCGCCTTGGAAGAACGGCTGTAGCGACGACCGCCCGCGCCCCCCCCCGACCTAGCGATTTCCCTTGAGTCGAATCAGGCAGTTCCGGCCGTCGGAGGTGCACTGCAGCGGCTTGCCCGCCATCCGCAGCGCCTTGTCGATCGGATGCGGCGAGGTCGCGGGCACCAACGCCGTCACCGCCGAGTTCGTGGGCGACACCGCGAGGTCCGCGAGCTTGGGGAAGACGGCGCCCGCCACCTCCCCCAGGGCCGCACCACCGGGCCGGGCCGGCAACAGGGTCACCGTCAGGCGGTGTTCCTGAAGCAGGGAGGCGTCGGCGGGGGTCAGCACCGCCGGTCGCAGCGGCTCGGTCGACTTCAGCACGCCGGGGAACCACGCCAAGGCGTTGCGCCGGTCGTCGCGGCCCAGTCGGGTGTCCGCAAACAGCGCGGCCACCGTGGCCAGAATCACGAAGGCGACCATGCCACCGCGGCGACGACCGCGCGACCAGACCACCAGCGCCACGAACACATCGGCACCCTGAACGACCCCCACCACGACGAGCAGTGGCGCCAGCACGATCAACGCGTCGATCCCGCCCGGTACTGCAGGCGTGCCCGCGACAGCCAAGGCCGCCATCCAGAGCGTCAACAGGCCTGCCGACAGCGCCCACGCCGTCCGCCCCGCTGAGAGCGCGCGCACCGTGCCCCCGGCGACCAGCCCCAGCAGGACGACGGGCAGTTGGCCGGCCACCGCCACCACGGGGCCCACGTAAGGCCAGCCGGCCAGCCCAATCCGCGGCGACGGACTGTAGGCACGAAGGCCTGCCAAGGACTCGTTCCACAACGACTTCACCCCGTCCTTGGGCAGGACGACCAACAGCATGGCTGCGGCCAGCACCAGTGACGTCAACCACGCGAGGCGGACCCTGCGCACGGTCAGGCCGGTATCCGCGTCTGAGGGGGCGTCGTCATCGTGCCGGGCAGTCGGGCGAGGCCACACCAGCACCGCCAGGCCGAGGGCGGGCGCCGCGATGAGCCCCAGTGGATGCGCCAACGCAGCCAACGCCAGGCCGAACGCCACAACCAGTGCGCCGCGCCGCGGTCGCTCTTCCAGCCAAGCCCCGCCCAGCGCGACAGCCACTGCGGACAGACCCAGCAGCGACTCGGCGGAGAACGTTGTGACGGCCTGTCGTCCCGCCGGCCACACCAACAGGACCGTGACCGTCGCAAGTGCCGTCCAAACGCCGCGCACCTCGAGGGCCAGCCGGGCTGCGCCGAACAGCAGCAGGGTCGCCACCGTGAACTGCAGGAACGCAACGGTCTGAGGGGGCGAGTGATGCAGATGCTGGGAGACCCAGGAGATCACCAAGCCGAATCCTGGCTTGGCCGTGCCGCCCGCAGCGAACTGTCTCAACCACGGCGCCGCGGTGGCGGACACCGACGGGCCCGACGCCAACATCATGGCTGTCACCGCCAAGGCCGCGACCGCGGCTGCGGCGACCGCGAACCAGTCGACCAGCAGGCGAGTGCAGCCGCGCCAAAGGGGGGCATCGTCGGCGACCCTGCGGGCGAGGTTCAGGGGAGAGCGCATCATTCCTCGCGTCCCGGGGAAGCAGGCTTGGGCGAAGGCGCTCGATCCGGAGGCGGCGGCGCTTGGCGAGTTCCCGTCATCTGCAGGGCCAGACAGGCGTGGCGGTAGTGATGGTCGCTGGACCGCAGCTCGATCCTCAACTCGCCTCTCGGCGCGCCCGCTTCGATTTTGCCCAGAAGATCTGCCGGCTTTCGCGATTGGTTGACGCGCGCTTGCACCACTTGCGTCCCGGCGGCGAACACGCGCACCGAGACCTCGGCGCCGTCGCCGACTTCGTCCAGCAACGCCAGACGGCCGGTGATCTTGTCGCCCAGACCGGTATCGCGGAAGCGCAGAATCGTCGTCGCGCCGCCCGGCAACGGGTGCATCCACGTGCAGCGCAACGCCTCACCGCCCGCATAGCCTGCCAGCGGGCCGACGAAGGCCCAAGGCTCGGTCCCGCAGACGAATCGCTGGTCCTGCGGCCGCCACTCGCACGACCGTTCGTCGCTCGTCCCCGGCAGCCCCACCGACACCGCGGCCTTGGGCAGCTCCCGCTCCAGCAGGAACACATCGTGGCGGGCGGCGCGCGGCTCCACGGGTCCCCATGCCACCAACGCTACGGCCACCGCGGCGTACAGGACCAGCGCGAGTCCTGCACTCCAGCGAGGCAACTCGCGCAGAGGCTCGTCGGCAGGGTCGGGCAGCAGGCCTTTGGATTCGGTCGCCATCGGTTCGCGGCATCGCTGCGGGGAAGAGTCCCGGAACGGCCATCATGACCGCACCTCCGGTCGCTGCGCAAGGTCCGGGACGCATCGCCTTCGGGCCTTCTGTCTGCGGGTCGCGGGGGCGCGGGACACCGATTTCCGGTTGACACCTTCTCCCCGGGGGAACTACAATACCGACGCCCAGTGGGGGGTATTTTCGCGGCCGTTCCCTCGTCGCAGCGTCGAAGGCCTAGAGTCGGGGGCGCCATGGAGCGCCGAAGCCCGACGGAGTCGCAGAACTACCCCTTCCACGACCGCCGTTGCCGGCCCATGCGGGTCGCCGGCAGGTCCCAGGGCGCTCCGCTCACCTCCTTGCATCGCAGTGCTTTGCACCCAATGCTCACGAGGTTTCGGAGCCAGGCACGGACGACGACAGACCCGGCCTTCTGCACGCGTTGCGGGCCCGGTCAGGCAGACGGCGGGAGTGCACACCTCCTGCGCCCGGTCATGCAACGGCGAGCGGCCCCATCCGGGTCGCGCGAAAGACCTGTGAAGTCCTTCGTCGGCGGGCCCTCGCGGTTCGCAGGTTCGGAGCCCGCAGCGATTCCGTGAGCCAGCTGACCTCGCAGAGTGCGCCGTATCCCAAGCGGACCACGGTCCCGCCGGTCTAAGCCGACACAGACTCGGATTCGGGAAGCACGATGGCGCAATGGCATCACGGCACGCACGGTTCCGGCAGGGCAGACAGCCCGCCGGGGAGCCGTCCCGTATGCACAGGCGTCACCTTCTCGCGACGAGCACCCACTTCGTCCTTGCCGCACCACCCGCGCTTCGGGGATCGGCCAGGCTGGAGTAGGCGCTAACAAGACGCCGTCATCCTCCCTCCTTGACCCGGTCCGGAAGCGCTCAGCGGCTGCGTCCCTTTGACGTGGCCGGTCGGAGTGTTCCATGACCAAGAGGATGCTGATCAGCGTCGATCGCGACGAGTCTCGCGCGGCGGTGGTCGAAGACGGGCTGCTGCTCCAACTGGAGATCGAGCCCGTCAGCCGCAATACGTGCAAAGGCAACATCTACCGCGCCGTGATCGCGCGAGTCGAGCCGTCGCTGCAGTCGGCGTTCGTCGACTTCGGTAACGAGAAGCAGGGCTTCCTGCCGGTTGGCGAAATCCACCCCAAGCTGCGCAACGGCAATCAGGACAAACGCGCGCCGATTCAGGACCTGCTCAAGGCGCGGCAGGAAATTTTGGTGCAGGTGGTGCGTGACGAGATCGGCAGCAAGGGCGCCACGTTGTCGACATTCGTGTCGCTGCCCGGCCGGTACCTGGTGCTGATCCCGGAGAGCGACAAGACCGGCATCAGCCGCAAGCTCAGCGACGAGGCGCGGGAGCACATCAAGGAACTGACCGAGACGATGAAGGTGCCGGACGGCTTCGGCCTGATCGTGCGCACCGCGGGAGAGACGGCCTCCAAGCTCGAATTGGCCAAGGATCTGCTGTACCTGAGCCGCCAGTGGGCGCACATCCAGCAGAAGTTCGGCGAGTCCACGGGCGCCACGCTGCTGTACGCTGAGCGCAGCCTGCCGGTGCGGTTCGTGCGCGACTACTTCAGCAAGGACATCGAAGAAGTCGTGATTGACGACGACCCGACGCTCCACGAGGTCGGTGAGTTCCTGCAAGTCCTGATGCCGCGTGGTCTTTCTGCGGTAGCGCGCTATGCCGGCGACGTGCCGTTGTTCGCGCGCTATGGCATCGAGGGCAAGGTCGACGACGTCTTCGCCCGACAGGTCTTCCTGGCCTCCGGCGGCTCGATCGTCATCGACCAGACCGAGGCCTTGGTCTCGATCGACGTCAACTCCGGACGCATGAAGGAGAAAGACATCGAGGAGACGGCGCGCGCGACCAACATCGAGGCGGCGCAGGAAATCGCCCGCCAGATGATTCTGCGCGACATGGGCGGCCTGATCGTCATCGACTTCATCGACATGCGCGAGAAGAAGTACGTCCGTGAGGTCGAGCAAGCGATCAAGGACGCCTTCAAGAACGACAAGGCGCGCACCAAGATCGCCCACATCAGCGAGTTCGGCCTGCTCGAGATGAGCCGGCAGCGCATCAAGTCGTCGGTCAACAAGGGTGCTTTCGACTCGTGCCCGCACTGCAGCGGTACCGGTCGGTTGCGCGCGATGGACAGCGTCGGCATGTCGATCCTGCGGCGGATCTACGAGCTGGTGGCGCAGAAGCGGGTCAAGTACGTGATCGCCATGGTGCCGCCGCAGACGGCGCGCTACCTGCTGAACGCCCGTCGGTCCGAGCTTGCGATGGTCGAGCGGCAGTATCACCTGACGATCGAGATCGTTGCGGTCGACGGCATGCCCGCCAGCAACGTTGTCCTTGAGCACCTGGAAGAGGCCCCCGCCGAGACCGGATCGGACCGCGCGGACCGCACCAAGCTGCTGCGCGTGCATCAGGAGCTCGATCTGGTGCGCAACCACCTGATCAAGCGGGAGGAAGCGCGGGTTCAGCTCGAGATGGCCTCGGCCCGTCGCGCCGCCCGCGTGGATTACAGCGAGATCTATAGGGAAGTCCGCGACATGTCGGGCGATGACGACGTTCGTCAGCCTCCACGCAAGTCCGCGCCCGCGGCTGTCGAGGTCGTCGCCAACGCGACGGCGGTTGGAGAACCCAAGGACGCCGTAGAGAAGCCGAAAGGCATTTGGGGCTGGATTCTCGGTCTGTTTGGCGCAGGCAAGGCCAGCGAGCCGACGCCGGAAGCCGATGCGGCAGGCTCGGAGTCGGCCGGCGAGTCGAGCGGTCCCCAGGGGCGCGGCGACCGTCGCGATCGGCGGGACCGCGGACCGCGCGGTGAGCGCGAGCGGCGGCACGACAAGGGGGACCGAAGCGAACTTCGGGCACGGCGCGAGGATCGGCCGGTGCGCGACGAGAAGCGGGAAGAAAAGCGCGACGAGAAGCG
>JBMOIG010000017.1:0-48334 GCA_049317445.1 Myxococcota bacterium | reverse complement strand
GGCAAATACTGCGACCCCTGCACGCGCAAGTGTCTGACGGAACGCGGGTTGTGTGACCCTTGCGAGTTCGACGTGCAGTGCGAAAAGGCGGCATTGGGGTCGCTGTGCCTGACGTTCCTGACGGGAGGTTCGTACTGCGGTCGGGCCTGTCTGGGCCAGGCGGGCTGTCCGGTGGACCACGAGTGCAAGAAGGTGGCGCCGCAGGGAGAGATGCAGTGCGTGCCCAAGAGCGGCAGCTGCGCCCCCCAGTCCGGCGCGTGCAAGACCGACGGAGACTGCCCGTTCCAGACCATCTGCAACGCCGACTATGGCAAGTGCGTCCCCGGCTGCACCCAGGACGAGAACTGCGCGTCGCCCAACGTCTGCTCGCTGGGCCGCTGCGTGGCCCCCTGTGCCGAAGACGCAGGCTGCAAGGTCCTTTCGGCCGACGCCGTGTGCAAGGACCTGCACTGCAAGATCGCCGGCGGCTGCCTATCGTCGGTCGAGTGCGAGACGCCGGAGACCCACTGCAACCTGAAGGACCACAAGTGCGTGCCCGGCTGCGCGGTGGACGCCGACTGCAAGGACTTCGCGCTCGGCTGTGAGAACGGCAAGTGCGTCAAGAAGGGTTGCGACAAGAACTGGCAGTGCTCGTTCAGCCAAGTGTGCAACACCGTGACCCGGCAGTGTCAGGCCGCTGAGGGGCCATTCTGCGCGGCCTGCAACCCCGACGACGAGAACGTGCCAGAGTGCGGCGGAAAGCCCAATGCCTGCTTCAAGATGTCCGACGCGGACGACAAGGAGATGGGCGCTTTCTGCGGCTTGGTGTGCGGCAACGACCCGGCGGGCGCGTGTCCTCAGGGCTGGGGCTGCATGGAACTCAAGGACGACAAGGGCACCTCGCAGGGCAAGTACTGCCTGCGCCAGTGCTGGAGCAAGCCCGTCGGCGCCCCCTGACCTGACCTGCATGACACAGGGATGACGTTGCACCGTCAGGATCGGTACAATACCTGCCCCGTCCGCCGACCGCGCAAGGCTGCGTGTCGCAGTGAACCGAAAGAGGAAGCATGACCGTTATGACGCACCGAGAGCGTTTTCTGGCCGCCCTGAACCACCAGCCGGTGGACCGCCCCCCTGTGTGGTTGATGCGCCAAGCCGGACGCTTCCTGCCCGAGTACCGAGAAGTCCGCAAAGGCCATAGCTTTCTCGACATGGTCCGCACGCCCGAGCTGGCGACCGAGGTGACGCTGCAGCCGCTGCGTCGGTTTGGCATTGACGCGGCGATTCTGTTCTCGGACATCCTCACGATTCCCGAGGCGTTCGGCATGCGCGTCGATTTCCCCGAGGGCGGCCCTGTGCTGTCTCCCCCCCTTCGCACGGCTGAGGATGTGCGTCGGCTGCCGCGCGCGGAAGTCCGCGAGTCGCTTCACTATGTCGGCGACGCTGTCCGCATGATCCACGGCGAGCTGGGGGGCAAGCACGCGCTGCTCGGTTTCTCCGGGGCACCTTGGACGCTCGCCTGCTACATGGTGGAAGGCAAGGGCTCGAAGTCCTACGACACGATCAAGGCGATGCTCTACTCGGCACCTGAGACGCTGACTGCGCTGTTGGACAAGTTGGCCGACGCCGTCATCGACTACCTCCTGATGCAGCTGGAAGCCGGCGCGGATGCGGTGCAGTTGTTCGACACATGGGCGGGCGAGCTGCGGGCGGCGGACTACGACAAGTACGTGCGGCCCTCGACCCTGCGGATCATTCATGCGATTCAGGCCAAGGGCCACAAGATCATGGTCTTTGCGCGCCATCCGGGCCACCTGACCGAGAGCACGGTGCGGCTGGGTGCCGATGGTTTGGGCCTCGATTGGCGCGTGGACATGGCCCAGGTCCGCAAGGCCCTGCTAGGGCTGGGGCAGCGTCCGACGGTGTTGCAAGGCAATTTGGACCCGATCGAGCTGTTCGCCCCACGCGAGCACATCGAGCGCCGTGTGCAGGAGATGTTCGCGGCGGCGGGCGGCGGCACGGGCTGGATCGCCAACTTGGGCCACGGTGTGGTGCCTCCGACGCCGATCGCCGGGGTAGAGGCCTTCGTCAACGCCGTCCACGCGTTGCGCGTGGCGCCAGCGACCGGAGGCCTGGGGTGATGACCCACCTCGAACCAGCTTCGCACGACGAATGCGTCGACCTTGCGGTCGTGGGCGGCGGCATGGCCGGCCTTGCGGCAGCGTGGGAGGCGCATCGGCGTGGTTGGCGGGTTCGGTTGCTCGAGGCCGGTCGCTCCGTGGGCGGCAAGATCCGCACAGAGCGGCGCGACGGTTACCTGACCGAGTCAGGCCCTCACAGTTTCGCGGGACACGCAGCTGGCATCTGGCAATTGATCGAGGAGATCGGCCTGCAGGACCAGGTCGTGGCCGCCCAGCCGCCGCTTGACCGCTTCGTGTATCGCCACCGCCGTGCCCGCCGACTGCCCCACGGGCCGGGGTCGCTGCTGAGCGGCGACTACATGAGTCTGGGCGGCAAGTTGCGGATGCTGGCCGAGCCGTTTGTTTTCGGCGATGCGCACTCGGACGACACCGTGATGAGCTTTGCCCGGCGCCGTCTGGGGCGAGAAGCGGCGCAGTACCTCATCACGCCGCTGGTCTCGGGTGTCTTTGGCGGCGACCCCGAGTCCTTGGGGGCTCGCGATGCCTTTCCGCGGCTATGGCAGTGGGAGCACCAGTCCGGCAGCGTGCTGATGGGCGCCCTGATGGGCTGGACGCTGCGACGCGAACCTGCCCCCGAAGGCGACGCGGACGGCTCTGGCACGCGCAGGGGCCTGTATTCATTCCGGGATGGCTTCGACACGCTGCCCAAAGGGCTGGCGGCCGCGCTGCCCGCCGGGACGGTTCGCACGACGTCGATGGTCCAGGGCATCGAGAAGCAGAGCGACGGCACCTTCCTCGTTCGCTGCGCGGCCACGGCGGACGCGCGCGAGGTCGGCTTTGTGCGGGCGCGGCGGGTCATCGTCGCGGCTCCGGCGCGCATCGGTGCGTCGCTGCTGCGAGAAGTGCCGCGGGCCCAGGAGTTGCTGGCCCACGTGCAGAACTGCCGCATTGCGCTGGTGCATCTGGGCGGTCCCAATCCGGACGGTCTGGCGCCGCGGGGCTCGGGCCTGCTGATCCCGCCGGGTGAAGGGCTGCGGACGTTGGGGATCCTGATGCCGTCCAGTCTGTTCCCCAACCGCGCGCCGGAAGGGCATTGGCTGCACACGGGCTTTGTGGGCGGAGCACTGGACCCCGATGCGGTCGACCTGACGGACGACACGCTGATCTCTCTGGTCGAGCGCGCGCAGCAGCAGGCGTTTCCGCCGGGCAAGGAACAACGGCCGCTCGAGACGACCTTTGCCACCGTCGTGCGCTGGCGCGAGGCGATTCCGCAGTATCGTGTCGGTCACCGTGACGCTATGGCAGAGGCCATTGAAGTCGTCGAGGCCACGCTGCCCGGCCTGACGCTCGCCGGCAGTCACCTGCAGGGCATCAGCGTGAACGAAGCGGCGCTGTCGGGTTTGGCGGCCGTGCAGCGACTGGCCCGCTTGGACGACGGGGATGCGCCCGACCGCAAGAGGGAGCCGTAGACGATGGCCGCCGGCCCAATCCGACCCGCCCACCCGCACCGCGCCGCTGCAGCGGAACCACCAGCCCTGCCGCTGGCGGTGATCGGCTGCGATTTCCGCGTTGCTTCGGCTACTTGGCGCAATCGGCTGTTGCTCTCGGCCGACGAGCGCGAGTCCCTGACCGGCGCCCTGCGTGCGTCGTGCGGCGCCGAGGGGCTGGTGGTGCTGGAGACCTGCAACCGCATCGAGTGGATTCTGGCCGCGCAGCAGCCGCAGTGGGCCGCAGAGGCGTTGCGTGCCCAGATGGTGGAGCGCTGGGTCGGCCTTGCCGGTGCCCCGTCGTCGCTGCCGATGCCGTACCTGTACACCGGCCGCAATGCCGTGCTGCACCTGCTGCGGGTGGCGGTGGGCCTCGAGTCCTTTGTCGTCGGTGAGCGCGAGATCGCGGGGCAACTGAACCGGGCAGTCGTTGCCGCGCGCGGTCGGGGGCAAGCGTCGCCGCTGCACAACGCGCTGCAGACCGCCGTTGGACGCGTCGTCAAGAAGGTCCAGCGGTTGCCGCACTGGCGCCATCCCGGCCGTGGCGTGCACGGGCTGGCCTACGATGCGATTCGCCAACACTGCCCGTCGACCGACGGCACGCGCCGCGAAGTTGCGGTGGTCGGCATGGGTGAGATCGGTCGTAAGACCGCGGGGTTGCTTGCGTCAGCCGGCGGCTACCGGGTGCGCCTGTTGAACCGGACGATTCCGCCAGCGAAGAAGGGCGAGTGGCTGCCGCTGACCGAGCACCTGACCGACATCGTGCGCACCGTGGATGCGGTGGTGGTGGCGACTGGCGCACAGTCGGCCATCGTGGACCTGTCGGGGCTGTCGGCGTATCGGCGCAAGCCGCTGGTGGTCGTGGATCTGGGAGCCCCTGCGCAAGTCCGCACGCCGCCTGGGGAACCCGTGCTGTATTTCGGGCTGGACGAGCTGCTGGCGACGCCCGCTGTAGCGCCGGAACCGACGGAGCTGCTGGCCGTTCACGAGCTGGTCGAAGAGGGCGTGCGCGAGTTCCTGGTCGAGTGCAACAAGCGCGAGCTGTCTGGGTTGCTGCGTGCCACCCACGACGCCTATGAACGTGTATCGTATGAGCAATTGCCCGCCGCTCTGGAAGCCGAACTGGGCGACGCGCTGGACCCCGACCGTCGGCGCCGGCTGCACAGCGCGATGCGAGATCTGTTCCGCGACTACACGCGCGGACTGGTGCAGGAAATCGAAGCGATCGCCGAGTCGCGGTCGCGCCATCCCAAGGCGGAGCGTTGACATGGAAGCCATCGCCGAAGCTGCCAAGGGCGACCTGATGCGTCGCGCCACCCGCGCGTCCCTGGCCGTCGCGTTGTCCCTTGCGTGCTTCAAGCTGGGTGCCTGGTGGGTCACGGACTCGGTCAGCGTGCTCGCGAGCCTGGTCGATTCGCTGGTCGATCTGACGGCCTCGGGGTTGACGCTGTTTGCCGTCAAGATCTCGCTGCAACCTGCCGACCACGAACATCGTTTTGGCCACGGCAAGTTCGAGCCCCTGGCCGGGTTGGGGCAGGCCGCCTTGGTCGGAGGTTCTGCCGTCACGCTGCTCTACTCTGCCGTTCAGCGGTTGCGCGACCCGCAGCCGATCCAGGAGAGCTGGGCGGGCGTGGCCGTCATGGTCATCGCCAGTGTCGCCACGTTGTTCCTGGTCCGCTATCAGCGCCGCGTTATCGCCACCACCGGGTCGACTGCCGTCAGCGCGGACTCGCTGCACTACCAGACCGACCTGTTGATGAACACCGCGGTCGTGGTGTCACTGCTCGCCTCGACCTTTCTGGGCTGGACCCTCGTCGATCCGCTGTTCGGCCTGATGGTGGCGGTGCTGGTCGGGCGCAGCGCCTGGCAGATCGGCGCACGGGCCGTACATCTGCTGATCGACTCGGAGTTTCCCGACCAGGAGCGCAAGGAGATCATCGCCCGAGCCATGGCGCACTCTGAGGTTCGCGGCGTGCACGACCTTCGCACCCGTTACTCGGGCTTGCAGTCGTTCATCCAGTTTCACCTGGAGCTGGACGGCGAGCTGACCCTGAGGGCCGCGCACGACATCGGCGATGCCGTCGAGCTCGAGGTGCTGCAGCGCTATCCGGGTGCAGAGGTGATCATCCACCTCGACCCTGGCTTCGATGTGCGCAAAGAGTACGGGTTCGAGGTGCGCGGCTGACCGTGTGAGCGCAAGCAGGTCGGCTCAGGCGGGACGTGCCCGCAGATATTGCGGTGGCCAGTCGATGCGGTCGCCGAGCTCTTGCGCCGCGTGCAGAGGCCAGTGCGGGTCGCGCAGCAACTCCCGACCCACCATCACGGCGTCGGCTTGACCATCGGCAAGCACCTGTTCTGCCTGCGCGGCTTGGGTGATCAGGCCCACCGCACTGACCGGCAGCCCGGTGGCGCTGCGGATCGCCGCGGCGAACGGCACCTGGAAGCCCGGGGCCGCCGGGACCACCGCGTCGGCGACCAACCCTCCCGTCGAGCAGTCGATCAGGTCGACCCCCAGCTCTCCCAGTCGTCGGGCCAGAGTGATCGAGCTCTCCAGGTCCCAACCGCCCTCTTTCCAATCGGTTGCAGACAAGCGCACGAACAGCGGCAGGTGCTCTGGCCACGACGCCCGGACGGCGCGCGCGACCTCCAGCGGCAGGCGCATCCGCCCCTCGAGATCCCCGCCCCAAGCGTCGGTGCGCAGGTTCGACAGTGGCGACAGGAACTCGTGCAGCAAGTAGCCGTGGGCCATGTGGATCTCGGCGACCTCGAAACCAGCCTCATGGGCGCGGCGTGCACCCTCGGCAAAGGCTTGGATGATCCTGCGAATGCCAGCCTCGTCCAGCGCCTGCGGCACCGGCATTCCCTGAAACGCGACGGCACTGGGCGCGACGGTCCGCCAGCCTCCCGCTTCCGGGCCCAGCGGCTTGCTGCCCCGCCAAGGCACATCGGTTGAACCCTTGCGACCTGCGTGAGCCAGCTGGATGGCAGGTGCGGCCCCCTGACTGCGGCAGAACGCGGCGATCCGTGCCAAGGCCTGCCCGTGCCCGTCGGACCAGATCCCAAGGTCGGCGGTGGAGATGCGGCCTTCCGGGGCGACGGCGGTGGCCTCGACCATGACGAGTCCCAGACCTCCTGCGGCGCGAGCGCCCAGATGGACCAGATGCCAGTCCGAGGCAAACCCGTCTTGGGCAGAGTACTGGCACATCGGCGGCAGCCAGACGCGGTTGCGCACGGTCAGGCTGCGCAGGGAAAGGGGCGAGAACAGTTGGGACATCGGCGACTCCAGCCGGGCAAGGCGCCCGCGACGTTGGGTTACCAGCGTGCGCGGCGAAAGGCAACGAACGCGTGCGCGAAAGCAACCCACGACTCCCCGCAACAATCCGTAACGCGAGCGACAAGCATCCGGTGGCCGCCAACGTCATCCTACCTTGGCGCGCCACACAGACTGGCCACTGCCTCGCCGGACTCTCTTCCCCCCCCCACCACGCGCTTCGAGGTGACGGGGCCGCATCTTTGCCATCAGGAGTTCCTTCATGCCGAACCGCTTTGTCTCCACCCCAGCCCGCGGCCGTGTGGCCGTCCTGATCCCCGGATTGGGCGCCGTTGCGACCACCTTCATCGCTGGCGTCGCGCTGTCTCGCCTTGGCCTCGGGCGTCCGATTGGCTCGCTGACGCAGCTGGGCACCGCCCGCATCGGTCGGCGGACGGACGGGCGCACTGTGCCGATCAAGGAGCTGGTTCCCCTTGCAAGCATGGAAGATCTGGTGTTCGGCGCTTGGGACATCGTCAGCGAGAACGCGTGGCAGGTGGCCCTGCGCTCGGACGTGCTGCCGCGCGAGCAGCTGGACCCGATTCGCGACCAGCTGGAGAAGATCCAGCCCCGCCGCGGCATCTACGATCCCGAGTTCGTGCGGCGCATTGCGGTCGACCACGCGATGCCCGAGCAAGGACACCGCGCCCGAATCGCCCGGGTTCGGCAAGACATCCGTGAGTTCATCGCCGAGCTGGGCGCCGACCGCGCGGTGATGATCACGTGCGCATCGACGGAGACGTGGCGGCCGGCTCCGGACTGTCTGCGCGACCTCGCCTCGCTGGAACAGGCGCTGGATGCCAACCACCCCGACATCTCGCCCGCGCTGCTGTACGCGTATGCCGCGATTCGCGAGGGCGTTCCGTATGCCAATTCGACTCCGAACGCCGCTGCCGACACCCCGGCGCTGCTGCAGCTGGCGCGCGAGCAGGGCGTGCCGACGGCGGGCAAGGACCTCAAGACCGGCCAAACGATGATGAAGACCGTGCTGGCGCCGATGCTCAAGGCGCGAATGTTGGGGCTGAACGGCTGGTTCTCGACGAACATCCTGGGCAATCGCGACGGCGAGGTGCTGGACGACCCGCAGGCGTTCAAGGCCAAGGAGGTCACGAAGACCAGCGTGCTGGACACGATCCTGCAGCCGGGCGAATACCCCGACCTGTACTCGAAGTTCTCGCACAAGGTCTCGATCCACTACTACCCGCCGCGTGGCGACCAGAAAGAAGGCTGGGACAACATCGATCTCTTCGGTTGGATGGGCATGCCGATGCAGATCAAGGTGAATTTCCTGTGCCGCGACTCGATTCTGGCGGCGCCTCTGGTCCTTGACCTCGTGCTGTTCCTGGACCTGGCCAAGCGGGCGGAGTGGCGCGGCGTGCAGGAATGGCTTTCCTTCTACTTCAAGCTGCCGACGACGCCGGTGGGCCTGTATCCGGAGCACGACCTGTTCATCCAGCTCACCAAGCTGAAGAACACCCTGCGGGTTCTGGCCGGCGAGGAGCCCATCACGCATCTGGGTCTGGACTACTACGGAGACGACCTGCCCCTGCCCGAGGCATTGGAAGCCGCAGAAGAAAGGTAGCTTGCCGCGCCGCCCCCCTGGCAGGAGAACGACATGGATTGGCTGCAAACTGTGCTGGACGGCTTGGCCGGACACCTCTCTCCCACCGCGCGGGTGTGGACGGCCCTGTCGCCTGCGCTGGCGGTGTCGGCGTGGTTTCTGGTCGGTTTCGCGATCTTCTCGCTACAGGCTTGGCGTCACGGCGTGCCGACCGACGCCGAGACCGTGAAGCGCGGCGACAGCCTGCTGGCCGGCGCCTACATCCGTCACTTCCTCTTCTGGCTGATCCGCCCCCTTGACCGCCTGTTGTACCGCAGCGGCATTCCGGCCAACGGCATCACCACACTCGCGGTGCTGGTCGGGATTGCGGCGGGCGTGGCGACGGCGGCGGGGCGGTTCGCGCTGGGCGGCTGGCTGTTCCTTGCGTCGGGCGTGCTCGACACGCTGGACGGTCGCGTGGCCCGCGCGCGGGGTGAGGTGACGGCGGCCGGCGGCGCGCTGGACTCCGTGATGGATCGGTACGCCGATGCCGCAATTCTGATGGGTCTGGGGTGGTACTACCGCGACTCCTGGATCCTGCTGGTCGTGCTGGCGGCGCTGGTCGGGTCGTCGCTGGTGCCGTACGTTCGCGCCAAGAGCGAGAGTCTGGGCTTTCCGCAGAAGGACGGCCTGATGGGTCGGGCCGAGCGCGTGTTGTACATGGGCGTGGCGGTCGCGCTGAGTCCGGTGTTGGAGGCGCTCTTGAACCCGACCGACCCGCACCCTCGGCACTGGCTGGCCGTGGCGGGCATCGGCCTTGTCGCCGTGCTGTCGAACGTGACGGCCGTGCAACGTCTGGTCGGGCTGCTGAACGCGCTGACGCCACCGGATGCCGCCGCTGGGACGCGACGCTCGCAACGAGCCATCGTGGTGTGGAATGCCACCGCCGCAGGGGTTGCGACGCTGATCGACTACGGTGTCGTGTTGGTGCTGGTCCAGATGTTCAGTCTGCCGCCGGCCCTGGCGACGTTGCTGGGCTGTCTGGTCGGCGGTGCCGTGAACTTCGGCTTGAACCGCGCACTGACCTTCCGCAGCGACGGTCCCCTTGGCGCTCAGGTGGGCCGCTACACCTTCATCAGTGCATCCAGTGCCTTGCTGAACGCGGGAGGCATCGCTCTGCTGGCGCTGCACCCGGCCATCGACTACCGCGTGGCGTGGTGGTTGGTCCGTGGCGCCGTTTGGCTGACGTGGAACCTGCCGATGCAACGCGACTTCGTCTTCCACGCACCGTCGGACGCAAGTGGCGTCAAGACCGCCTGACCCGGAGAGTGCCCCGTGACCGGAACCTTGGGTCATACCCTCGAGCGCGCGCTGGCCCACGTGGCGCGCGTGGGCTTTCGCAAGCCGCTGCTTTCTCTTGTGATCGTGGCACTGATGACCGCGGTGACCGGTGCGTGGGCGTGGGGTGTGCGGCTGGACGCGGACCTGACCGGACTGCTGCCCAAGAGCTTCGAGAGCATCCGCGGCCTACAGGAGTTGCAGAAGCGGTTCGGCGGCATCGGCTACGTGGTGGTCGTCGGGCAGGGCAAGGACATCGCGGGGTTGCGTCGCTTCGCCGACGACGCTGCGGCGCGCTTGCAGAAGCTGCCGGACGTGCGCTGGGTCGACTACCGGCGTGAGACGGAATTCTTCAAGGATCACGGTCTCTACTACCTGAGCACCTCCGACCTGGAAACCATTCACGACCGCCTGCAGGCGCGTTACAAGTTCGAGAAGCGCAAGGCGAATCCGCTTTACGTGCAGTTGGAGGACGAGGCACCGCCGTCGGTCGACTTCACCGACATTCTGGAGCGTGTGGCGGGAAGCACGGATGACCGGTTGGCGGGCGACGGCGAGCCGTACTATCTGGACGCCAAGGCCGGGCAGGTGGTCGTGATGGCCAAGCCGGCGCGCACGTCTGTCGACCTGAAGTACGCCAAACAACTGCTGGATCGCGTGAAGGTCGAGGTCCAGGCCATGGACCTGACGAAGTACGGCCCCGGCTTCCAGACCACGATGACCGGGACGTTCCAGAAGAAGGTGGATCAGCAGGCGCAGATCAGCTCAGACATCGCGGTGTCGAGCGGTATCGCCTTCCTGTTGGTGATCCTTTATCTGATCGCGCACTTCCGCAGCATCGGCGCCGTCGCGATGGTGCTGCTGCCGACCACCGTGGGGCTGGTGTGGACGTATGGGTTCGTGGGCGAGGCGTATGGCTCGGTGAACCTGCTGACGGGCTTCCTGGGCGCGATCCTGGGCGGTCTGGGCACCGAGCACGGCATTCACTTGCTGGGGCGTTTCGCGACCTTGCGACGCGAGGGACGCGAGCCGGAGGACGCTGCCGCCGAGGCCTTTGCGCACACCGGCACCTCCGCGCTGGTGTCCGCCGTCGTCGCCGCGCTGACCTTCCTTAGCCTTGCGATCAGCGAGTTCCGCGCGTTTCGCGAGTTCGGCGTGATCGCCGCGTTCGGCATGGTGGCCGTGTGGGTGGCGTACATGGCGCTGCTGCCCGCCCTTGTCGCGCTGTGGACGCGCTGGGCCCCAAACCGTCCGTTGGCGCCCCCGGTGCGACCCGCGAAATCCTATCTCGCACGCTATGTTCCCCGTTTCGCCCGGCCGATTCTCGTCGTGGGCGTGTTGGCGATGCTGGCGCTCACGATGATCTCGCGCAACGTGAGTTTCGACTACGACTTCGCAGCGTTGGAGGACGGAGCGCTGCCCTCGTTCCGTCTGGACCACGACGTGAACAAGATCCTGGGCTACTCGCAGACGCCCGTGGTGCTGCTGACCGACCGACCGCAGGACGAGCGCGCCGTCGTCGACGAATTGCACAGGCGCAGCAAGCAGTTGGGCAAGGCCACGACGATCGACTTCGTGGGCGCACTGGAGGACCTGGTGCCGCCGGGACAGCCAGCCAAGCGGGCGATCATTGATCGCATCGCCTTGGTGACGGACCGCATCGATCCGGCGCGCCTCGAAAAGGACCAGCGCGGCCGCTTCGAGGACCTGCGACGCGCAGTGGCCACCAGGCCGTTCGCCCGCGCGGACCTTCCCCCCGGGATTCGCCGGCAGTTTGAGGGCATCGGTGTGTCCAAGGCCGGGTTCGTGCTGGTGTTTCCCAGCGTCAGTCTGGCCGACGGCGAGAAAGTGCAGGCCTTGGCCAAGGAGGTCCGCAAGGTCCCGCTGGCCGACGGCCGCACGGTGACGGCATCGGGCGATGCGATGGTGCTGGCAGACATTCTGGAGATGGTGGTGCGAGAGTCGCCGTGGGTGCTGCTGGCGGCGACGCTGTCAGTGCTGCTCGCGACGTGGCTGATGCTCGGTTCGCTGGGGCTGGCGCTCGTGTGCATCGCCCCGACGGCGCTGTCGATGGTGGCGCTGGCGGGCGTGATGCCGCTGCTGGGCCTGCCCTTCAACTACCTGAACATCCTGGTGGTTCCCGTTCTCGTGGGCACGACGGTGGACGGTGCGGTGCACTTGGTGACGCGACTTCGCGAACCCGGCGAGCCGTTCGAGGCCGCGTATGCTGAGACCAGCCGCGCGGTGGCCGGTGGCCTGCTGACCAGCGCAGTCGGTTTCGGCGCGCTGCTGATGGCGGACCATCCCGGGTTGCAGAGCGTCGGCAAGCTGGCTGTGCTTGGCTTCACCGTCAACCTGCTGTTCATGCTGCTGTTCCTGCCGGCGTCGCTGTGGATCGCCCGGCGTTGGCAAACCCCTGCTGCCGCAAGCGCGGCCCCGGAGGCCTCGAAGTGACCCCCCGCCATCTCCCCGTTGCCGCGTCTGTCGCAACCCTGTGCCTTGCCGCCTCTGTCGCCTTCGCAGCGCCCGCCAAGAAGGCGCCCGCTGCCCCAGCCAAGGCCCCTGTCGTCGCCCCAGCGGCCGCCGCCGTTGCCGACCCGGTTGCCCGCACCCAAGCGCTGATCGCCGCCTTCCAGAAGGTGCCGGCGCGCGTCAAGGGTGTCCCGAGCGACAAGGGGTTTGCCGAGCTCGACGGCTTCCTCGACTTCGACGCGATCACCCAGGACCCGATTCGGCCGCACCTGGCCAAGCTGGACGCCAAGCAAAGGGCCGAGTACACCGCGAAATTTCGTGAGGTTGTGCGCTTGGTGGCCTACCCCGACACCGGAGCCTTCTTCCGCAGCGCCAAGGTCAAGGTCGGCGCCGCCCGTCCCGGCAACGGCGGCTTGTGGGTTGACTTGGACACGCGCTCGCCCGAGGACAGCGTGGATGTGCGCGTGGGCCTGCTGTGGAAGTCGGTTGGCGGCACGCTGAAGGTGGCGGACCTGACCTTCGACGGCGACTCGCTGATCCGCGACTATCAGAATCAGTTCGGGCGGATCCTGGCCAAGGAAGGGGCGGTGGGGCTGTTGAAGCGACTGGAAGACAAGCGCGCCGAGCTCGGCCGGAAGTAGGACGCCATGCACACCACGCAACTACCCGTGCTGCAGGCGACTTTCGCGCTCGTTGTGGCGTGGATCGCGGTGGGCACCGTGCAGGCACAGCCGCGTGCGCCACAAGGTCCGCTGAACGTCGAGGCGTGCGTCGCCATCGCCCTGCGCGACAGCGGCCTCGTCAAGGAATCCGAAGGCAAGGTGGGTGAGTGGCGCGGGCGGCTGGCCGAGGTCGAGGCGCTGTACTACCCCAAGCTCGTCGGCATGACCTATGCCGCGCCGATGTACCGGCTGACCGGCGGCCCGTTCGACAAGACCCATAGCGATTGGACCGAGTGGGGCCCCTACCTGCACCTGGAGGCTGTGCTGGCCCAGCCGCTCTACACATTCGGTCGGGTGCAGGCGGGCAAGGATGCCGCGCAGCATCGCGTTCTGGTGGAGGAAGCCCGGGTGCGGCAGACCCGCAACGCCGTCGCGCTCGAGACGCGCAAGCTCTACTACCTGCACCTGTATGCCCGAACGCTGCAGCCGACCTTGGACAGCGCCAGCAAGACTTTGGAGTCGGCGCTGGCGACCGCCCGCGAGGCGAACGACAAGGGGACCGGCGAGGTGACGACCGTCGACCTGCAGAAGCTTGTGTACGGGGCTGCCGAGCTGCAGCGCTATCGCATTCAGGCGCGGATCGGCGCCGACCTGTCACTGGCGGCCCTGAAGCACACCATGGGGTTGCCGCAAGAGGCGACGCTGACGTTGGCCGACGAGTCGCTGCCGCCGCTGCCCGCCGACCTGCCGGGGCTGGCGGTTCTGTTTCAGACGGCGGCATCGGGGCGACCAGAGTGGACGCAGATCCGTCACGGCAAGGCGGCCGCCGTGTCGCTGGCCCAGGCTGAGCGGCTGGCAAACCTGCCGATCGTGTTTGCGGCAGGGCAGGTGGCGACCGACTGGACCCCGATGCGCAAGGACGTCGACAACCCGTACTTTCAGGACCGCTACAACCAGATCTACGGCGGGCTGGCGGTGGGCTTGCAGTTCTCGGTAGACCCGGCGACGGCCAGCGCCAAGTCCGCACAGGCATTGGCGATCGCTGACCAGATCGACGGTCTGGCGGCGTTTGCCGCGACCGGCATCCCGATTGAAGTACGCAAGGCGCGCGACGAGTGGCAGCAGGCGCAAGAGATCGGTGCGCAGGCCGACTTGGGCGCAGGCGCAGCGAAGAAATGGATGGCGTTTGCGGCAGCGGGCTTTGCAACGGGCACCGTTGAGGCGCGCGAGGTTCTGGAGGGACTGGTGGCGTGGCTGTCGGCACGGCGCACGCAGATCGAGAACACCCGCGACGCCCATCTGGCCCGTGCCCAGCTGCTGTACGCACTTGGTCAGGACCTGGACCATCTGGGGGCGCCATGACCCCGGTCGTCGCCATTCGCCGCTGGCTCGAGGCGGGCGTTGCCGAACGCACGGCGTTGGCGCTGGTTCGCCACGGCGTCGTCGACAATCCGCAGGGTCTGCGCTACGGCCGACTTTCCGGCTTTCACCTTTCGCCGAAGGGGGTTGCACAAGCTCGTGCCGTCGCATCAGCGGTGCAGGAACTGCGGCCGCACGTACGCTGGATGGTCAGCAGTCCGCTGGAACGTGCCGTCGAGACCGCAGAGCCCATCGGCGCGGCTCTGGGCGTGACGCCAGCGACGGACGACCGGTTGATCGAGGCGCAGAGCGCGCTGGACGGTCGACCCCGGCGTGCATGGATGGCTCCACAGCTGTGGCCCGCCATGTGGAACCCGCTGCGACCGTCTTGGGGCGAGTCGTTTGTCCAAGTCGCGGCCCGAACACTGGCGGCGATGCGAGATGCAGAGTCCAATGCGCGCGGCGGGTTGGCCGTGATCGTCAGCCACCAGTCGCCGATCTGGTTGGGCCAGCTGCGAGCCCGCCTGACCGATGCCAGCGGTCCTTGGGGCTGGGTGCGCTTGCTGCCGCCGTGGCTGCTCCAGCCCAGACGATGCACGACGGGCAGCGTGACGGTGTTGTTGTACGAGAACGGACATCTGGTCCGGGTGCTGCCGGCCTGGCGTCCCCAAGTGACCGTGCGGAAAGGGAGACCTTCATGAGTCTGAGCCCCACCAACAGCTTCACGGTCCTGCTGGTCGAGGACGACGCCCGCCTTGCGCGGCTGACGATGGCCTACCTGCAAGCTCACGGTGTCGTGGTACTCCATGCATCCGATGGGCTTTCGGGCCTGCAGGTCGCCCGCACCGAGCCGGTCGACGTCGTGCTGCTCGACTTGATGTTGCCCGGGCTGGACGGTCTGGAGGTCTGTCGTCGCATCCGCGAACGCAGCGACGTGCCCATCGTGATGCTGACGGCGCGTGACGGCGAGGTTGACCGGGTGTTGGGCCTTGAGCTTGGCGCCGACGACTACGTGTCGAAGCCGTTTTCGTCGCCGGAGCTGCTGGCGCGGCTGCGGGCCCAAGTGCGGCGCTTTCGGGGACTTGCAGGGCCGGGTCCCTCAGAGGTCGTTCAGGTTGGCCGCCTCAAGGTCGACCCCGGTACCCACACGGCCTGGCTGGGTGACGAGATCCTGACGCTGACGACGTATGAATTCGACCTCTTGCGTGTGCTCGCAGAGCGGCCCGGCCGGGTGCTGGCGCGCGAGACCATCCTGGACTTGGTCAAGGGCAGCGCCGACGAGGCTTTCGACCGCAGCATCGACGTCCACGTGTCGCGCCTGAGGCAAAAGCTGGGCGACGACGCGCGCGACCCGCGGATGCTCAAGACCGTGCGCGGAGTCGGCTATGTCCTGACGGGAGAGGCCCAGCCATGATTCGTCCCCGACTCTCCATCGCGCTAGGCATCTTGAGTCTGTTGCAGTTCGTCGGCGTGTTCGTGGGCGCGGCCCTCGTCTATCGGGCGCACATGCCTGCGCAGCATCCGTTCCTGCAAGTGCCGGCCGCGATGCTCTCAGTAGCGACCGAAGACACGTGGAATGACCTCAGCAAGACGCAGAGGATCGCCGACCGGCTGGCGACGCGTCTGGACTTGGGCATCGAGCTATACGACGCCGCGGGAGTCCGTCGCCTGATCGCCGGCAAGAACCTGCCGCAGATGGAGTGGATGGCCGAGGCGCCAGTGATGGTTGACGGCCGGAAGGTCGGCCGCATGGTCGTCCGCTCTTCTGTCTTGCCGCACCCGCCGGTCGCCGCGTGGCTGGCCGCCGCGGTGACAGCGGCCATTGTCCTGACGATGAGCTCGTGGGTGCTGTCCCGCTCGATCGCCCGGCCCTTGCTGCAAATTTCGAACGCGGCGCATCGCTTGGGCGAGGGTGATCTGTCCGCCCGTGTGGGTCCGCAGCGTTGTGCACCAGAGCTGCGCCGGCTTTCAGAGTCCTTCGACGCGATGGCGGGGCGACTGCAGAAGCTCGTGACCGCTCACAGCGAGCTGCTGGCCAACGTCTCGCACGAGCTGCGCACGCCCCTGTCACGGGCCCGCGTCGCATTGGACTTGGCGAATGAGGGGGCCATCCTCGACCGCGAAGCCATCACGGAGATCACCAGCGACCTTGCAGAGTTGGAACACCTGATCGCAGAGGTCCTGACCACAGCCCGCTTGAGCCTCGCCCAAGGTCAGGCGGGGGACGTGTTGGCGCGACTGCCCAAGGCTCCGGTCGACGCGGGAACGATCGTGGATGCCGCTGCCGAGCGCTTCCGCAAGAGCCATCCCCAGATCGACCTGCAGGTGCACAGCGTCAGCGGCGCTACGGTGGTGGTGGCGGAGACTTTGGTGCGGCGCGCACTCGACAACCTGCTGGACAACGCCGCGGGTCATGGTGGCGGAGCTGCGGTGACACTGACCCTGAGGACGCAAGCCAACCTGGTGACGTTTGAGGTGCGGGACATCGGGCCGGGCATGGGCCCCGAGGATGCCGAGCGCGTCTTTGAGCCCTTCTACCGCGCCGACCCCAGCCGCACCAAGGTCGGGGGCTTGGGCCTGGGCCTGACGCTTGTGCGGCGGGTAGCCGAAGCCCATGGGGGGACGGCGACTCTACAGAGTGGTCTGTGTCAAGGCACCGTCGTGTGCGTGACGCTGCCCGTCGCCCCAGCACTCGATGGCAAGGAGCAGGCATGAGACGATTCGTTTGGGCGTGCCTGTTGCTGCTTTCGGCTGCGCCGGCAGGTGCGGTCGAGACCGATCAGGCGCGTTTGGACCGCGGCGAGGTGATCGTCCGGATGCGGGCGGTCGAGGGCAGCACCCTACCCATGATGGTCGGACGCGGCGTGATCGACGTGCCGCCAGTGCGGTTGTGGAAGGTGGTCGAGGCGTGCGGCAGCTATGTGGGCAAGCTGCCGCGGGTGATCCGCTCGCGCGAGCTGTCGCGCGTCGGAGCGGTGGCGGTCTGTGAGACGACCAGCCAACTCCCCTTTCCGATCGGGGAGTTGACGTCCATCACCCGCGCCGTGCACGAGACAAGCCCGGGGCGATGGGTACGGCGCTGGACGCTGGTCGGCGGGGATTATGAAGACAACAGCGGCGCCTGGATCCTGCAACCGTTCGACGCAGCGGGAACCCGGACACTGCTGACGTATGAGGCGCACGTGGAGCCCAAGATGTCGGTCCCCAATGCGATCATTCACGCCGCACAGAAGCGCGGGATGCCGACCTTGTTCGACCACTTGCGCGCTTTGATGCGGTCAGGCGGTGCCTGAAGAGTGGGGCGGCAGCGGGGGAGCTCAGACCTGAGGTCTATCGACGAGCGGCGGTGCGGGCCGCGGCAGCGTCCAAGTGCGGGCGCCGCGGCTTGAACGACTAGTCCCACCACCGGGTGTCGTCCGTGTCCTCTTCGTCGTCTTCGCCGTCCACTTCGTCGAGGTCCAGGTCGTCGTCGTCCAGATCGTCGCGGGACTTGCGGGGCACTTCCTCGTCCCCAGCCTCTTTCTCGACCTCGTCGCCTTCCTCTTCGTCCTCTTCGTCCTCGACCGGATAGTCGTCTTCGTCGAAGTTCAGTTCCTTTTCGACTTCGTCCTCTTCGTCGTCTTCGTCTTCGTCGTCTTCCACGTCGTCGTCGTCGTCGAGGGAGTCATCGTCTTCGAACTCGTCGGACTCCTCTTCGTCATCCTCCCAGTCGTCGTCGTAAGCCGCCAACAGCCCGTCAGGCCTGGCTTCGTCTTGTCCCTGGGGCGCACGAGCACGCGCGGCCGAGGGGGCGGGGGTCAGGTCGAGATTCAAGTACATCCGGGACTCCTTGGGGTGATCGTCGGTCGCTGGGTGCTCCAACGCTGGCCGCGGCGGTCTGCCGTCACATCGCGCGCTGAATGCCCGCTTTTGCTGTGACTGGCAAGGGGGGCGACGACACGTGCGTCATGCCTCGGCACGGGCTAGACTGTAGCCTCCCTGCCAGGAGGCCCGCCCATGCTGCACTCCATCGCTGCACCAATCGCCGACGCTACGCTGTCCGCCCGCTCGTGTCCGCTGCTCTGCGAGGCCGTTCAAGGCCTGATCGCGTTGCTACGCGAGTGCGACGTCGATCCGCAAGCCTGCTTGGGAACAACGGATCCGGCGCAGCTGCTCCGAGGCCATCCGAATTTGCGCGACTGGGCGTCAGCGGGTCTCGTGCCTGTCGCGTGGCTGAATGCTGCCTTTGCCGAGTTGGAGGACGAGAGCACCCGGCTGGCCCCGGCACAGGTCGTGGATCTCTTTCTGGTTCCTGTTCTTTTGCGAGGACTTGGCCGCCTTCCCCACGCGCAGAACGGCGCGCACGAGCCTGCACGCGAGGCGGTAGCGTCGCTGCTGGCGGTCGACACCTGGCGAGCGCTGGTCAGCCCCGAACTTGCGCCGGATGCCGTGATCGAGGGGCCGGGGTGCCACACCGATCCGCGTGTTGCCTTGGGGCTGCCCGCTGCTCGCTACCTCGCAGGACGCATGGGCTTTGAGGGGTTGGTGCAGGCTGCGGCGGGTCAGGTGCCGTGGCTTGACGCGGTGGACGCTGCGGACCGTGCGATGGTGGACCGCCTGCTGCAGGCGGGTCCGTGGCCTGAGTTGCAGCAAGCGCCGCGCCCCAAGCGCATGGGCGAGCAGGACGCCGCCTGGATCGAGGACCTGTTGGTGTCATCGTGCGTGCGCCGCCGCCGCGTCGAGGGCTGGCCGTGCGCGGTACCCGCGATCCCGCCGGGGGGCGGGCTGTTGCTCGACGCCGTCGCCGGAGAGCTGCGGCCGCTGGGCATCGGCGTGTTGGCGGGGCAGGGCGACTGGCTGGACCCGGTGGCCGGCCCCGCGCCGCTGCCGCCCGTGGCGTGCCATGCGCTGCGCAAGGCCGGCTGGGACCGTCTGGAGGTCCGACTGACCCACTTGGATGCTCTGGAGGACCTGACAGACGCCTTGCTGGACCTGTGCGACAAGCCGCCGGAGCCTCAAGTGCTGGAAGGCGACGGATTCCGGATCGCGCTGGCGGTGTGACGATCAGGGAGCAGTCGGCTCGGTCTCCCGCTTCATCCGCAACGGCATGTGGTTGCAGAAGGGCTCTTCCGCCAGCCAGTCGCCCGTGACGGCGTAGGCGCGTGCCCGGCAGCCGCCGCAGATGTTCAGGTATTCGCACTCGCCGCAGCGACCCTTGTAGCTGTCGAAGTCGCGCAGCTCCTCAAAGAGGGCAGACTTTTCCCAGATCTCGCGGAAGGGCGTGCGCTTCGCGTTGCCGGCTGACACGGGGAAGTACGAGCACGGCTTCACGTCGCCGAAGCAGTCGATCAGGCAGATGGACTGCGCCGCGATGCAGCCCTTGCCGCCGCCGGTTGAGAACGTCAGGTTGCGCCTGGAGAATTTGAAGCCCTCCCGCTTGGCCGACTGGCGCTGCACCCGGTAGTAGTGGGGCGCGCAGGTGGGGCGCATCAGGATGTCGTCCTCCTCGCGCTCCTGGCGGTCGTGCCACTCGAGGATCTCGTCGTAGTCCTCCTTCGAGATCAGCTCTGCCATGATGTCCTCACCGCGGCCGGTCGGGACGATCATGAACATGTACCAAGCCTTGGCTCCGATGGCTTTGGCCACCTTGAACGTGTCGGCGATCGTGTGCTGGTTGCGCTTGGTGAAGGACGAGTTCACCAGAAACGGGATGCCGTGGCGGCGGAAGTGTTCGGCGGCGCGCATGACGCCTTCAAACGCGCCCGGGTTCTGCCGGAAGTTGTCGTGGACCTCAGCCGTGGGGCCATCCAACGACAGCGACACCATCCGGATCTGCGTTTCCTTCATCTGCTCGCAGACCTTGTCGTCCACCAGCGAGCCGTTGGTCGCCATGCACATGCGCAATCCGCGTGAGGTGCCGTAGCGCGCGAGCTCAAAGATGTCAGGCCGCAGCAGGGGTTCGCCGCCGGACAGGACCAGCACCGGACTGGAGACCTCGACGATGTCGTCGATCAGCTTCTTGCCCTCGACCGTCGTGAAGTCGCCCGTCGACGAATTCAGGTCGGACGAGCAGCGGCAGTGCACGCACTTCAGGTTGCAGCGCTGGGTGGTTTCCCACGCGATCCACTTGGGGACGAACTCTTGCTTCATGGGGGGAAACGCTCCTTGCTTTGGGCGGTCGCACGCTTCCGGGCCGACCCTTGGTGACGGAAGAATAGCGGAGGCCCGGTGCAACGTTGTCATGGGAGTTTCATACGCTTGGAAAGTTGACGCATTTCGTATCGGTCGCACGCTCAGCCCCCATGAGTGTTCGCCGTCGACTCAGCAAGCCGATACCGTGGTTGCAGGTGGTCCTGCAGTCCGGCCGTTCGCGTTCGCGTCATCGGCCCCACTCGCCGGGTGCCGCACCCGGGACGCTGTTTCCCAACCCGATGGCGCAGCCAACCGCTGTCTTTGCGATGGGTTATGGCCCCAGCGGGTTTGAGGAACTGCCGCTGCCCGGCGTGGCCGATCTGGACGCCTTCCTGTCCCGTCCTGCCTCTGTGCGCTGGATCGACGTCCGGGGCGTGGCCGACCGGGACCTGCTGTCGACCATTGGCGAGCGGCTGGGCGTGCACAAGCTTGCCGTCGCCGACCTGGTCAACGTGCCGCAGCGGGCCAAGTCCGAGGCGTACGAGCACCACACGCTGACCATCGCGCACATGGCTGCGGTGACCCCCAGCACCCTGCAGATCGAGCAGATCGGCGTCGTGTTGGGCACGGACTTCGTGCTGACCGTGCAAGAGAGCGAGCACAACGGCGACCTGCTGGAAGCCGTGCGTCAGCGCATCCGAGCACCGGGGACCCCGATCCGAACCTATGCGGCCGACTACCTGGCCTATGCGCTGCTGGACGCCATCGTGGACGGCTGGTTCCCGGTGATCGACCACCTGTCCGACCAGATCGAGGAGCTGGAGGCGACGGTGTTGCAGTCGCCGTCGCGGACAACCGTTCGCCAGATCCACATGTTGAGCCAGACGCTGCGGGTGGTGCGCCGTCACACTTGGCCGCTGCGGGAGGGCATCAGCGGCCTGCTCCGCGGCGATGTGGTGCAACTGTCCGCAGGCACACGTGTTTACCTGCGTGACGTGCACGACCACATCACGCACGTCGTCGACTCGGTCGACACTTACCGCGAGTTTGCCGCGAGCTTGATGGATCTCTATCTGTCAACTGTCAACTTCCGGATGAACGAGATCGTCAAGGTCCTGACCATCATCTCGACGATCTTCCTGCCGCTCTCTGTCGTTGCCGGCATCTACGGCATGAACTTCCATACCGATGTCTCGCCTTGGAACATGCCGGAATTGGGCTGGTTTTTTGGCTATCCCTTCGCCTTGGGGCTGATGGCCCTGATCGCGGCAGGCATGTTGACGGGCTTCTGGTGGAAGGGCTGGCTGGGCGGCAAGCGCGCAGACCAGGCGGGGCAGATCCTCTAGCCTCCTCCCATCGCAAGGGGCGGGTCGCCGTCCGCCCACACACCAAAAAAGGCTGTCATACGCCCGGATTCCCGGCTGACCGTTCGACTTCCGTGCCTCTCCGCCCTACACTTCTGCCCCCTCGCCGGCCACCGACGGCCGACGGAACGCCCTCTTCAGGAGTTTCCGATGTCCCTTGCCGCTGCCCCCCGTGCCGTGTCCGCAAAGCCCGCTCGCCAGCCGTCGAAGGTGGCCGACCTCAGCTTGGCCGAGTGGGGCCGCAAGGAAATCCGCTTGGCCGAGAAGGAGATGCCCGGCCTCATGGCGCTACGCGCAAAGTTTGGCGCGACCAAGCCGCTCAAAGGTGCCCGCATCGCCGGCTGCCTGCACATGACCATCCAGACGGCGGTCCTGATCGAGACACTGACCGAACTGGGCGCAGAGGTCACGTGGACGTCCTGCAACATCTACTCGACTCAGGACCACGCCGCAGCCGCCATCGCGGTCACGGGCGTGCCGGTGTACGCGTGGAAGGGCGAGACGCTGGAGGAGTACGACTGGTGCATCGACCGGCAGCTGGAGGCGTTTACGACCGGTGACGGCCCCAACCTGATCCTGGACGACGGCGGCGACCTGACGGAGGCCGTGCACAAGCGCTACCAGCATTTCCTGCCGCAAGTCAAAGGCTTGTCGGAGGAGACCACCACCGGCGTGCACCGTCTGTACCAGATGCACGAGCGGGGCGAGCTGAAGGTCCCGGCCATCAACGTCAACGATTCCGTCACCAAGTCCAAGTTCGACAATCTGTACGGCTGCCGCGAGTCGCTGGCCGACGGTCTGAAGCGCGCGACCGACATCATGATGGCGGGCAAGCTGGTCGTGGTCGCGGGTTACGGCGACGTGGGCAAGGGCTGCGCGCAGTCGATGCGAGGGCTGGGCGCGCGCGTCGTGATCACCGAGATCGACCCGATCATCGCGCTGCAGGCCGCCATGGAGGGCTACGAGGTTCGTACGATGGAAGACGTCGCGCCCCTGGGCGACATCTTCGTCACCGCGACCGGCTGCTGCGACATCGTCACCGGCGTGCAGATGCAGGCGATGAAGGATCAGGCGATCCTCTGCAACATCGGCCACTTCGACAGCGAGATCGACATGCGCTGGCTCGAGACCACGCCGGGCGTCGTCGAGGAGAACGTCAAGCCGCAGGTCGACCTGTTCCACTTCGGCGGCAAGACGCTGATCGTGCTAGCGCGCGGCCGTCTGGTGAATCTGGGCTGCGCGACCGGCCACCCGTCGTTCGTGATGAGCACGTCCTTCACCAACCAGGTGTTGGCGCAACTTGCCCTGTGGACAGAGAAGTTCGAGCTGGGCGTGCACGTGCTGCCCAAGCACCTGGACGAGGAAGTCGCCCGCCTGCACCTGCAGAAGCTGGGCGTGAAGCTGACGACGCTGACCGACAAGCAGGCGCAGTACCTGGGGATCTCGCCCAAGGGTCCGTACAAGCCGGACAACTACCGCTATTAGCCCTGTTCCGCCCAACCGGCAAAAACACCAAGGCCCGAGCCCCCTTCGCAGGAGGCCCGGGCCTTGGTCGTTTCAGGACGCAGAAGCCGCTATTCGCAGGCGCCGACTTCCAGCGATGAGAACAGGTGCTGCTCGCCCTTGTTACCACCGGACGTGTCCTCAGCCTTTTCGACCAGACACTGGCCCGTCGTGGCCTTGATCGCCACGTCCGCGATGTCCTTCAGACCCGTCGCCGTCAGGTCCAGCGTGCCCGCCAACACCTTCAGGACCGCCTGGGGGCCCGTCGGCTGCGGATCCGGGGGAATCGGGTCGCCTGGGTTCACGGGCACCGACGTCGAGGCGGTAGTCGAGCCGATCAGCTGCACCGATGGCTTGGCGGCGCCCCCCAGCAGCACGCGTGAGATGCCCTGATAGAACATCACGGGCAGGTCCTCGACCTGTGGCGCGATCGCCGCCATCCAGTGACCCAGCTCGACGTCCAACTGGCTGACCACGCTGAAGATCGGGTCCGACTCGCCCAACACCAGCTCGATGTCGACCTTGCGGCCGGCCGTCTTGTTCAGGTCGAGCGTGGCGATCTCGGTGAGCTTGGTGAAGTCGTCGAACTTCAGGCGGGCGGTGTCGCTGCCCAGGCTCAGGCCGGTCAGCTTCACGGTCTCGACCTTGCTGTCGGCGCTCAACGTGTAGGTCACACCCACGGCGGGCCCGGCGATCGAGAGCTGGAAGTTGCCGACCTTGGCCGGCGGCTCCTCGCACGGCACGGGATCCGGGATCGGGACGCCGCCACCCGGGTCAGGGATGGGCGTCGGCGTGTCGGTCTGCGAGCAGCTCGCGCCACCCATCAGCAGATCCATCGCGGCGACGATGTCAACCGAACCGAAATTCGCGCCGCCAATCATGGTCTTGGCACCCTTCACGGTCAGGTTCAGCGCCTTGGCCGCCGCTCCCAGCTTGACGTCGTAGTGCCGCTTGTCGGTTGTGGCGAAGGCGGCGACGCGCACCGCCTTGACGATGGACAACGCCACGCCGTAGTTGCCGTCTGCCTGCTTGGCCACTTCGCCGCCGATGGTGCCCTCGACCACGGACGGGAATTCCTCCGGCAGTTCTTCCCCGTGCGCCTTTGCCACCACGTCGGCCGCTTGGCGAGCCTTGGCCAGGTCCACTTGAGCGGAGAAGGCGCTGGGGCTCAAAGTGAAGGTGGCGGCCACAATCGGGTCCTTGCCGATCAGCAGGCGGCCGTTCATCGCGCTGGCGCTGATCTTGGTCAGGCCGATGCAGATCGGCGCCGCGGCAAAGCCCTGCACGCACTGTTCATTCAGCGTCGTGCCGGTCTCGGTGTCCTCTTGGCACATCTTGTCGGCCTTCATGCAGAACACGGCCTCGGTGTCGGTCGACAGCGCCGCGTTCGCGAAGTCCGGATTCAGCAGGTTGTCTTTCAGCCAGGTCTGGAAGTCGTCGGCCATCGCCTGCGTGTCGACCGGCTTGCCGCACGAGTCGACAGGCGGCAGGTCGGTGCCGTTGGGATCGATCGGCATGGCCTGATCGCCCTCAGCACAGCCAGTGGCCATGTCGTCGACGGTCTTGGACTCGCTGAGGAAGGCCATCTGGGTGCTGAACTCATCGCTCAGCGTGCCCACCGACGCATTGGCCTGAGCAGCGGCCTCGGTCGCGGTGGTCTTCTGCGGCTGGTTGCCGTTGGTCGGTGTGGTGCCCGTGCCGGACTCGCAGGCAAGGACGGTCATCGCCAGAACGACACACAAGCCCTGAATCATACGCATGTTCATGGTCTTCCCCTCGGCCCGAACAGGGGCCTGGCGGGGACCATGGTGCCAGATTCGGCTATCGGGTGCGAGCAATTCCGGCCCGCTATGGGGCGTCCGCAGGTCGACGCACCCCACCGTCGCGGCGTCGTGGCGTCGCGACGGTCGGCGTCGCGTGCGGAGTGTAACGTCCCAGCGGTGACGCGCCAGCTAGGCGACCTTGACGTACTTGGCGGCCGGAGCTCCGCAGACCGGGCAGGCGTCGGGCGGGACGCCGAACTCCAGATGGCCGCAAGCGGGGCACAGGTAGACGTCCATCTGCGACAGGTCGGCGCCCGATTCCAGAGCCGCCAGGGCCTGCTTGAACAGATCAGCGTGCACGGCCTCGACGGCGTTGGCCCAGCCGAGCATCGTCTTGGCGCGGTGGCCCTCGGCGATCGCCTGTTCGACCATCGGCGGGTACATCTCATTGAATTCGTACGTCTCTCCAGCGACCGCGTTGCGCAGGTTGTCGAGTGTCGAGCCGACCCCGCCCATGTTCTGCAAGTGGCCGAGCGCGTGGATGGTCTCGGCCTCGGCGGTGGCGCGGAACAGCTTGGCGATCTGCGGCAAGCCGTCGCGCTCAGCCTTGCGGGCCCAGGCGAGGTACTTGCGGTTGGCCTGACTCTCTCCTGCGAAAGCGACCTGAAGGTTCTCTTGGGTGGTGGGCATGGCGTGACCTCGTGGAAGGGAATTGGGGTGGCGGATGTGCGGCGCGACGGGTTGGATGCTAGGCGCGGGCAAAAGGCTTGCCAACGGCGAAGATCACGACACCCACAAGTGCTGGACGAACCTGTGAAAGAACCATAGCTGCGCCGCCCAACCGGCAGCCACCCACGCCACGACCGCGCCCCCGACCCACCAGCGCCGCGCAACCGCGGGCGGGGACGGCAACAGCAGGGCGGCCGCGCTCGCCAGCGCCGCAACTACGGGAATCGCGTGGCGCGACAGGTTCTCCCACTCGCGGAACGGTCCACCGTCCAGCGTGCCGGACAGGAGCAGTAGTGCCGCCGCGACGGCAAGCAGCAGACCGGCGAGCTCGAGGTTTCGCAGTGGCAAGACCATGCGCGAACGTCGCCAGCGAACCGCCAATAGAGCCGTTACAGCAAGAGCACTTGCGAGCACCAGCCGGGACAGCGTCCGTGGAGTGAACTCACCGTGGTCGACGAACAGCCACACGTCCCGCGCCAGCCATGCCGGCAGCCGCCCCAGCGCCCACGGCTCAGTCTCGTGTTGCCAACCAGCGGCAATCGACTGCGCGTATACATCCCAGTGGCCAAAGGCGAATTGGCCAAACGCAAGGAAGCTGACCAGCCCCAGCGGCGCCACCATGCTGGGCCACGCGCGGCGCATCAGCAGGCCCACGCGGGCGCGCCAACCGGCCACCTCTGACGACCGTGTGGCCTCGCGTGCACACGCCAGAAACACAACCAGCGGCGCGATCAGCCCTGGCACCCGAACGGCGGTCAGCACGATCCCTGACAAGGCAGCGATCCAAGGCGCGATTCGACCTGGCCTCGTGCTCCAGAACAGGAACGCAAACCCCGCCGCCAGAAACAGCGCCTCAGAGTAGCCTGCGACCAGATACATCGAACCCGGATACGCCACCACCACGCCCAGCACGGCCAGCAAGCGTCCCCGCGTCAGACCCGATCGCCGCAACAGCGCATACAGGTGGCCCCAAAACACCAGCGACGCGAGGATCGACGCGACTACCATCGCCACCCGGATCGGTAGCCCGGAGGCCCGCCACACCACGCCCCCGAGCAGCGGATAGGCTGGAAAGAAGGCCGTGGGCCGCATCTCACCAGGCGGAATCGGCATGGGATAGCGGGGATAACCGAACTCGGCGATGCCGTGGTACCAGCCGCAGTCGAACTGACACAGCTGGTCCAGATCGTAGTTCCGCCCCATCTCGGGCAGGAAGGCCGCGAGGTGCAGCGCAACGACGATCAGCGCGACCACTCCTGACTCCGCCGCCAGACGGAGGCCACGCGGGCTTGGGTCTAGGGGCGAGGCGGTCGGCGAGGGCATCAGGGCTTCCTTGCTGCGGGGCGGCGCATGCTGCGGGCGATGGGTCCGGGCCGTCAACCTTGCCCCCCGCCGCGGGTCCGGCTAGGGTCGCCCCGCGGGTTCCGCCTGCTACACGGAGGGTTTGCCTTGTCGACCTGGCTCTTCACCTGCCGCCACACCTTCGAGGAGACGCTTTGCGAGGAGCTGTCGGGCCTTTCCGGCGTCCAACGAGCGGCGCCGGTGCTGCCGGGGCTGGTCCGCGCCCAAGTGGACCCCAAGCTCGCGGCCGCTCCGGATGCGCTGCAGCGGCTGGACCCCGTCTACGCCCTGCAGGTGCTGCCGAATGCGCAACCGGCGCAAGCAGCCTCGATCAGAGGCTTGGCAGACGGTCTGTTGGCCCTTGCGTCGCCTGCGTTTGCCGATGGGCTGACCTCGTGGAACGTGCACGCCTTGGTCCCGGGGCAGCTGAAGGGCACGCCCAAGCCCCTGATGCAACGCCGTGCCGATCTGGTGGCCGAGGCGGTGGCCGCGGGCATACGCGAACGCCACCGCAAGCTGTCCAAACTGCGAACGGTGAGCGGACAGAACCCGGCACTCCTGCTTCAGATCCTGCTGCTCGATCCAGGCAATGCTTGGGTGTCCGCGTCGTCGGTGCAGTCGCTGCCGCCCGCCGCGTCATGGCCCAGCCGCTTGCCCGCAGGCTTGGCCGAGGTGGCCGACGACCCCGTCGCGCCCGCGTCGTCGTTCCGCAAGCTCGAAGAGGCGTTGGCGTGCCTGGGCGAGCTGCCGCAACCCGGCGAGACGGCTGTGGATCTTGGCGCCTCGCCCGGCGGTTGGACGCGCGTGATGCGCAAGGCTGGCGCGCAGGTGACGGCAGTGGACCGGGCGGCGCTGGCTCCCCACCTGGCCAGCGACCCGGGCGTGCAATCCGTCACGGGGGACGCGTTTGCCTGGCGCCCCCCCCAGCAAGTGGATTGGCTGGTGTCCGACATCATCGCTTACCCGGAGCGCGTGTCGGAGCTGCTGGACGCCTGGTGCAGCGCCCAACTGACCC
This sequence comes from Myxococcota bacterium, assembly GCA_049317445.1. Classification (GTDB taxonomy): domain Bacteria; phylum Myxococcota_A; class UBA9042; order UBA9042; family UBA9042; genus CAJBNH01. The sequence goes on along the minus strand of JBMOIG010000017.1, from coordinate 20,220 downwards.
GGCGGTTCGTGGTGCAGATGAAGTTCAAACGAGGGCCGGATTGGGAGGAGCTGCAGCGGGCGCTGGAAACTGCGCGTTCTCACGGCTATTTCGCCAGGGCCAAGCACTTCTTCAACGACAAGAATGAAGTGACGCTGATGGGGGGGCTACCTATCTGAAAGTATGGATATTCGTCCGCTCTGACGCGTGCCTGCGGGTAGCGCGTGGCCACTGAAGTCCGAACCGGCGCAAGGAATTCCGGGCGGACGTGGCCCGCGTAGTCCCTCAACCCGCCTGCCAGACCCACGCGGTCGAATCCCAGGTTCCCGCGAAGTCACCGCCCAGCACGGGGTCGAGGAAGGACCGAGCCGCCGCGGTCACGTCCTCCAGCGTCGTCCAGGGCAGGCGGTCCTCGCGAGCCATGGCTGCGTAAGGCTCCGTCCAGCTCGTCGCTGGTGTCGGGAGGCTCGCCGGCAGCGCGTGCGTCCTGCGAAACGCGAACGTCTGCTCCAGGGCCGCACGCAGTCGACGCCGATCGAGCGCCTTGGCCGTTGCGAGCAGCGCGAGGTCAGGCAGATCCTTGACGCGCGAGTTGGGCCGCTTGCGGGGCATCGTGTACGCGTGCAGCTTCTCAGCGATGTGAGTCTCGACCGGCAGGACTCGCAGCGTGGGCGCGGCGACACCGGCAAAGGCCAGGATGTCGTCCCCGAGGATCCGCTCAGGCTCGCCCAACATCGGGTCGCCGAAAGCCGCGTCGACACCGAAGGGCTCGCCGTAGAGCTTGCCCGCGAGCTTGCACACAGCCCGGAAGCGGAACCCGTCGTAGAGCACCCCGTCGTTCTGGATCTCGGGGTGCTCGTCGTCCGGCCGAACTTCGTAGGTCAGGAAGTCGCCCAGGTCACGTCGGCCGGCCTCTTGCAGGCGCATCAGCAGGTTGTCGGGGGTTCCTACCACCCGCAGATCGATGTCCCGGGTCGTGCGGGCGCGGTCCAGGCGGAGCTCGAGGACCAGGCCGCCCTTGAGCACCACGGCCTCACCGAGCACGGCCACGACCCGTGCGAGGAAGCGGTCGAACACGAGGAGTTGGCGTGTCCGGCCCAACTCGCCGCCGGCAGACCGGCTGCGCAGCCGCTGCTCGAGCGCCTGCTTGAAAGCCTGTGCCGATGGGTAGGTGCGCACGGTCATGGGTCAATGCCTCCGAACGGCGCGAGCTCCGCCTCGACCGCTGCGAGGTCACCCTTGGCGACGAGCCCGCGCTGCAGCGCCTGCCGGGCCGCTTGGCGCAGCAGCTCGGGCGACAGGTGTTCGTTTGCGCAGTCCTCGAGCGTCCGTCGGGGCGCAGTCGTCGGCACCGGGCCGGTCCAGGTGCAATCGGCCTGTGGGACGTCGGCGTGATGCAGGACCACACCTGCCGGCACGCGGAGCCTCCGGGAACGCCAGTCGCGCGGCAGGGTCACGTGCACCTGGGCCGGAAGCACGTCGGACAGGCCATGCAGCGCGAGCGCCGTCTGGTGCGAGAACACTCCCGTCCTGCGGGTCCACAGCCACACGGCAGCCAGGTCCTCGTGTTCCGCGGCCGGGAAGTGGACCAGGCGATAGATGCCGCGCATCAGCCGGACCACGCGCCCGGTGCGGACGTAGTGCACGAGGAGCTGAGGCGAGTAGCCAGCCTCGGCCCCCTGCTCGGTCGTGAACAGGCCGTCCTGAGCGGCCGCGGTCTCAAAGAGGTGGTTCCAGCTCGGGCGGGTGGGGACGGGCGCTTCCATGCGCAAAACGTAAGCCATGTTTTAGTTTCGTGCAAGACTCGTCGCGGCCCACCCCTGACGCCAAGCTGTCGCTATGGTAGAAGCCCATCGAAGTCAGGCCGTGGCCGCGAGGTCGTGTTCAGGACGGTGCGACCCAGCCTTCGTGACCACCGCGTGGCCAGCCCGTGGCCAAAGGGAGCCAAGGCCAGCCGCAAACGGCAGCAACCCGCAAGGTGACCGGCCCGACAACATGCCAATATCCAAGGCCCACAAGAATGCCAATGATTTCAGTGCCTTCAACGACAAGAATGAAGTGACGCTGATGGGGTGCCTGTCCACCTGAATGTTGGCGCAGGACGAGTGGGGATGGTTGGCGCTGGTGCCGGATGCCCCTGCACGCATTTCTTGGGGGGAAGATGAGACCTTGGATGGTGCTTGCTGTGGTGTGGATGGGCGGATGGGCTGGCTGCGGCGGCGACGGTGACGGCCAGGTAGAGTTACCGCGGACGGCCAGCTTCGCCACCTGGAACGTCGGGTTGGCGTACAACTTCGTGCCCCTGGCGACCGAGCGTCGGCAGGCGGTGTTCGATGCGGTCGCGGGCATCGACGCCGACGTCGTGTGCCTGAACGAGGTCTGGCTGAAAGAGGACCTGCAGGCGATCGAGGCGGCCGCCAAGGCAGCAGGATTCCAAGGCGTTTTCTACAACTACACGCAAGAGGACATCGCCGACCTGCCCGTGGCATGTACCGAGGGCGACACCAAGGATCTGGGGCCGTGCGCCACCACGAACTGCCAAAACGTTGTGGACTTGGTCGGATGCGTGACGACCCAGTGCAAGGCGTCGTTCGAGGCCATCAGCAGCGGCTGCCTGACGTGTCTGGCCAGCAACCTCGACAAGAACATCGACGGCATCCTGAACGCGTGCGCAAAGGGTGGCGGCAAGTACAGCTATGGCGGAGCCAACGGCCTGATGCTGCTGACGCGCGCGCCGATGACCGAGCCGACGTGGGTCGAGCTCAAGTCCTCCCTGATCGCAAGGGACTACCTGCGCGCCAAGGTCACGCCGCAGGGCCGCCCGCTGGACGTGTACTGCACCCACCTGACGGCGACGATGGCGGCGGTCCAATACCCCGGGGAATTTGGAAGCTATGCGGCTGAGCAGGCCCAGCAGATCGACGCGCTGGTGGCCGACGTGACCGCAAGGTCCGCCAGCGGTGGCGCAGTCGTACTGGGCGACACGAACTGCGGAATCGCCAATGGTTCAGCGGTCAGCGCCGAGCTGCCGGAGAACTTCGCCCGGTTCACCGTCGCCGGCTTCAGCGACCCGTTTGCCAGCAGCGCGGGCGCGACATGTTCGTTCTGCAACGAAAACCCGCTGGTCGCTTCGGGCGCGGACAAGGGCAGCCCGAACGTCCTGATCGACCACGTCCTGCTGCACGGCGTGTCCGGCAGCAGCAAGGGCCAGCGCATCCTGCAACAGCCCGTCACGGTCGAGGTGAACGGCGTCCCGCAGACCACGAACCTGTCGGATCACTTCGGACTTCGCGTCGAGGTCGATTTCGCGAAGTAGCAGGGCACGCCGAAGCTGTCGCCGCCCACCGGAACGCGGAAAACACCGTGAGATCTTGACCCCTCGCCTGCCGACGCGCAGCCTTGCCCCCTGAGACTTCAGGAGGTTTCCATGCGTGGCAGGATGTGGATCGCGGCGTTCGCGGCGGTGTTGGGTTTGGTGGCTTGTTCGGAGGACGAGGGCGGAGGCAAGACCCTCGCACCCGTCAGCGACACGACCCAGGACATCGACGTGAAGTTCGACGGCCTGCCGGGGGACGCCACGGACGTTGCAGATGCCGTCGTGCCCGATCCGGACACGGCCGACGCTGCCGACGTTGCCCCGGACGCTGAACCCGACGTGACCGGCGATGTGGCCGATCCCGGCGCCGAGCTGCCAGATGTCGTGGCCGACGCCGAAGACGTGGAAGTCGATGTCGCACCTGACGTTGTCGCCGATGTCGCACCTGACGTTGTCGCCGATGTCGTGACGGACGTGGTCGAGGACGTCGCGCCCGATGTGGCGTCAGACGCGGCGCCTCTCTGCACCTCTGGCCAGCTGGACCGCTGCTGGATCGAGTGCGGCCAGACCTATCCCGGCACCTGCATCTACGCCGACAACCCGCCGCGCATTCCGGGCACCCGTCCCTGCGTCGCCGGTCAGTGGGGCGAGTGCGAGGCGTTGTCGCATTGCAGCACGTTCAATGCGGGCCCGTGCACCAACGCCGTCAACGCCCCGATCAACTTCCTGTGTCTGGACGGCAGCGTGAAGAACGGACAGATGATGTGCATCAAGCCATTGGGCGCGAATTGCACCGACTCGTTCTACGGCGGCTGGGGCGTGACCGACTGCCCAGAGCTGTGCACGACCAGCGCCGACCAGTGCGCCGTCGCGGGCGAGCAGCGGGCGTGCGAGGTCCACTGCGACACGCCTGCGGGACCGGTGAAGACCGGCAACCAGACCTGCCAGGAGTTCTGTGGCGCCAAGGTCTGGAGCGTGTGCGCGACGAAAGACGCCTGCAAGCCGCAGAGTTAGCGAGTCCGATCCGACCACCACCCTTCCGCCGCAGTTCGACGTCGCGGGTTTCGCGCGGCGGTTGCCCTCGCTGCCTTGGTCGTCTGCAGGGACCCGCTTGCGGTGCAACCAGCCGTGGCGTAGCTTCCGCCGCCGCGTCAGGGGGATACGGCAGATGCTCAGACGGATCGTCGCTTCGACCAGCTTTGCCCCGGTGCTGCTCTGGGCGATCTCCTTGTCGGTCTTCCTGATTCAGGGCTGGGACATCATCGCCGCCGGTGCACACCTGCCGTGGGACGCCAGCTGGTACGGGCGCATCGTGCTGGAAGGCTATCGCTTCGACGGCGACTACAGCGTGCAGCAGACCGTGGCGTTCTTCCCGCTGCATCCCGGCGTGGTTTGGGTCGTCCACCGGCTGCTGGGCGTGTCCGTTGGGGTTGCCGAGCTTGTCGCCTGCGCCACCATGACGCTTGCCGCCTGTCTGCTCTTTCACCGCACGCTGAAGCACCTGCTGGGCGAGCCGGTCGCGACGATGACCATCGGGCTGTGGGTGGCCAACCCGTTCGCCATCTACCTGTTCAATGGCTACTCCGAGGCGGCTCTGGTCCTGTGCCTCGCGATTTTCTTCTGGTTCCTTCTGGTGCGGCCGCGCATGCATTGGGTGGTGCTGGCCGTCATCGCGGCTTCGTTGGCGCGGCCGTACGGCATCTTCCTGTCGCTCGTCTTCTTCCTCTACGCCTTGCACGCGTGGTGGCGCAGCGGTTGGGACCACACCTGGCGAACCGTGCTGCTGGTCCACGTGCCGCTGACGTTCACCGGCTACTTGGGGTGGGCGTTGTACTGCCAGCTGCGGTTCGGCGACCCGCTGGCGACGCTGCACGCGACGCAAGCCTGGACGGGCGCCGGTATGCCCTTGGCTGTCAGCGGTTATCTGACTTTGCAGGCACCACTCGAGTCCGTGCGGGGGTTGTTCACGGGCGACACGGTGCTGGACCCGGTGGCGATGGGGGCGATCCTGTTCTTCGGCGGCCTGTTGCTGTTTCTGGCCTTTGCGCGACGCTTTCCACCGGTGCTGGTGCTGTTTGGTCTGCTGATGCCGTTGCTTGTTCTGCCTGTCGTGGGGCAGCGCGGCGGCGTCATGAATGCGGGTCGTTATGAGCTGCCGTACATCGTCCACTTCGCGGCATTGGCGATGCTGCTGGTCGGGTTCGACCGTCGGGTGGTGCGGGCAGACCCATCGGGCGACGACAGCAACCCGTCGATTCCCCTTGCGTTCTATCCGGTCTACCTGCTGTTCCTTGCCGCGTTTGCGCGCTACGCCAGCTACATCTTCAACGGTATCTGGGTGTCCTGATGACAGAGCCCGCCCGTCGCCACCTGGTCGTCTCGCTGCTCGCTGGGGCCCTGCTCTGGGGGACCGTCTCGCTTGGCGTCGGCTATCTACTCGGCGCACAAAGGCAATTCAGCCGCGCCCCGGTCTGTCGCATGGGCCAGGAGATCACGTTCCACAGCCGCGCCGTCACCTTCATCGGCTGGTTCGAGGCAGAGTCGCAGTTCCGCTGGACCGACGGTCGCCGCAGCCGCATCGTGTTCCGCCCCGAAGCGCTGGACCCCGCGCGTCCGGGGGACCTCCGCCTGACCTGGAACGTCGCGACCACGCTGGGCAGACAGCCGGTCAGCGTGACGTTGAACGGTCAGCCGGTGGGGGCGTTCGTGGCGGCCGGTTTCGGTCAATTCAAGCTGACGGTGCCGCGGGCGCTGCTGCGGCCGCTCGAAGACAATGAGATCACGACAGAGCAGCCCGAAGCCCGCCAGCCCGGCAGCGACGACCCCCGCTACCTGTCCCACGCGCTGCGCTCGCTGCAGCTTGACTATCTGCAGTGACACTCAGGAGAACCGCATGACCTCGCCCCTTCGCATCGGCATCTCGGGTCCCAACGGCCGCATGGGCACCGCTTTGGTCGAGCTCGTCGATGCCGCAGCGGATCTGGAAGTCACGGCGCGCATTACGTTGCCGAACGAGTCCGGGGGGTTGCCCCTCGACAAGTGGGGCAACGACCCGTGCGACGTGCTGATCGACTTCACGCACCGCGAGGCGGTCGCGGACCACGCGGAGTGGGCGGCGCGTCACGGCGTCGCATGGGTGCTGGGGACGACGGGTCTGACGCCTGAGGACCACGCGCACGTGGCAGAGGCGGCCAAGCACACGCTGGTGTTTCAGGCCAGCAACTTCAGCTTGGGTGTCGCGCTGTTGACGGATCTGGCTGCCCGCGCTGCGCGGGTGTTGGGGCTCGATGCCGACGTCGAGGTCATCGAGGCGCACCACCACCACAAGAAGGACGCGCCATCGGGCACCGCGCTGACGGTCGCCAAGGCCATCGCCAAGGCGCGCGGGCAGGACTTCGACGCCGTGCGCTGCGATGGCAGGTCGGGCATCTGTGGTGAGCGGCCCCGGGGCGAGATCGGCATCCATGCGATCCGGCTGGGGGATGTGGTGGGCGAACATGAGGTTCAGCTCGCTTGGCCTTTGGAGCGGATCAAGATCTCGCACGAGGCGCGCGACCGGAAGGTGTTTGCACACGGGGCGTTGCGCGCGGCGCGTTTCGTGGCGGAGCGTCGCGCGGCGGGCGACACCGGGTTGGTGGGGATGGCGGAGTTGTTGGCCTAAGGCACCGATCTCGCCCGACTTTCAAAACGGAATCGCCTCCACCTCCGCCCGCGCGCGCCACGCCCGCAGCAGCGGCCCCTCGAAGTCGTCTTCGTGGAAGGGAAGGCTGAGCTGCTCGCCCAACGCCAGCACCCGGCGTTGCGTGTCGGCCAGCCAACGCTGAACCTCTTTCGACGTCTCGGGTTGCACCGACTTGTTGCAGGGCGCCTTCAGGTCGTCGATGACCCACGGGGCGCCCGGTGCCGTCCGGCGGATCGACAGCGACGCCCGCTCTGGCTGCGTCACGCGGTACACCCACAGCTGGCCCGTCAGCACCTGGTACACGAACCACGAGCCGGCCAGACAGTTGTGCATCTCCTCCGCCTCTTCGTGCAGCTCTACGGCCGACGTCAGCGGCTCGATCCCGTGCTGCCCGGGCAGTGCGGGCGGGCCGAACGCCAGATTCTCTGTGGCGAGAGAGCGTGCCGTGGCCGCGGCTTCGTCATGCAGCTCGCGGACTTGCGTGATGCTGCGGAGCATCGGCAGGCGCCGGCCCTCCGCGTGCAACAGGTTCGCCGTGTCTCGCAACCACCGCGCAACCGCCGTGTTTTGCAGGAAGCCGTAGTTGTCGACGTCGCGGGGCATGGCGCCGGCGCGCGCGGCGTCTTCCAGCAGGTGCAGATGCACGTATGGCTCCGTCGCGGGGTCCGCCAGCAGCTCCAACGTCGTCTCGTCGATCCGGTGCAAGTGCCGCAACTTGCGCAGTGCAGACGGCATCGCCATGGCCGACCGCAGCCGCTCGAGGATCGGGACCGATACCTCGCTCGCGGGCACTCGCCCGGCAATCCGCACGGCCATTTCGCTAGCGGGCAGGCCCAGCGCCCCGGCGATCTCGCGCCGTTTGCGCTTCAGCAGTCGGCGCACCGTCCGCAGGGGCCACGCGACCTTGTGGCCAGTCGCCTGGACGTAGAAGGCCAGACCGTAGGCCAGCAGCGGCTGCGTTTCGGCCAGCTCGCGCGCCGCCGGACACCGCACGAAGAACGCATACATCGGCCAAACGTCGCCCCCGAACCGCCGCGCCTGCTGTAGCGCCACCGGGTCCAGATCCGCCCGCAACTGCAGCGCTTGTTCGACTCCCTTGCCCGGGTGCACCTCCTTGCCGAACAGCCCTGTCCACGCCACGCGCTTGTCCCACGCGTCCGCCATCGCCAGCAGTCGCGCAAACGCCGTCCACGGCACGCGCCGGACGTGCAGCCAACCGGGGTGCCGGGCGTCGCGCAGCCACGCTTGCGGCGGGTCCAACCGCAACACGTAGACGGCATCCGGCTGGTAGGCGCGAACCTGCCGCCGCACGGGATCGTAGTGAAAGCCGCATTGGGTCGGGAGCTGGAAGTCGGTGTGCTTCATGTCCCGAAGCCTGCACCCACACAGCGACAATTCGTGTCGCATTACGTACGTCCGTGGCCCCTGTTGTCGCCTGCACGAACCGGGTACGCTCCGGGTCGGGGAGGGACCTTGCCGCATGACCCGATGCCAACTCACGATTGCGATTCTGCTGCCCGTGGCCGCTCTGCTGGTGGTCGGCTGCTCAGGCAACGAGGCGACTCTGCCGCTGGTGACGGCCGACGCCGACGCGCTGGCCGACCAGACCGAGACCGACATCACGGACGACTCGGCATCCGGTCTGCCCGAGGTCGACGCCCCGGACGTGCCGATCGACCCCGACGCGCTGGCTTGGAGTCCAAACCATGCAGGGACTTGCGAGGCCGAGGGACTGGTGCCGCCAGTGGTCGCGCTGGACCTGCGGTTTGACCTGACCTTGCCGCAGTCTGAGGTGTGGCCGACCCGGCAGACCCTGTCGTTCGACGCGCCAGGGGCTGGCGACGCCGTGCGCCTGTTTGGTCAGGACTTTGAGGTGCTTGGGGCCAGCGTCCCGTATCGCTACAACAGCCGCGTGGGCGTGTTCTGCACGGGGCCGTTCGCCAAGGGCCAGCGTGTGTCGGTGACGATCGACTTCGTGTCGCAGCCGTTTCCGTGGCGGGGCGTGCTGGACGAGCCCCGTGGCATGCGGACCTGGACCGACAAGGCGACGGGCGTGTATGCGATCGGACCGGCGACTGAGCCCAATGGCTCGTCGTTGTGGCTGTTTTCGCCTCAGGCGCGGCCGTCGGTCGACAAGGCCAACGACGAGGTGCCGGGCATCGAGCGCGTCGATCTGGAGCTGCAGTTGCCCGACGCCACCTGGCGCGCGACAGGTCCCAGCGGTTCCGGGGTGCAAGACGGCGCGACGTGGCGATTCTCGCAGAAGACGCCCATGCCTCTGTATTCCCTTGCGTTTCTGGCGATGCCTGTGGCGCAGGTCGTGGCGTCGGGCACCACCGCGGCGGGGATGCCGGTGACGGCGGTGATTCCGGGGACCCAGCCCCTGAGCAGCGACAAGACGTGGGTGTCCGTCAGCGTGATCGACTGGATGTCGGCGGCGATTGGACCGTATGCGTATGAGGGCAACCTGACGCTGGTGTCGGTGCCCGGCTACGAGAGCGCGATGGAACACGTCGGCAACCTCTGGTTCGCGCCCTACCACATCACGGACGTGCACACGCTGGCCCACGAGACGGTGCACCAGTGGTGGGGCAACGACGTGCGGATCAAGGAGTGGCGCGACATCTGGATGGACGAGGGCATCGACACCTGGTTCACCGACTTCGCCGTCGCCAAAGGACTTTCGCTCGAGACGACGCCGGGGTCCTGGGCACAGGCCGACCGCGTGCAGGGCGGTCAGGAATGCGCGTGGGGCAAGCAGGGGCCGTTGCGGTTCTCGCTGGATGCCGACTTCGAGTCGATGTGGATGCAGCGCAACATCTACTACACCTACGGCGCGATGGTGCTGCACATGGTCGGCAGGCGCCTGATGGACAAGTGGGGCCTGGACCTGATGACCGTGATGCGCAAGTGGTACGAGGCCAAGCGCGGCACGGCCGTGACGACCGACGACCTGCGCGACTTTCTGGCGCAGGAAACGGGCGACGCCGTGTATTGGAAGGTCTTCTTCGACCAGTGGGTCGATGCCAGCCCGTGTCCGACCGTGACGGTGGGCGACTACAAGTGGGCAGACGGCAAGGTCTCTTTCGCGATCGCCCGCGACGGCAAGTCCCTGCAGCCGATGCCGGACTTCGAGCTGGTGTTCAAGACGCCCAGCGGCAACGTGTTCCAGAAGGTGGACTTGCCCCCGGGACAGGCGGTCAAGGTCGAGTTCGCCCTGCCGGCAGAGCCAGAGAAGATCGCGCTGGACCCAAACTGGACGTATACCTTTGCGGGCAAGGGGTGGACCGGCAAGCCGACCCTGACCATCAGCCCTCCCTGAACCCCCGGACCTTCGAGGCCCCGCATGTCCGCATCCGCCCAACCCCGCACCGGTTTCATCAAGCGCTTGGTCGGCAAGACGTTTCTGGGTGTCCAGGGCTGGAAGGTCGAGGGCAGCCTGCCGGACCTGAAGAAGTACATCATCATTGGCGCCCCCCACACGTCGAACTGGGACTTCGTGTTCTACATCGCACTGGTGTGGTCCTTGGGCCTGCGTACCAACTTCCTGGGCAAGCACACGCTGTTCAAGGGTCCACTGGGCTGGTGGATGCGGCGCCAGGGCGGCCTTCCGGTCGAGCGTTCGACGCCCCACGGTGCGGTGGAGCAGGTCGTCAAGCTGTTCGACCAGTCCGACGAGCTGGTGCTGGTGATGGCCCCTGAGGGCACCCGCAAATTCACCAAGCACTGGCGCACCGGTTTCTATCACATCGCCGCAGGCGCCAAGCTGCCGATTGTGCTCGGCTATGCCGACTTCACCAAGAAGGTCGTGGGCTTCGGGCCGCTGTTCTGGCCCACGGGCGATTTGGACGCCGACATCGCGACCATGCAGGTGTTCTACAAAGGCGTTCGCGGCAAGCGCCCAGAGCAGGGCAGCACGGTGGCGGTCAAATGAAGCGCGTTCTCCTCATCACCTCAACGGCGCTGATGGCGCTGGTCGGCTGCAGCTCGCCCGCGACGAATCCCGGCGGTTTGGCGCAAGTGTGCGCCCCCGGGGCCACTCAACTGTGTTGGTGTGCGCCGGGCGTTCAGGGCGTGCAGTCGTGCTTTGGCACAGGGTTTGGCTGGGCGGCGTGTCAGTGCGGCGGGCTGGACGGGCAGGGCGGCGACTTGCCTGTGGAGGACGCAGCGGTGGTCGACGAACTGGACGCACCGGACCCCAACGGAACCGATGCAAGTGCGGATGCAGTCGACGTTGTACCGGACTTGGCGACGGATGCGGCAGCCGACGCGGTCGACGATGCCGCCGACTGGGCCGGCTACTTCGACGACGTGCCTGACACGACCGACGCAAGTGATGCGAAACCGGCCTTCGAATGCTCTGAGCGGTCCAAGCTGGTCTACGTCGTCTCGGCCGAGAAGGTGCTGTTGAGTTTTCAGCCCGCAGACAAGGAGTTGAAGGTCGTCGGCACGCTGAACTGTCCCGCCCCGGCCGGCGACACCCCGTTCGCCATGGGCGTCGACCGCAACGCCGACGCGTGGGTGCTGTACCAGTCGTCCGCCGGCCAAGGCGGCTCGCTGTACAAGGTCAGCACACTGGATGCCAGCTGCGAGGCGACGGCGTTCCAGCCGGGCCAGAAGGGCTTCGAGCTGTTCGGCATGGCGTTTGTGTCGCAGAACCAGGGATTGCAGGACGAGACGCTGTACATCGCTGGCGCCCCGGCCGGCCAATTCAGCAGTGGCACGGGGTCGTTGGGCAAGGTGTCGTTCCCGGACCTGACGGTGACGAAGATCGGTTCGTTGAACAGCGGCCCCGGTTCTCCCGACCTGACGGGCAACGGCGTGGGCCAGCTTTGGGCCTTCTTCCCCTCGACCACTCCACCCAGCGTGCGCAAGCTGAACGTCCAGACGGCCGCGACAGACTTCACCTTCCCCCTGCCAGCGCAGGGTTTCTCAGGCGTACAGGCTTGGGCGTTTGCTTGGTGGGGAGGCGACTTCTACCTGTTCTTCAAGTCGGGCTTCGACGCCTCCAGCGCGGTGTGGAAGCTGGCCTCCGATACGGGTGAGGTCACCAAGGTCATCGCGAATTCCGGTTACACGCTGGTGGGCGCGGGCGTCTCCAGCTGTGCGCCGAATTCCTTGCCGACGCCCTGAACATGCTGGTCGTGGCGTGCCGCAACCTCCGATGAAATCTTCACAAAAAAGACGTCACGCAGATCTGTAAACAAATGCTAAGCTACGCCTCAGGAGGTGTCCCATGAAGTGGCTCCTGATGTGCATGGTGTTCGTTTCGATGGCTGGGCTTGCTGGTTGCGAGAAATCCACGGCGGGCCAGGCAGGCCAGACGTGTCAGAGGCGGTCGGACTGCGCCGACGGTCTGACCTGCGCCCACGACCTGACCTGCCAGACCTACGCCAAGGCGAAGGAAATGCAGCTGGCGGCCGAGAAGAACTAGCCTCTGTAGAGGCGGTCCTCCGTCCGAACGGGCGCTGGTCGCCCGGTGGGTTTGTCTTGCGCCGTGTCCTGAGTGGCGTGGCTGATCTGTTCACGCCCGAAATTCTGTCATTTACGTCGCACCCACGGCTCCCGCGAGCGCCCGCAACGCCTCGACGGCCAGTCGCCTCGTCCCCTCCAACTGTCAGGGAAGCTTCAACCGGTCGGCCACCAGTCGTCCGGCGACCGCGTCGTAGCCGGTCAGCTCCACCAGCTCGGCAACCGCTTGCGCATGGGCCTCAGGCGACATGCCGTGGGGCGACAGAGCGGCCAACGCAAGCCAGTGCACGCGCTCCAGATCTGTCTTCGCCGCCGCGGCCTTGCGCACGAACGGCTCGGCTTGGGTCCGCAGCGCCGCGGCAATCGGCGGCAGTGCTACGGCCAGCAGCTGGTCGATCGCTTGCGTCACCAGCTGCGGGTTCGCGGGAAGCTGGGGCAGCCGCTGGTTCTCGAGCACCTGACCACGCACCAGCACGGCGTCGGTTTCGTAGTCGGAACGGCGATCTTCCACGGCGTTGCGGCCCGTGGCCAGGGTCTTGCGTCCCAGCAGCAGCGTGAGCTCCATCTCAGCGACCAGATGCAGCTCGTGGCGAAGGACGCGATACGTGTGCGTCATCCAGACTTCGCTGGGCGTCATCGAAGGCGTTTCGTGGGCGATCTTCTCGGCTCGGTCAAACGCTTTCTGGGCCTTGTCGACCTCAGCCTGTCGGCGTGCGACGTCGGGGGCCAGCTTCTCCAGCCGCTTGTTTTCCTTGTCGATCTGCTGCGTGTAGAACTCGAGGTTGGCCGCCCAGCGCTGATGCGCGCGGGTCTGCGGGCAGTCGAGCGTCTTGTCGGTGCACGGGGTCGGCTTGTCGGTGTACCAAGCCTGATCCTCGTCGCGGATCTTCTTGTGCAGGGCCTCGAGCTGCTCTTGCAGCTGGAACAGCGCCGCCTCGCTCTTGTTCAGTTGGTCCAGCAGCGGCCGCAACGCGTCGGAGGCGGCGTTGAGTTGGGCCAGCGCCGCAGTCTTCTCGCCCTGCGCCTCAAACCAGCCCGGGTTGTCCACTTGCACGATACCATCGAGGTACGGCTTGCTGCGTTCCTCCGGCGTCGTCTGGCGGCGCACATCGAACACCGGGAGCAGAATCTTCAGGATGGCCGCGGACTTGCCGCCCTTGGTGGCCAGTACGACGTGTCCCGCCTCTGGCCCGGCCGGATTCAGTCCTTGGGTCAGGCGGTCAAGCAGGATGGCCATGACCTCTGACGGTGCCGTCTTGGGCAGCTTGTCGGTCTTGAGCCCGATGCGGAACTCGACCAGGCCCAGGATTGCCTTGTCGGCCGCTCGCTGCTGCTTGACCAGATCCTTGGTGCCGGGCTGCAGCTGAGCCGCCAGCCGCGAGTACACAAACAACGCGCCCGGCAGCCTCTTCTGCTTTGCCAAAGCGATCCGCGGGCTCAGCCTCGCCAACGCCAGCGCGTTGAGCTGCTTGGCAAGCGCGTCGGTGTCCGCCTGCAAGGTCGGGTCGTCGGCCCCCAGAGCCCGCACGCCAGCCACAAGCGCGATCGCTTGCGTCAGTGCCGACTTGGGGTCGGTCGCCCGGGCTTGGGCAAGCAGTCGCAGGCCCCACTGTCGCCGTCCCTCGATCAGGCCCTGCCGCGCATCCGTCACCAGTGCGCTGCGCTCTGTCGCCTGCTGGAACAGCGCCACCGCTTCGTCAGGTCGACCCGCGGCCAGCCGCTCATTGCCTTGCTGCACGAGACTCATCGCTTCGACCGCTGCCACCAGCTCTGCCCGCAGACCCATCGCCTCGATGTGTCCCGGTTGCCAGCGCAGCGCAGCGTCGATCTGCACCACCGCGTTGGCGAACTCCTGCAGTGCCGCAAGCTGACGTGCATAGGCCACCAGCTGCTTGGCTGCGGACGGCGCCGCCTGCCGAACCACTTCCGCCGCATCGGGATGCACATCCGGCCAGCTCAACAGCCACTCCATGTCCGCCAGCAGCGCCTGCCATTCTGGGCGGTCTTCGGTCGAGCCCTCTCGTCCGGCCAACCGCTGGGTGCGCACACGGATGTTGCCCATGATGTTGGCCGCTTGCGTGCGGACATCGGCGGCGCGGTCTCGCGCTTGGCGTACGCGGGGGTCGTCGGCCATGTACGCGGCCGCCTTGGCATACGCCTGCTCGGCGCCGGAAATGTCGTGAGCGACAAGGCGTTCGTCGCCGACCTGAACGTAGTGGTCCACGGCCTCGTCCAGACGTTGCGCCAAGCGACCACGGGCGTTGTCGGCGTCGGGACCCGGCACGGCGGCGGCCAACTGCTCGCGGGCTAGTGCAACGGCGTCGTCGATGTCGGCAGGGACACGCGACGCGACGGGGGCATCGACGTCGGCGACAGGCGCGCTGCTGCAGCCGACCAAGAAGGCGAGGCACGCGGCCAGCCACAGGCCGAACGTCCAGCGGGCATGGGGGGAGACACGAGCGAGCATCGGTGCTCCTACGGCATGACGGGACACGGCGCGTGGTGCGCAGTCGCCAAGTCTACGCCCCGCCGCAAATGGCGCAAACATCGGCGATTCGGCAAGGGGCGCGGCGTCTTGTCGCGGGCGACGCATCCACTGGATACCCATGGGTAACCGCTGTCGTCTGCACGGACTTGTGTGGACATCACCGGACGGCAACCCTAGACTCCCGCACCCTTCGGGCCACGCCCACACCAAACTCTTGCAACCGAGCCTGCACGATGCTGAAAGTCGCCCTGCCGAAAGGTCGCATCTTCGACCGAGTCCACGCCCTGCTGTCCGACTGCGGCATCTCGCTGCGCATGCCCGACCGCGCCTATCGCCCCGAGTGCAGTGACGACCGCTTGAGCGTCAAAGTGCTGAAGGCGCAGAACGTCGCCGCGCTGGTCGGTTTGGGGGCTCACGACCTCGGCTTTACCGGTCACGACTGGGTGCGTGAGAGCCAGGCCGACGTCGTCGAGCTGCTGGACTTGGGCTTCGACCCGGTCCGCATCGTCGCTGCGGTGCCGGCGGCCACCGACCTGGACGAGCTGTTCTCCCGCGAGCGTGTGGTGGTCGTCAGTGAATACGAACACTTGACGCGCTCCTGGCTGGAAGCCCGCAACGTCCGTTACCACTTCATGCGCAGCTATGGCGCGACCGAAGTGTTTCCGCCGGAGGACGCCGACCTCATCGTCGACAACACCGCGTCGGGGCGCACGCTGGTCGAGAACGGCCTGCGCATCGCCGACACGCTGCTGCAGTCGACCACCCGAGTGGTGGCGCACCCCAGCGCGATGGCAGACCCAGAGCGCCGCGTGGTCATCGAGGAACTGATGTTGCTGATGCGCGCAGTGCTGGACGCCCGCGACCGCGTCATGCTCGAAATGAACATTGAAGAGTCGAAGTTGGGGGCGCTGGTGGCGACGCTGCCCGCGATGAAGTCGCCGACCGTGTCGCAGCTGTACGGCCAGAACGGCTATGCCGTGAAGGTGGCGGTGCGGCGCGCGCAGGTGGCACGGCTGATCCCCGAACTGAAGCGGTTGGGCGCGACCGACATCCTCGAAACCGAGCTGCGCAAGGTGATTCCGTGACGACTGGCTGCGATGCTCGCACCGAGTCTGGGGGCTTTCTGCCCTCGCGGCTTTGCTTGGACGCCGCGTCGCCGTACCGAATTCCGACCTGGGAGCGGGCGAGCCTGCTTCGCCTCGACGTCAACGAACACCCCGGCGGCGCTCCGGAATTCGTGCTCGAGGCCCTACGCAGCGACCTGACGCCTGCCGCCATCGCCACCTATCCCGTCTATGCCGAGTGGCACGCTGCGGCGGCGCGGGCATTCGGCGTGCAGCCCGACCAGATCACCTGCACTTCGGGGGCAGACGAGGCCATCAAGGCGATCTGCGAGGCACACCTGATGCCGGGGACCGCCCTTGCCACCCACGACCCCGGGTTCGACATGTTTCCGGTATGGGCCAGGCTGTACGGCAACCCCTTGCGGCGCGTGGCTTTTGGCCCCGACTTTGCGTTTGACCGCGACGCCTGGTTCGCCGCGCTTGGACCTGGTCTTGGCATGGTCGCCTTGGTCACGCCCGCCAATCCGACTGGCACCCTGATCCCTCGCGAGGCCATCGTGGCGACGCTGGATCGGGTGACCTGCCCGGTGCTGGTCGACGAGACCTATGCGGACTTCGTGGGCCTGACGGTCGCCGATCTGATCCCGAAGTATCCGCAGTTGTTCGTGCTGCGGTCATTTTCCAAGGTGGCCGGTTTGGCCGGTTTGCGGGCCGGGGCGGTGCTCTCGCAGGCGCAGAACATCGAGGCGATCCGGCGTGTGCTGAACCCCTTCAACGTCAACCGCGCGGCCATCGTCGCGTCGCTGGCCGTGATGCACCACCCGCAGGAGATCGCCGACCACGTGGCCGAAGTCACCGTGTCGAGGGCCGAATTTGCACGGCGCCTGACACAGCTGGGCGTGCGGGTCGGTCCGTCGCACGCGAACTTCCTGCTGGCGCACTTGGGCGACAAGGCTGCGGCCTGCGAGAAGTCCCTGCGTGCCGAGGGGATCCTGATCCGCAATCGCACGGGCAGCCACCCGACGCTGGACGGCTGGGCGCGGATCGCGATCGGATCGCGGGAACAAATGCAGCGTTGTCTCGGAGCCTTGCGCAAGGTGCTGCTGCCTTCGCCGCAGGTCGAGACGCTGCTGTTCGACCTGGACGGCCCGCTGGCCGATGTGCGTGACAGCTACCGTCAGGCCATCCTGCGCACTGCTCGTGCGTTGCTGTCGCGTTATGGTGCGTCGCAAGACACGGTGGCCCGGGTGACGCCACAGCGGGTCGAGGAACTGAAGCGCGGCGGCGGGTTGAACAACGACTGGGACTGCACCGCGGCCCTGATCGCCAACCTTGGCGGAGTGGTGCCGCACGCTGAAGTCGTCGACGCATTCCAGTCGCTGTACTGGGGCGACGACGGCGACGGCCTGATTGCCGGCGAGCCATTCCGACTGTCGGCCGAGGACCTGGTGTGGACGGTCGACCGCTTCCGCACCGGCGTCGTCACGGGGCGGCCCAGGGTCGAGGCGCTGTGGACCTTGCAGCGTCACGGCGTGCCGGGCGCGTGGCCGGTCGTCGTGGCGATGGAAGACATGACGGCGCAGAAGCCGGCCCCTGACGGAATCCTGCAAGCGTTGAAGGACTTGAAGGCGATCCCGGCGACCGCGGCCTATCTGGGCGACAGCGTGGACGACATGCGCGCGGCGGTGGCGGCTGGTGTGCTGCCCATCGGCGTGCTGCCGGCAGGGGCGGACTGGAACGACGGGCTGTGCGAGCGGCTGTATCAGGCGGGGGCGTGGGCGGTATTCGGCGGTGTCGAGGAGGTGCTGGCATGGCTGCGGAAGTGACGGCGAGCGGTCGGCGTGGGCATGTGCAGCGCGACACCCGCGAGACGCAGATTCAGGCGACTGTCCATCTGGACGGCGTGGGAAAGACTCGAATCGACTGCGAGATCGGCTTCTTCGCCCATATGCTCGAGGCGCTGGGGCGGCACGCGCACATCGACCTCGACGTGACCATTCGCGGCGACCTGCACGTCGACCAGCACCACACCGTCGAAGATACGGCCATCGTGATCGGTGGGGCGATCCGCGAGGCGCTGGGCAACCGCCGCGGCGTCTGGCGCACCGGGGCGTTTCGCTTTCCGATGGACGAGGCTCTGGCCGACTGCGCGATCGACCTGTCGGGCAGGCCGCACTTGACGTTCAAGGCTACGTTTCGCAACGAGAAAGTTGGCGATCTGCACACCGACCTCGTCCACGAGTTCTTCCAGGCGCTGGCGATTGCGCTGGGGGCGACGGTGCACTTGACGCTGGAGCGCGGCGAGAACGACCACCACAAGATCGAGTGTCTGTTCAAGGCGTTCGCGCGCGCCCTGGAGCTTGCCGTCGCGATCCATCCCCGGGCAGGCGGTGAGGTGCCGTCGACCAAGGGAGCGCTGGATGGCTGACGGCCCCCGCATCGCGCTGATCGACTACGGCGCCGGCAACGTCGGCAGCGTCTGCAAGGCCGCAGAGCACTTGGGTTTTGTCGTGCAGGTGACGGCGGACCCTGACGTCGTGCGCGCGGCCGACCACGTGCTGTTTCCGGGTCAGGGCCACTTCGGTCAGGCGATGCAGCGACTGCGCGAGACCGGCTTGGACCGCGTGCTGCGGCAAGTCGTCGAGGCCGGCACGCCTTTCACGGGGATCTGTCTGGGGTTGCAGTTGCTGTTCGAGTCGAGCGACGAGGCGCCGGGCGTGCCGGGGTTGGGGCTGCTGCAGGGCACCAATGTCGCGTTCCGGGCGCCGCAGAAGGTGCCGCAGATCGGCTGGAACGACGTGAAGGTCCTGCGTTCCGGGTCGCCGCTGGACGCGCTGCCCGACGGCACGCACTTCTACTTCGTGCACTCGTACCATGCAGTGCCGGTCGACCCGTCGGTGGTGGTGGGTCAGGCGGATTACGGGGTGCCGTTCGTGGCCGCGGTGCAGCGCCAGAACCTGTTCGCCGCCCAGTTCCACCCCGAGAAGTCGGGCGACGCGGGATTGCGGTTGCTGGCCGCGCGGTTGGGGGCGCCATGCTGACCCGCCGCGTCATTCCGTGTTTGGACATCGAGGGCGGACGCGTCGTCAAGGGCGTGAACTTCCTGGGGCTTCGCGATGCGGGCGACCCCGTCGAGTTGGCCAGCCGCTATGACGCAGAGGGCGCCGACGAGCTGACCTTTCTGGACATCCGCGCCAGCGACCAAGGCCGCGACATCCTGCTGGATCTGGTCGAGCGCGTGTCGCGTCGCCTGTTCATCCCGTTCACGGTCGGCGGTGGTCTGCGGTCGACCGACGACATGCGCACGGTGCTGTTGGCAGGTGCCGACAAGGTCAGCATTGGCACGGCGGCGCTGCGAGACCCCGACTTGGTGGCGAGGGCGGCCAACCAGTTTGGATCACAGGCGATCGTGGTGTCGCTGGACGTGCGGCGGGTCGACGGTCGCTTCGAGCTGACCACCCACGGCGGGCGTCAGGCGACGGGGGTCGATGCGTTGGGATTCGCAAGCAAGGTCGCCGCGTTGGGCGCGGGCGAGCTGCTGCTGAACGACATGGACGCCGACGGCACCCGGGCGGGCTTTGGCTGCGAGCTGTTGCGCTTGGTGGCCGACGCGGTGCCGGTCCCGGTGATTGCCAGCGGCGGCGCGGGCACGCTGCAGGACTTCGTCGATGCCGCGGTGCAGGGTCACGCCGCAGCGGTGCTGGCGGCCAGCGTCTTCCACTTCGGCACGCTGACGATTCGTCAGGTCAAGGAAGCGCTGCGTGGGGCGGGCATTCCCGTCAGGTTGCCCCGATGTTGACGCGCGTGCCCCGGGTCGCCGGCCGGCTGGTCCACCACCTGGGCTTGCGGCTGGCTGGGCCATTGGGCGCGCGCAAGCCCTTGCCGTGTGCGGTGTTTCAGGTCACGGCGGCGTGCGATGGCCGCTGCACCACCTGTCACGTCGGACTGCCTGGCTACCGTCCGCCGCATCCGCCGCCGCCCCTCGACGCCGCGCTGCACGTGGTCCGCGAGCTGTCGCGTCACGGCGTGCTGTTTCTGGGCGTCGTGGGGGGCGAGCCCCTGCTGTACCGCCACGTGATGGATGTGCTGGGCGAGGCGAGTGGTCTGGGGGTGCAGACAAACCTGAACACCCACGGTGGGTTGGTGACACCCGAGGTGGCGCGCAAGCTGGACCGTGTGCGCCTGGGCTATGCCTCGGTATCGCTCGACTCGCCCGACC